>CAMLDO010000015.1 GCA_946478865.1 uncultured Methylobacillus sp.
CGGATCCAGCACGCCCATTTCCACCATGTCGCCATAGGTGTCGTTGGCAGCGTTGTAGCCGAAGTTGCCGGTGCCTTCCAGCACCTTGTTCACTACAACGGATGCCTCGGCACCAGCGTTGGCCACGATCTGGCGCAGCGGTTCTTCGATCGCGCGCAGCACGATGCCGATACCGGCATCTTGATCATGGTTGTCGCCCTTGGTGCCAGCGATTGCCTTGCGGGCGCGCAGCAGAGCCACACCGCCGCCGGCCACGATACCTTCTTCAACGGCTGCGCGGGTGGCGTGCAGCGCGTCTTCGACGCGGGCCTTCTTTTCCTTCATTTCGACTTCGGTCGCAGCGCCGACCTTGATCACGGCCACACCGCCTGCCAGCTTGGCAACGCGTTCTTGCAGCTTTTCACGGTCATAGTCGCTGGAGGCTTCTTCGACTTGCTTCTTGATCTGGTCGATACGGGCCTTGATGTTGGTTTCCACGCCAGCACCGTCGATGATGATGGTGTTTTCCTTGCCAACTTCGATGCGCTTGGCCTGGCCCAGGTCTTCCAGCTTGACGTTTTCCAGCTTGAGGCCCAGTTCTTCGGCGATCACGGTGCCGCCGGTCAGGATGGCGATGTCTTCCAGCATGGCCTTGCGACGGTCGCCGAAGCCCGGAGCCTTGACGGCGCAGGTCTTCAGGATGCCGCGGATGTTGTTGACCACCAGGGTTGCCAGCGCTTCGCCTTCGATGTCTTCAGCGATGATCAGCAGCGGACGGCCAGCCTTGGCAACTTGTTCCAGAGCAGGCAGCAGGTCGCGGATGTTGGAAACCTTCTTGTCGTAGAGCAGGACGAACGGGTTGTCCAGCAGCGCGATCTGGCGGTCCTGATTGTTGATGAAGTACGGGGACAGGTAGCCGCGGTCGAATTGCATGCCTTCCACGACGTCCAGTTCGTTTTGCAGGCCGGAACCGTCTTCAACGGTGATCACGCCTTCCTTGCCCACCTTGTCCATCGCGTCAGCGATGATCTGGCCGATGGAGGAGTCGGAGTTGGCGGAAATGGAACCGACCTGAGCGATTTCCTTGCTGGTGGTGCAGGGCTTGGACAGACTCTTCAGTTCGCCGATGGCAACTTCGACAGCCTTGTCGATACCGCGCTTCAGGTCCATCGGGTTCATGCCGGCAGCGACGGACTTCATGCCTTCGCGGATGATGGCTTGAGCCAGAACGGTTGCGGTGGTGGTGCCGTCACCGGCGATGTCGGAGGTCTTGGAAGCGACTTCCTTGACCATTTGCGCGCCCATGTTCTCGAACTTGTCCTTCAGCTCGATTTCCTTGGCGACGGAAACGCCGTCCTTGGTGATGGTCGGGGCGCCGAAGGAGCGCTCCAGAACCACGTTACGGCCCTTGGGGCCGAGGGTAACCTTGACGGCATTGGCGAGAACGTTCACGCCATTGACCATTTTGTGGCGAACTTCGTCGCCGAAACGTACGTCTTTAGCAGCCATTATTGAATTCTCCTAAATCTTTTCTGGGTTACAGGGACGCCGCTTAGGCTTCGATGACGCCCATGATGTCTTCTTCACGCATCACCAGCAGTTCTTCGCCGGAAACCTTTACGGTCTGGCCGGCATACTTGCCGAACAGCACCTTGTCGCCGACCTTCACTTCCAGCTTGCGCACGGAACCGTCTTCCAGCACCTTGCCGTTGCCTACGGCAACGATTTCGCCCTGGTCGGGCTTTTCGGTGGCGGTGTCGGGGATAACGATGCCGGAGGCAGTAGTGCGCTCTTCTTCGACGCGCTTGACGATCACGCGGTCATGCAAAGGACGAATTTTCATGGAGTTCTCCTTTTTGGTTAATCAGTATCAAAAATCTAAATATTGGGGGATGGAGACAAGTGCTGTTAGCACTCTTGTCTTTCGAGTGCTAATAATAGGGACTGCATCTTAATATTTCAAGAGATAGTTTCGTGACGGCGTGCAATAAAAAGAAAAAGCCTGTCCGGTGAAAGTCATCGGACAGGCTTGAACGCTAGTTGGTTCTGGAAATCAGTTCTTGACGGTCAGTTCGTTCTGGACGGATTTAACGCCCTTCACGCTGCTTGCCACTTTCGCGGCACGGCCTTTCCACCGTACATCGCTGACTTCGCCGGACAGTTTGACGACGCCATTGTCCGCTTCGACGTCGATATCGAGGTTCTGCAACTGAGCATCGTTTTCGATGGCTTTCTCGACTTTCTTGGACAAGTCAGAATCCTTGATTTTGACTGAAGTGTCACCGTTGGGACCCTTGCCCATGTCGCCCTGTTGCGTGGAGCGGTCAGGCGCATTCTTGTAGCCGGTGGTGGACTCGTCCTGGGTATTGGTGCCGCCGGCGTACACCACGAAAGGTGTCAGCGCAAGGGCGGCAGTGCATAGCAGTTTCTTCATCAATGTTGTTTGCATACTTGAATCTCCTTCATAAATGAAAAACGCCAGCCTTGTCGCAAGCGACGGTATGCCGGCGGTAATCGTCGGCGGCCAGACTGAACAAAGATTAGGCGCCGCATGGGGACGATTTGTTGCCTCATGAAGGATGAATTCTGCGTAGGAGAAGGATGACGTGGCATGAGAGTCAGTATGTTTATAATGGCCCTCTATGAAGATCTCTGATTTTCCGCGTCTGCATGCGGCAATCTTGCCGGTTGCTCTGCTGCTGGCTTCTGCATATGCCACGGCAGGAGCGGCGCAGTCATCTGAGCCTGAAAAGCGTGCGAAGTACGAGCAGATGAAGCTGCCGGAACTCGTACGGAAGGCGAATGCCAACGACCCGGCTGCGCAATTCGAGCTGGGGTCACGTTTCAACTATGGTCGCGCGGCCCCCAAGAACAATGTCGAGGCCTTGCGCTGGCTGCGGCGCGCGGGGCAGAACGGCGATCGGGAAGCGCAGCGCCTGCTCGCGGTAAAGTTCTACAACGGCTATGACATTGCCGCCGATCCTGATGAGGCGTTATTGTGGGCGCAACGGCTGGCCGATACGGGAGATGTTCCGGCCCAGATGATGGCGGGAAACATGTTCGCCAACGGCGAGGGCAGCCCGCGGGATCTGGTGCAGGCTTATAAGTGGTACGACATTGCGGCGACGACTGCCCAGCAGATAGAGGATCAGTTGCAACAACAGGCGGCGGTGGATGCACGCGACCGCATGGGAGCGCTGCTACTGCCGGGCGAAGAGGTGAAGGCGCAGGAACTCGCCAGCGACTGGTGGTTACGCAAACAGGGGGTTAGCCTGGCACCCAAAGCGAAGCCGCAAGCTGGGAAGGGAACGAAAAAATCCTCTGCCAAGAAGAAGGCAGCCGAGCCAAAATCATCCGCAACCGCCCAGACCGAAAAGCCGAAAGCCCCGGAAAAACCCAAAGTGCCAGGTTCTCCCGAGGCTCCCGTCAAGCCTAAAGTCAAAACGCCCTAGGTAATACTGACCGCCTCGCAGGCGTGATCGGTGAGCCGCAAGTAGCTCCCGGTCTCGTACCAATCGGCCAGCACGTGGCGAACAGTGCGTTTCCCATCGTCCAGTATCTCGTGGATTCCCGGGCGGTGAGTGTGGCCGTGGATCAGAAGGTCGGGATGATCGAAGCGCCGGACAAGTTCGATGACGGCGTCGGCATTTACGTCCATGATCGCTTCCGATTTGTACGATTTTTCCGATTCGCTGCGCATGCGCAAGGCTTCGATCTGGGCTTTGCGCGCAGTGAGCGGCTGGGCAAGAAACCCGGCCTGCCAGTTCGCATCGCGAACCTGAGTGCGGAATTTCTGGTACTCCACGTCATCCGTACACAACTCGTCACCGTGCGTTAGCAATACACGGCGGCCGTGCATTTCCAGCAGGGAGGGATCGTTCAGAATCGCCATGCCCGAGGCATGCGCGAAGGCTTCGCCCAGCAGGAAATCGCGATTGCCGTGGATCAGCGCAATCGGCACGCCGGTATCGGCAAGATGCTTGAAAGCCGAGCAGATTTTCTCGTGATACGGGTCGGCGAGATCGTCATCGCCCGCCCAGTATTCGAACAGGTCGCCCAGAACATACAAGGCCCGCGCTTCCCGCGCCGGGCCTTGCAGGAACTTCAGCAGCAGCCCGGTGATGTGGGGCCGCGAGACGCAGAGATGCAGGTCGGAGATGAAAAGGGTCGCGTCGCCGCTCAGCACTGCTCGGCGCGCTCGATGACCACGTCCTCGACGGGCACGTCCTGATGGCCGGCCTTGTTCCCGGTGCGTACCTGGCGAATCTTGTCGACCACTTCCGTGCCTTCGGTCACCTTGCCGAATACGCAATAGCCCCAGCCGTTGCTGGTGGGTGCGGAGAAGTTGAGGAAGTCGTTGTCGGCGACGTTGATGAAGAACTGGCTGCTGGCGGAGTGCGGGTCCGGAGTACGGGCCATCGCGATGGTGTAAGCCTTGTTCTGCAGGCCGTTGTTGGCTTCGTTCTTGATCGAGGGGTTGGTACGCTTTTGCGACATGCCGGGCTCGAAGCCGCCGCCCTGGATCATGAAGCCGTCGATCACGCGATGGAAGATGGTGTTGTTGTAGAAGCCGCTATCGACGTAAGCCAGGAAGTTGGCCACGGTTTCAGGCGCTTTTTCGGCGTCCAGTTCCAGAGTGATTGCGCCGAAGTTGGTGTGAAGTTTAACCACGTTTCTTTCCTTTTTTCGTAGAAGGGGGAGTGACAGACAAGCCTTCCAGCGGCTTGTGAGATTCTTCCGCAATTATAGGCGTTTCCAGCAGGGCGACGCGCTGAATCACGATCTGCTCCTGCGGCACATCGGTGAGTTTGCCGAGCACCTGGGTCGGAATGCGACCGATCTTTTTCGCGATATCCATGCCACGGATCACCTTGCCGAACACTGTGTACCCCATTAAGGCAGGCTCGGGGCGGAAGTAGTTCAGCATCTTGTTGTCGTCCAGATTGATGAAGAACTGCGAAGTCGCGGTATCCGGCTGGAAAGAGCGCGCCATTGCGACGGCGCCGGGTTCGTTGCGCAAGCCGTTATTGGATTCGATGGCGACGGGCGGCAGGGTCGGCTTGGAAATCATGTCCTGCGTCATGCCGCCGCCCTGGATGATGAACTTGTCGATGACGCGGTGGAAGATCGTGCCCTCGTAGTAGCCGCTGTTGACGTACTGGAGGAAGTTTTCGACGGTCCGGGGAGCCTTGTCCGGGTACAGTTCGATGACGAAGCTGCCCAGGTTGGTCTGAAACTCGATTTGCGGGTAGGCGGCGAGGGCCGGGAAACTGACGCACAGCCACAGCATGAACGACAAAGCGAACTTTTTCATGATCTCTCCTCCGACTTGCGGGCAGTCTTTTGGATGACGTGCCGCGCTTGTTCTGATGATTGCAGGCGCCTGTCGGCGGCCGAATGATTGGAGTTGGTATGAACGACCGACGACTCTTGAAGTCCGCTAGGATAGCGGAACAGCTCGCTATTGAACAGCCTGTTTTGCAAGGGGAATTCTACTCTTGTCGCAATGCCTCCCAGGCCTGCTTTTCAGGCAGGAGTATATGGAATGCGCTATACTCTGGCCCCATTGTGCTGCTCGCCCATCGATCCGGGCGATTTCCGAAACGACGACTCCGATCCATGCTGAAGATCTACAACTCCATCGCCCGCGAAAAACAGGATTTCCATCCGATAAACCCCGGCCAGGCTCGCATGTACGTATGCGGCATGACAGTGTACGACTACTGTCACCTCGGACATGCGCGCGTCATGGTAGTGTTCGACATGGTGGCGCGCTGGTTGCGGGCGTCGGGCTATGACTTGACCTATGTGCGCAACATTACCGACATCGACGACAAGATCATCAAGCGCGCCGCAGAAAACAACGAAACCATCGGCGAGCTGACCGAGCGTTTCATCCGGGCGATGGACGAGGATGCTGGCGCGCTGGGCGTGCAGAAGCCGGATCATGAGCCGCGGGCGACCCGACATATCCCCGACATGCTGGCGATGATAGGCGCGCTGGTGGATAAGGGACTGGCCTATCGCGCGGACAACGGCGATGTGTTCTATTCCGTGCGCGGTTTCGAGGGATACGGCAAGCTTTCCGGCAAGTCGCTGGAAGATTTGCGCGCGGGTGAGCGCGTGGAGGTCGATGCCTACAAGCGCGACCCGATGGACTTCGTGTTGTGGAAATCCGCCAAGCCGGGCGAGCCGGCCTGGGAATCTCCATGGGGGCCGGGGCGTCCCGGCTGGCATATCGAATGCTCGGCCATGAGCGACCATCATCTCGGTCACCATTTCGACATCCACGGCGGCGGTCAGGACTTGCAATTCCCGCACCACGAGAACGAAATCGCGCAATCCGAGGGTGCACATGACTGCACTTATGTGAATTACTGGATGCACAACGGTTTCGTGCGTGTGGACGAGGAGAAGATGTCCAAGTCGCTCGGCAACTTCTTCACTATCCGCGAAGTGCTGCAGAAATACGATGCGGAAGTACTCCGTTTCTTCATCCTGCGCGCGCACTATCGCAGCCCGCTCAATTATTCCGATGCGCACCTGGACGATGCCAAGCATGCATTGACGCGCCTTTACACTGCATTGCGCGGTATCGAGGCCAAGCCAGCCACATTGGAGTGGAACGATCCGCAGTTTGCCCGCTTCCAGACCGCCATGGACGATGACTTCAATACGCCGGAAGCGATCGCGGTACTGTTCGACCTCGCAAATGAAGCCAATCGGACGCAGGACCCCGTTGCCGCAGGTCGACTCAAGGCGTTGGCAGGCGTGCTCGGCCTGCTGCAACGCCCGCCCGAGGAGTTCCTGCAAGGCTCAGTGGCATCCGCACTTACGCCAGAAGCCATCGAAAGCCTCATTGCAGAGCGTGCGGCGGCCAAGAAGGCGAAGAATTTTGCCGAAGCAGACCGCATCCGCAAGGATTTGTCGGACAACGGCATCGTGCTGGAAGACACGCCGCAAGGCACGATCTGGCGGAGTGCGTGATGTACGGCCTGATCAAGCCTCTTCTCTTCAGGATGGATGCCGAGCGTGCGCATCATTTCACGCTGGATTCACTGCAAGCCGCGCATCGGCTCGGTCTGCTCGCATTGCTGCCCAAGCCCCGTCATTGCAAGCCGCGCCATGTAATCGGCCTGGATTTTCCCAATCCGGTCGGTCTTGCTGCCGGTCTGGACAAGAACGGTGCCTATATCGATGCACTCGGCGCACTCGGCTTCGGCTTCATCGAAGTGGGAACGGTCACGCCGCGTCCGCAACCCGGCAACCCCCAGCCGCGCCTGTTCCGTATTCCGCAAGCCCAGGGCATCGTCAACCGCTTCGGCTTCAACAACGAAGGCGTGGATGCGCTGGTGGAGAATGTGAAGAATGCGCGCTACGACGGCATACTCGGCATCAATATCGGGAAAAACTTCGACACGCCCAACGAGCGTGCGGTAGACGACTACTTGATCTGCCTGCGTAAGGTGTACGAGCACGCCAGCTATGTGACGGTGAATATTTCATCGCCGAATACCAAGAACCTGCGCCAGTTGCAGGAAAAGGAAGCGCTGGAAAATCTGCTGTCCGCGCTGAAAATGGAGCAGAGCAGGCTTGCGGAGCAGTTCGGACGCTATGTCCCCGTTTTGCTCAAGATCGCGCCTGATCTGACGCCAGAGCAGGTAGTCGAGATCGCTACCTTGCTGCGCCAGTATCGATTCGATGGCGTGATCGCAACCAACACTACGCTCGCGCGCGGGGGCGTGGAAGGCTTGCCCAATGCCGCCGAAACCGGCGGATTATCCGGTGCGCCGGTACGCGAAAAATCAACGATGGTCATCCGCCATCTCCATGCAGCATTGCAAGGCGAGATTCCGATTATCGGCGTGGGCGGTATTCTGGACGGCGCAGATGCGCAGGAAAAGATTGCGGCGGGCGCAAGTCTGGTGCAAGTTTATAGCGGTCTTATTTATCGCGGCCCGGCGTTAATACGCGAGGCTTGCACCGCGCTCGGCTAGTCTTTCAGCCCGGCGCGCGCATAGCGCACCCACTCCTGTTCGCCTTCGTGCTGGATATTGAAGCGTTTTGCGTGCTGCACGACTTCTTCAAACAAGCTTCGCGCTTGCGTTTCCTGCCCCAGTTCCTGTAATAGCGCTGCATAGCGGCATTTTGCTTCTAGGCCGGAAAATACGGGTACCAGCTCTTCGTATAGCCTCAAGGCGGCCGAGGCATCGGTTTTCTCCAGCAGCCGCGCACGCAGCAGTTTCACCTCGAGTGGTTTATATGTCGGGTGCTCGTTTTCCAGGCGCTGGAGCAAACTGGTAGTTTCATTCAACTCTTCTCGCATGAGTTCCGCTGCGGCGAGCCGAAACAGGAGCTGAGGGTCATTGGCATATGCTCCTGCCAGACAGCTGCGATAGAGCCGGGCTGCCTCGCCGAACATGCCGACGCTTTCGCATTCCTCAGCCAGCGCCATCTTGTTGTCCATGCTGCCGCAGATTTCCAGCTCTTCCGTACGTCGTTGCAGTTCCGCATCGGGCTTGATCGAACGCACGATGCCGCGCACAGCCTTGCGTGCCTTGCGCTCTTCACGCGAGTTAGGGAAAATTTCCACGAAGTAGTAAATCAGGCTGCCGCCAAACGGGAAGGCCAGAATGACATAAGCCCACCAGTAGGGGCGGCCGGTTCGGAATACATGAAAAATGAAGAATGCCTGGACGGCGACGGACAGTATGATCAGGACTGGCATGATTCTCCCCTTTCTTGTTTTGGGGATGATAACCACGCCGAGAGGAAACGGCTAGCCAGATAGGTACAGCACATGAAAAGGGGATGGATCGCTCCATCCCCTGTCATGGTCAGGTAGAACTAGGATTATTCAGCTTCGTTGACAGCGAGTTCCGGCTGCGAGCCGCCCGAATCTTCGCCGAACACCAGCACCACCTTCTCGTTGGCATCGATGTCCACCGTTACACTGCCGCCATGCGCCAAACGGCCGAACAGCAGCTCGTCGGCCAAGGCGCGACGGATCGTATCCTGGATAAGGCGCGACATTGGACGTGCGCCCATCTGCGGATCGAAGCCGGTCTTGGCGAGATATTCCTTCAAGGCATCGGTGAACGCCACCTCGACCTTCTTCTCGTGCAACTGATCTTCCAGTTGCATCAGGAACTTCTCGACTACGCGCATGATGACATTGTGATCCAGCGAGCTGAACGACACGATCGCATCCAGGCGATTGCGGAACTCAGGCGTGAACAGGCGCTTGATCTCGCCCATCTCATCGCCGCTGGCGACCGACTGCGTAAAGCCCATGGTGGACTTCGACAGCGATTCGGCACCCGCATTGGTAGTCATGATGATGGTCACGTTGCGGAAGTCCGCCTTGCGGCCGTTATTGTCGGTCAGTGTGCCGTGGTCCATCACCTGCAGCAGGATATTGAAAATGTCCGGATGCGCCTTCTCGATTTCATCCAGCAGCAGCACGCAATACGGATGCTTGGTGATTGCTTCCGTCATGAGGCCGCCCTGCTCGAAACCGACGTAGCCAGGAGGCGCGCCGATGAGACGCGAGACCGCGTGGCGTTCCATGTATTCCGACATGTCGAAACGCACCAGCTCGATACCCAGCGTGTAGGCTAGCTGGCGAGCCACTTCGGTCTTGCCGACGCCGGTGGGGCCGGAGAACAGGAAGGAGCCGATCGGCTTCTGCGCGTTGCCCAGGCCGCTGCGCGCCATCTTGACCGCGGCAGCGAGAGCGTCGATCGCCTTGTCCTGGCCGAACACCACGGCCTTGAGGTCGCGGTCCAGCGTCTTGAGCGCGTTGCGGTCGTCGCTGGAAATATTCTGTGGCGGGATGCGCGCGATCTTGGCGATGATGTCCTCGATCTCCTTGTTGCCAATCACCTTCTTCTGCTTGGACTTCGGCAGGATGCGCTGCGCGGCGCCTGCTTCGTCGATCACGTCGATGGCCTTGTCCGGCAGATGACGGTCATTGATGTATTTGGCCGACAACTCGGCGGCGGTGCTCAGCGCGGAGGCCGTGTACTTGACGCTGTGGTGCTCCTCGAAGCGCGACTTGAGACCCTTGAGAATTTCCACCGTCTCTGCCACGCTGGGCTCGGATACATCCACTTTCTGGAAGCGACGGGACAACGCGTGGTCCTTCTCGAACACACCGCGGTATTCCTGATAGGTGGTCGCGCCTATGCACTTCAGCGTGCCGTTGGACAGCGCCGGCTTGAGCAGGTTGGATGCGTCCAGTGTTCCGCCGCTTGCAGCGCCTGCGCCGATCAGCGTGTGGATCTCATCGATGAACAGGATTGCGTTCGGGTTGTCGCCCAGTTTTTTGAGCACGGCCTTGAGGCGCTGTTCGAAGTCGCCGCGGTACTTGGTACCGGCGAGCAGGGCGCCCATGTCGAGCGAATAGATGGTTGCGTTGCTGAGAATTTCCGGCACGCTGCCTTCGACGATGCGGCGCGCAAGGCCTTCCGCGATCGCGGTCTTGCCAACGCCGGCTTCGCCGACCAGCAAGGGGTTGTTCTTGCGACGGCGGCATAAGGTCTGCACTACACGTTCCAATTCCGGACCGCGGCCGATCAGCGGGTCAATGCGGCCAGCGAGCACCATCGCATTGAGGTTCTGCGTGAAATTTTCCAGGGCGCCGCTGGTGGACTGTTCGCCCTCGACTTCCTGTTCCGGTTCCGGACGCTTGGCAGACGTATTTTCCGCGACCTTGGTGATGCCGTGCGAAATGAAGTTCACCACATCCAGGCGCGTGACACCCATCTGATGCAGGAAGAACACGGCGTGCGAGTCCTTTTCGCCAAAGATGGCGACCAGCACATTGGCGCCGGTGACTTCCTTCTTGCCGGAGGACTGGACGTGCAGGATGGCGCGTTGAATCACGCGCTGGAAACCGAGCGTCGGCTGCGTGTCGACTTCGTCGTTCCCGGTGACTGTGGGAGTGTGCTCTTCGATGTAGTTGGTCAGTTCGCGGCGCAGCACTTCCAGGTCGGCGCCGCATGCGCGCAGCACCTGCGCCGCAGTCGGATTGTCGATCATCGCGAGCAGCAGGTGCTCCACCGTGATCAGTTCATGGCGTTTCTGGCGCGCGTCCATGAACGCCATGTGTAGGGATACTTCCAGTTCCTGCGCAATCATCTTAGCACCTCAAATTCCTGACACCGGTAGTACTGCGTGTTGCCGGCCCTCTGTTCCCGATTCTGCAGAAGGCCTTGGCACTCTATTAAGATGGGAGCGATCTGCTGTGGTTCAAGCCCCATGTTCATAGGCGCTTATTCTTCTTCCATGATGCATTGCAAAGGGTGCTGGTGCTCCCTGGCAAATGTGGTGACCTGGTTCACCTTGGTTTCGGCAATGCCATGCGGATATATACCGCACAAACCTATGCCCTCGTTATGTACTTTGAGCATGATTTGGGTGGCCTGTTCGCGGCTTTTGGAAAAAAACTGCTGCAGGACCACCACAACAAATTCCATAGGCGTGTAGTCATCGTTCAACAGCAACACCTTGTACAAAGGGGGCGGTTTTTGCCGCGTTGCCGTGGGGGCGATAACGGTGCTTTCGTGAATCTTCGCCATAGCGTGTTCTTATTGTGAGCCTTAAACGGATTTTTTCAAGTAGCCAGAACAGGCTAGCCCGTGATTTTTCGATGAAGAAAATCTATAGCCAATTCTCGATCTAGGGGTAAATGCGAACGCTTTTGACAATGCGCTCCTGAGTTTGCACGACCTCCAGGGTATGACCACTGATCTTGAAGCTGGTGCCTGGTTCCGGGATGTCCTGGAAGTGTTCGAGCACGAGTCCGTTGAGCGTGCGCGGGCCATCCAGCGGGAAGCCGAGATTGAGCTTGCGATTGAGATTGCGTAACTGCACGCCGCCGTCCACCAGCCAGCTGCCGTCCGGTTGCTGATGAAAGGCTGTGCTGTGGATCGGCGACTGGGTAGTGAAATCGCCAACGATTTCTTCCAGGATGTCCTCCAACGTTACGAGGCCCTTGAGTTCGCCATACTCATCGACGACCAGGGCCATGCGCTGCTGCTTTTCCTGGAACTGCTGCAGTTGTGTATACAGGGGGGTGCCGGACGGAACATAGTAAGGCTCCATCAGCACTTCGCGCAGCATGTCCAGGTCTGCTTCGCCGCTCTGGATCTGGTGCATCACCTTGCGGATATGCAGCACGCCGATGACTTCCTCGGTCGGGCCCTGACGCACCAGCATGCGGGTGTGATGGCTGGTGGCAATCTGGTGCAGGATGGTATCCAGCGGCGCATCGAAATCCACGGCTTCGATCTGCGTGTGTGCCGTCATTACATCGTCCACCGTGGCTTTTTCCAGATCGAATAGGTTAAGCAGAATGCTGCGGTGCTTCTTGGGGATGAATTTGCCTGACTCGGTTACGATGGTGCGCAGCTCTTCCATGCTGATCGCGTGGTCGGATTCGCTGAAATTGGTTTTGACCCGCAACAGCTTGAGGAAAGCGCTCACGAACAGGTTCACGAACCAGACGATAGGGTAGGCGACCTTGAGCAGCGGGTAGAGGATGTAACTGCTGGTGAAGGCGAGACGTTCCGGATAGGTCGCGGCGATGACCTTGGGCGAAATCTCGCCGAACACGAGGATGGCGAAAGTCACGGCCAGCGTACCGCTGGCCAGCACCATTTCACCGTCGCCGAACAGGCGTACGCAGATCACCGTGACTAGCGTAGCAGAGGCCGCGTTGGCGAAATTGTTGCCGAGCAGGATGACGCCGAGCAGCTTGTCGGTCTTGGCGAGCAGGACGCTCGCCAGTCGCGCGCCGCGATGGCCGGTGTTGGCAAGATGTCTCAACCGGTAGCGGTTGAGTGACATGAGACTGGTTTCGGCGATGGAAAAGAAAGCGCCGATCATGAGCAGCCCGGCGAGAGCGCCGAGCTGCCACGATAAAGGTATGTCGTCCAAGGGGGAACAGTCAGTTCAAGAGAAGTGCCAAGTTTCCGCGTAAGGGCGGAGTCTTGTCAAGGCAGGGCGTCTGCCTCTTCCTTCTTCTCTACCTTGACTAGGTCCTCGCGCGAAATGCCGAGCGCCATCACGATCGGGCTCGCGACCAGCACCGAGGAATAGATGCCGAACAGGATGCCGATGGTCAGCGCCAGCGCGAAATTGTGCAGCACCTCACCGCCGAAGAACAGCATGGAGCACACCACGAGCTGGGTGGAGAGGTGGGTCATGATGGTACGGGACATGGTGCGGGTGATCGCATTGTCGATCACTTCCTGCACAGAGGCCTTGCGCATCTTGCGGAAGTTCTCGCGTACCCGGTCGAACACCACGACGGATTCATTGACCGAGTAGCCCAGAACAGCCAGCACGGCGGCGAGAACGGTGAGGTTGAATTCCCACTGGAAGAACGCGAAAAAGCCCAGAATGATTACCACGTCATGCATGTTCGCGATCACGGCAGACACGGCGAAGCGCCATTCGAAGCGGATCGCGAGATAGGCCATGATGCCCACGCACACCAGCAGCATTGCGAGTGCGCCGTTTTCATACAGCTCCTCGCCGACTTGCGGGCCGACGAATTCCACGCGGTGCAATTCAACAGTGGCATCGCGCTCACGCAGCGCGCCGATCACCTGTTCCGACAGCTTGGCCGTGCTCACGCCTTCCTTGATCGGCAGGCGAATCAGCACGTCGCGGCTGGTACCGAAGTTCTGCACGGTGGCGTCCTTGAGGCCGATGCCATCGACCGCAGCGCGAATCTCCGTGATATTTGCCGCATGCGGGTAGCTCACTTCCATCACGGTGCCGCCGGTGAAGTCCACCCCCAGCGCGAGGCCTCGCGTGGCAAGGAAATATATTGCGAGGATGAATGTCACGAGCGAGATGGACGTCGTGATGCGCCCATAGCTCATGAAGGGAATGTCTTTCTTGATCTTGAAGAGTTCCATGTCTGTGCCTATTCCAGTCGCTTAGCCGATCGGCAGCTTGTTGATCTTGCGGCGATAGCCGTAAGCCAGGTTCACGATCCCGCGCGAAACCAGCACTGCGGTGAACATCGAGGTCAGGATGCCGAGCACGTGCACGACAGCAAATCCCTTGACCGGGCCGGTACCGAACATGAACAGCGCCAGACCCGCGATCATCGTCGTGATATTGGAGTCCAGAATAGTGCCGAAGGCGCGGTCGTAACCGGCATGGATCGCGGTCTGCGGCGAAACGCCATTGCGCAGCTCCTCGCGGATCCGTTCGTTGATGAGCACGTTGGCGTCGATCGCCATACCCAATGTCAGCGCGATAGCCGCGAGGCCGGGTAGTGTCAGAGTGGCCTGCAGCAGCGAGAGAATCGCGACCAGCAGCAGCAGATTGGCACCCAGCGCCAGCACGGAAATCGTGCCGAACACCATGTAATACACGATCATCAGCACAGCCACGGCGGCAAAGCCCCACAGCGTGGAGTGGATGCCGCGCTTGATGTTTTCCTCGCCCATGCTCGGGCCAACGGTACGTTCCTCGATGATATCCATCGGAGCGGCCAGCGCGCCGGCACGAAGGAGCAGGGCCACATCGGTGGCTTCCTGCACGTTGGCCATGCCGCTGATCTGCACACGGCCCCCGCCGATTTCTTCCTGGATCACCGGCGCGGTAATGACTTCTGCCTGGCCTTTCTCGACCAGCAGGATGGCCATGCGCTTGCCGACGTTCTCGCGCGTCACCTGCTTGAAGATGCGCGCGCCGCGACCGTCCAGGGTCACATGCACCACGGAGCCGCCAGTCTGCTGGTCGAGACCCGGGCCGGCGTCTGTAATGTAATCGCCAGTCAGGACGACGTTCTTCTTGAGCAGCAGCGGACGTCCGTCGCGGTCGACGAAGTACTCGTCGCCGAACGGGACCTGGCCTTTGGATGCTGCGTCCAGCGCAGTCTGGTCGCTGCTCTTCTCGTCGTCCACCATGCGGATTTCCAGCGTGGCGGTGCGGCCGAGGATTTCCTTTGCCTTGGCCGTGTCCTGCACGCCCGGCAGTTGGACCACGATGCGGTCCAAACCCTGTTGCTGGATCACGGGCTCGGCTACACCGAGTTCGTTCACGCGGTTATGCAGGGTTTGCATGTTCTGCTTGAGAGCGAACTCCTGGATCTGCTTCCTGGATTGTTCGGACAGCGTCGCAGTCAGCACGCTGTTTTCACCGTCGGTGGATTCCTTGAGCACCAGATCCGGGTAGCTCTTGCGGATTTCCGCTTCGGCCTTGGTCAGATCGGCTGCGTTACGGAACTTCACCTGCACCGACTGAGCTTCACGTGTTACGCCCATATAAGGAATGCGTACTTCGCGTAACGTGGTGCGCAGATCGCCGACATAGCGTTCGGCCGCCTTGTCCACGGCGCCTTTCATGTCCACCTGCAGCAGGAAGTGCACGCCGCCGCGCAGGTCGAGGCCGAGGTACATCGGCAGCGCGCCAATACGGCGCAGCCATTCCGGGGAGCGCGACACCAGGTTGAGGGCGACGACGTAGTCCTTGCCGAGCCGCTCCGTCAGTGCATCCTTGGTTTTAACCTGCGCGTCCGGCGTGTCGAGACGTACCTTGACGCCTTTCTCGTCCATGAAAAGGCCGTCATAGGCAATGTTTTCCGCCTTGAGTGCGGATTCGACCTGCTGTAAAAGCGCCGGCTCGACCTTGATGGTGCTCTTGGCCGGGGACACTTGTACGGCAGGCGCTTCGCCGAACAGGTTGGGTAGGGCGTAGATCATGCCGAAGATCAGCACGATCGCGATGAGGATGTACTTCCAGAGCGGATAGCGGTTCATGGGAATGTCCCGATGGTTTTCTTAGAGAGCCTTCAGCGTGCCTTTGGGCAGCAGGGTTTGCACGGTGTGCTTCTGCACTTGTACGGTGACTTCCGGAGCGATTTCGATCGCGACGAAACTGTCGCCGACCTTGACTACCTTGCCCGCTACGCCACCCGTGGTGACAACTTCATCACCCTTTTGCAGCGCTTCCAGCATCTTGCGGTGTTCCTTGGCCTGCTTCATCTGCGGACGGATGAGCATGAACCAGAACAGCACGAAAATGACGATCAGCGGGAGAAAGCTGGTCCAGTCGGGGGTGGCAGCGGCGGGAGTCGCGGCATATGCGTTGCTGATAAACACGGTAAGTCCTTTTTATGACTGACTAAAAGCGGAAAATTCTAGCACAAAGGCAAAACAGCATCGTGGAGGAAGGTTTTTGCGATTTTTTCGTTATAGCTGATTCGAAGCCCGGCGCTGACGGAATTCTTCGGCAAACCGGGTGAGGCGGCCTTCTTCAATGGCGAGACGCAGGCCGGCCATCAACTCCTGATAGTAGTGCAGGTTGTGAATGGTATTGAGGCGGCTGCCGAGGATTTCGCCGACGCGATGCAGGTGATGCAGATAGGCGCGCGTGAAGTGGCGGCAGGTATAGCAGCTGCATTCCGGATCGAGCGGGCCGGTGTCGGTTTTGTAGCGCGCGTTCTTGAGCTTGATGTCGCCGTTGCGCGTAAACAGCCAGCCATTGCGCGCATTGCGCGTCGGCATCACGCAATCGAACATGTCCACGCCTCGCTCGACTGCATCCACAAGATCCTCTGGCGTACCCACGCCCATGAGATAACGCGGCTTGTCATTCGGCATTTGCGGCGGAACATGGTCGAGGATGCGCAACATGTCCTCCTTGGGTTCGCCCACAGAAAGGCCGCCGATGGCGTAGCCGTCGAAACCGATATCGGTAAGTCCCTTGAGGGATTTGTCGCGCAGGTCTTCGTACATGCCGCCCTGGATAATGCCGAACAGCGCGTTGCTGTTGCCTTCGTGTGCCTTCTTGCTGCGCTCGGCCCAGCGTAACGAGAGCTCCATCGAGTCGCGCGCCTGAGTCCAGGTGGCGGGATAGGGGGTGCACTCGTCGAAAATCATGACGATGTCGGAGTTGAGCACGCGCTGGATGCGCATGGATTCTTCCGGCGTCAGGAAGCAGGCATCACCGTTGACCGGGGAGCGGAATTTCACGCCTTCCTCGGTAATTTTGCGTAACGCGCCCAAGCTCCAGACCTGAAAACCGCCAGAGTCAGTAAGAATGGGGCCATCCCAGCCCATGAAGCGATGCAATCCGCCGTGCGCTTCGATCACGTCTAGCCCAGGACGAAGCCAGAGATGGAAGGTATTGCCCAACACGATGTGAGCGCCGATCGCCCGCACTTCGTCCGGCGACATGGTCTTGACGCTGCCGTAAGTACCCACTGGCATGAACGCAGGCGTCTGTACGGTGCCATGAGCAAGAGTGAGCGTGCCGCGGCGGGCGGCGCCGTCGGTATGGGTGACGGAATAGAGCATGATGGGGCGGCATACTAACACAAGAGCCCGGTTCAGTCGGCTGGAATAGCCTTCGCAACCACTGTAGCCGATCCATCTGCATGGCTGGTTCACGCGATATATGAATCCAGCAGAAATGAGCTCTAGGCGTCAGGCGTAAACTGATGTCAGCGGTTTCCGAAACTGCGTATCACCGATTGTCTGCCGGGGCATTGTTGCTATACTGAACGCCGGTTAACAATAACTTTGCGATCCATGGCCAATCAACCCGTTCCTCCGCGTCATCCCCGCCCCCTGATCGATCCCAAATTGCGCGAGCGCAGCATCTATCTTCTGCCTAACCTGTTTACGACGGGTGCGCTGTTCGCTGGATTCTATGCAGTGGTGCAGGCCATGAACGGGCGTTTCGAGCATGCCGCGGTCGCAATTTTCCTCGCGATGGTACTGGATGGCCTGGACGGCCGTGTTGCCCGCCTCACTCATACGCAAAGCGCATTCGGTGCGGAGTATGACAGTCTGTCCGACATGGTGTCCTTCGGGGTCGCTCCGGCGCTGGTGCTTTATGTCTGGGCGCTACAACCCATGGGCAAGCTGGGCTGGATCGCGGCTTTCATCTATTGCGCTGGCGCGGCCTTGCGTCTCGCGCGCTTCAACACCAAGCTCGACGAATCCGACAAGCGCTACTTTCAGGGGCTACCGAGTCCTTCGGCTGCCGCATTGCTGGCGGGGCTAGTGTGGGTCATGCACGAGAATGGCGTATCAGGGGCTGATATCCTCTTCGGCTGGCTGCACATGAAATGGCTGGCCTGGTGCTTCACCGTATTCGCCGGTCTCACCATGGTGAGCGATCTGCGCTATTTCAGCGGCAAGGATTTCAACCTGCGCAAGAGCGTGCCTTTTGTAGTCATCCTCGGCATCGTGCTGGCCTTTGTGCTGGTGTCCTACAGCCCACCGGAAGTGCTGTTCATGTTGTTCGTCGTGTATGGGTTGTCAGGCTATGTGATGTGGCTGCTGCGGCGTTTCGGCAAAAAGGACGCCTAGTTGCAGTGAGGTGGAAAACCTTTTATAGTCAAGCACATGTTTTTCAATCGCTACAACATCTTATCTCTTCCGTATCTCGGCCTTTTACTGGCCGGGTTGCTGCTGCGCGCCGCGCGCTAATACCCTAATCCCCCAATCCGGTTTTACAAACGTGCACGGTAGTCCGATACTGTGCGGTTTAAAGAATGCGAGGCTGTAACCTCGCGGAAGCATTTGAATCGACCGGCTTCCGAAAGAACGAATGGAGCATGAACATGCAGGACAAGTTGATCATTTTCGACACCACGTTGCGTGACGGTGAGCAGAGTCCCGGCGCGGCGATGACCAAGGAAGAGAAGATACGCATTGCGCGCCAGTTGGAAAAGCTGGGCGTGGATGTGATCGAAGCCGGTTTCGCTGCAGCCAGTCCGGGCGATTTTGAGGCGATCAAGGCGATTGCCGAAACCATCAAGGAATCCACCGTATGCTCGCTTGCGCGTGCTAGCGAGAACGACGTGCGGCGTGCGGGAGAAGCGATCAAGCCGGCCAAGAAGGGCCGCATTCATACTTTTATCGCGACCAGCCCGATCCATATGGAGAACAAGCTGCGCATGACGCCGGACCAGGTGGTCGAGCGTGCGGTACAGGCGGTGAAGTGGGCGCTGGAGTACACCGATGATGTGGAGTTCTCTGCCGAGGACGCAGTACGTTCCGAAATGGATTTTCTCGTACGTGTGTTCGACGCGGTCATCCAGGCGGGCGCCAAGACGATCAATGTTCCGGACACCGTCGGCTACTCGATTCCCGCCTTGTGGGGCGAACGCATCAAACAGTTGATCGAACGCGTGCCCAACTCCGACAAGGTAGTCTGGTCCACCCACTGCCATAACGATCTCGGGATGGCGGTAGCCAATTCCCTTGCCGCTGTGATGAACGGTGCCCGCCAGGTCGAATGCACCATCAACGGCTTGGGCGAGCGTGCGGGCAATGCTTCGCTGGAAGAAATTGTCATGGCAGTCAAGACACGCAAGGACGTATTCTCCTGCGATAGCCGCATCGACACCACGCAGATTGTGCCGACTTCCAAACTCGTGTCCTCGATCACTGGTTATCCGGTGCAGCCGAACAAGGCGATTGTCGGTGCAAATGCGTTCGCGCACGAATCCGGCATCCATCAGGACGGTGTGCTCAAGCACCGCGAAACCTACGAGATCATGCGTGCCGAAGACGTGGGCTGGAATGCGAACAAGCTGACCCTCGGCAAGCTCTCAGGCCGCAATGCGTTCCGCACGCGATTGAAGGAACTCGGCATCGAACTGGAGAGTGAGGAGGCGCTTAATGCTGCATTCGCGCGCTTCAAGGATCTGGCCGACAAGAAGTCGGAAATCTTCGACGAAGATTTGCAGGCTCTGGTGAGCGACGAGATCGTCAACGAGGCGAGCGAGAACTACAAGCTGGTCTACCTCAACGTCTGTTCGCAGACCGGGGAAACGCCCCATGCGCGCGTTACCGTCATGGACAATGGCGCGGAGCACAGTGCCGAAGCCGACGGCGGTGGTCCGGTGGACGCATCGTTCAAGGCGATCGAACAGATCGCCAAGAGCGGCGCCGAATTGTTGCTGTATTCGGTAAACAACATTACGACAGGTACCGATGCGCAAGGCGAGGTGACGGTACGCTTATCCAAGGGCGGCCGTATCGTCAACGGTCAAGGAGCCGATACCGATATCGTCATTGCCTCGGCCAAGGCGTACCTGAATGGGTTGAACAAACTCTATTCCAAGCTGGAGCGCGCCCACCCGCAGTTATAGGCAGGACCCGAGGAAAAACAGGGGCCGCCGCAAGCGGCCCTTTTTATTTGGATCGATATGGATACAAGACAGAAATTGCTGGTTCCGCTGTGCCTGGTTGCGCTCTATTTCATCTGGGGCTCGACTTTTATCGGCATGAAACTCGCCATCGAGAGCTTTCCACCATTCATGATGGCCTCGATACGCTTTCTGTTTGCAGGCGGACTGCTCTACCTCGTGTTGCGATGGCGCGGCGAGGCACATCCCAGCCTGGCTCAATGGGGCGGAGCGGCCATCGTCGGCACCATGCTGCTTACTGTCGGAAATGCCGGCGTCGCCTACGCGCAGCAATGGGTGGATACCGGAGCTGCAGCCATGGTTATCGCGACTGTGCCGATCTGGGTAGTGCTGTTCTCCATCTTCTGGGGCGAGTGGCCGCACAAGTGGGAATGGCTGGGCGTTGGGCTCGGCCTTCTCGGTGTAGTGGTCCTCAATCTGGATGGGAATATGCGGGCGAGCCCGATGGGTGCATCGATATTGCTGATCGCTGCCATCTCATGGGCGCTTGGTTCGGTCTGGGGAAAGCGCTTGCCTTTGCCTGTCGGCGGGATGTCGAGCGCTGCGCAGATGCTGGCAGGAGGCGCGGTACTGGCACTGGTGAGTGCCGCCCAGGGAGAACGCATGACAGGTGTGCCCACGCTGAATGCGATGTTGGCGCTCGCCTATCTTGTCGTCTTCGGATCCTTCGTGGCCTACAGCGCTTATCTTTATCTGCTGAAAACCGTTCGGCCTGCACTGGCGACCAGTTATGCGTTCGTCAACCCGCTGGTGGCGATGGCGCTGGGTGCATGGCTCGCCGACGAGCATATCGGGTTTTATGAAATCGTCGCGATGGCAGTAATTCTGGCGGGCGTGATGCTGGTGCTGTTGCCAGGCTTCCTCAAGTCTGCGACTTCAGATAGCGCTCGTCGCTGAATGTACACACCCAGTTGGGGCGGTAGACGACCATCAGCGTGATCGCCATCCCGGTGAGCATTGCTTCGGACCAGCCCATCAAGATGAAAAATGGCAGGTATTGCGAGCCAAGATAGATGCTGGTGTAAGTGCCTACTATTCTTAAAATAGTCGCCGATGCAAGCCCGCATGTGACCATGGTCAGGCCGGCCGCGACAAAACCGCTGACGAAGATGTATACGAACAGATGATTCGGCAAATGACGGTCCGCTGCACGGAAAATGGCATGGCTCATCATGACTGGCAGAGCGGCCATCAGCAGGAAGTTTGCGCCGAAACTACTCCACCCGGAAGCACCCATGAAGGTTACTGCACCGAGCACCAGCGAAAGAACCGCCAGCGCGAGCCACGGTCCGAACATCAATGTCAGCAGGGTTGCGCCCAGCATGTGAAAGTTCAGGCCTGGCTTGATCCCGGCCTTGATGCTCCACACCATGATCAGCGTTACGGCCGCACCCATGAAGACGTTCAGGATGTCGGTTTTTTTCAACCATCTCCAGGGCGCTCGTCTCAGGATCAGTACCAGCAGCAGCAAAGCGATAAGGTTGGCAATCCAGTGCAGGGAGGAGGGCAGCAAGGTGTCGGGAAAATTCATGGCGTTCAGATAAAACCGCGCTTTCTTGCGCTAAACTTTACCCCTTTTTCAGTCGGTTGGAGAACACATTGCGCTTAGCCCTGTTTGACCTGGATAACACCCTGCTGGCCGGAGACAGCGATTTCGAGTGGGCGGAATTCCTGATTTCCCAAGGCGTGCTGGATCGTCAGCTGCATCAGGCGCGCAACGCCAAGTTCTATGAGGACTACAAGAACGGCACGCTGGATATCTACGCCTTCCTGGAGTTCCAGCTCAAACCGCTGTCGCAGCACCCGCGCCAACAACTCGATGCGTGGCATGCGCAATACATGCAGACAAAAATCCGGGGCATGATGACCGACAAGGCAAAGGCGCTGGTTGAAAAGCATCGCCAGGCCGGCGATTTGATGTTGATCATCACCGCCACCAACTCTTTTGTGACTACGCCGATTGCCCATGAGTTCGGAATCGAGCATCTTATCGGTACCGTACCGGAAGAAATCGATGGCGAATTCACCGGTCGCGTGACCGGTACCCCCAGCTTCAA
Organism: uncultured Methylobacillus sp.; assembly: GCA_946478865.1. The sequence goes on from CAMLDO010000015.1 coordinate 22,228, forward strand.
GGAAGGCAAGGTGACGCGCCTGCACGAATGGCTGCATGCGCGCGGCCAAGGGCTGGCGGATTTCGAGGAAACATGGTTCTACAGCGATTCGCTGAATGACCTGCCGCTGCTGAAGGTGGTGGACCATCCAGTCGCCGTGGATCCTGATCCGACATTGCGTGCTTACGCTGAAGAAGCGAAGTGGCCAATCATCAGTTTGCGTAATTAGGCTATTCCCGCCCTGAATAAAAAAGCCGGCTTATGCCGGCTTTTTCATTTTCGAAGACTTATCGGCCGAGTACGATTTCGAGCACGAATTTGCTGCCGATATACGCCAGCAGCAGGATGCCGAAGCCGCTTAGCGTCCAGCGGATGGCTTTCTTGCCGCGCCAGCCGTATTTGAAGCGTCCGATCAGCAGCCCGCCGAAAATCACCCACGAAACGATGGTGAAGACGTTCTTGTGATTGAGGCGGAGCGCCTGATGGAACAACTGCTCCGAGAATACGATGCCGCTGACCAGGGTCAGTGTCAGCAATACGAAGCCGAGCGTGATGATGCGGAACAGCAGTTTTTCCATGGGAACCAGTGGGGGGAATTCCGGTACCCGGACGAGTGTCGGCTTACGATGCAAACTACGTTCGGCGGCGGCCATCAGCAGCGCATGCAGCGCGGCAAAGGTGAACAGGCTATAGGCGAGCATCGCGATTACCAGGTGCCACATGAAGGCGGGCTGGTTGGCGTAAGGCACGAGATGCGTTTCGGGGATCAGTCCCTGCAACACCACGAATAGCGCCGCGGGCGGCAGTACGAAGGCTTGCAGGCTATGCAGTTCGCGCTTGAAGTCGGCGATCCAGTAGATCAGCACGGTCAGCCAGAAAATGGCGGAAAGCGCATTGGTGAGGCCGAGGTTGAGGCCGCCGTGGAACAGCGATTTGGAGAGCATGACGCCGTGCAGCAGCAGGCCGATGCCGATGGCGACATGATGCCAGGGTGCATGGTCGCGCGAAGATTCGGATTTCTCGCTGCGCCAGAAATCGAACGCCACCGCCGCGTAGAAACCGGCGACGACTAAATGAGGGAGTAAGTCCAGCATTCTTCGGTTAAAATTCCAGTTTGCGACACTATATCACGAGCGTCATTCCTCAGAAGCAGCCTTCTGACAACCTCAGCCGGATAGCCCCATGCTAGAAAACCTGACCGGACGGCTACAGCAAGTCGTCAAAACCCTGCGCGGCCATGCCCGCCTGACCGAAGAAAACATCCAGGACGCGATGCGTGAAGTACGCATGGCGCTGCTCGAAGCCGACGTGGCGCTGCCCGTCGTCAAGGACTTCATCGCCCACGTCAAGGAGCGCGCCCAGGGCCGTGAGGTACTGCAAAGCCTCACGCCGGGCCAGGCCGTCATCCAGGTGGTGCACGATGAGCTGACCAGGCTCATGGGCGAGCAGGCCGTCCCGCTCAACCTTGCCGCCGTTCCTCCTGCGATCATTCTCATGGCCGGTTTGCAGGGCTCGGGCAAGACCACCACCTCAGCTAAGCTCGCACGCCTGCTCAAGGAGCAGAAAAAGAAAGTGCTGCTGGTCAGCGCCGACATCTATCGTCCGGCCGCGATCGAGCAGTTGCGTACGCTGGCGAGCCAGCTCGGTATCGATTTCTTTGATTCCAACGTCAACCAGAAGCCGGAAGACATCGCCCGCAATGCGCTCGACCATGCACGCCGTCATTTCCATGACGTGCTGATCTTCGATACTGCGGGTCGTCTCGCCATCGACGAAGCGATGATGACGGAGATCAAGAACCTCCACGCCGCGCTAAACCCGGTTGAAACGCTGTTCGTGGTCGATGCGATGCAGGGCCAGGATGCGGTCAATACGGCGCGCGCCTTCAACGAAACGCTGCCACTCACCGGTGTCGTGCTCACCAAGCTGGATGGCGATGCACGTGGTGGTGCTGCGCTCTCCGTGCGCCACGTGACCGGTCGGCCGATCAAGTTCATCGGTGTCAGCGAAAAGGTTGACGGCCTCGAACCCTTCCATCCCGAGCGCATGGCTTCCCGCGTACTCGGCATGGGCGACGTGCTCAGCCTCATCGAACAGGCGCAGAAGAACGTCGATCTCGACGAAGCCAAAAAGCTGGCCGAGAAGGTCAAATCCGGCAAGAACTTCGACCTCGAAGACTTCAAGAACCAGATGCTGCAGATGCGCAAGATGGGCGGCATGAGCGCGCTCATGGACAAGATGCCCGCACAACTCGCTAACATGGCCAACAACGTCAATCCGGAAGTCGGCGAGAAAGCCTTGCGCCGCATCGAAGGCATCATCAACTCCATGACTCCGCAGGAGCGCCGCAAGCCGGACCTGCTCAAGGCTTCTCGCAAGCGCCGCATCGCTGCTGGCGCCGGCGTTCAGGTGCAGGACGTGAATCGCCTGCTCAATCAGTTCGAGGAGATGCAAAAGATGATGAAGATGTTCTCCAAGGGCGGCATGGGCAAGATGATGCGCGCCATGCAAGGCCGTTTTCCCGGTTTGCGCTAGTTCCCGTTGACCGGGGTGCCGCTTTCCGCGATAATGGCGCCCCTTCCACGGGTCGGTAGCTCAGTGGTAGAGCAGCGGACTTTTAATCCGTTGGTCGTGGGTTCGACCCCCACCCGACCCACCAATAAGAACAAAGGGTTAGATGCAATCTAACCCTTTTGTTTTTCCTGCTTTAGGATTAGCTAGTTTTCTTTGGTATCTGCACCATCCACCAGTTTGACGCTGCCATCGGGCAACGGGATTTCAACGGGAGTCACTTCCACTTTTGCCACCCCTTCTTTCTTGGTCAGGCCGATTTCCTCGGCCTTGGCAGGCGGAAGGTCTACGATGCGTCCTTTCACATGAGGGCCCCTGTCCTGGATGGTCACCTCGGTACTCTGACCGGTTTTCAGATTGGTAACCTTTGCCTTGGTGCCTAGCGGAAGGGTTTTACTGGCAGCATTATCATCGTTAGGATCCATCTTGTTGCCGTCCGCCATCGTTTTGTTGATGAATTTTTCCGAATAGATCGATGCCTTACCCGTTTGGGTTCGACCAGAACGGTCGATTTTGTGTTTGGTTGGGGCGGATGACGCTGTAGCGGCTTCGTCCTTGATTGACTTCTCAGCCGCCATCAAAGAGGTGGAGCACAAGGCGAGGCCGGTAACGGCAACGAAGGATAGTATTTGTGTCAGACGATAGGGTCGTAGGCCATTCAACATCAAGAAAATCTCCTGCGAAAGTGGAGCAACGCCTTACTGTTGCGCTTGAAGTCTATACCAGGGTTTATGGAAAAGTCTGTCGGTATATGGCCTACATGAGGTCAAGTTCGGTCTTAAATATTCCTTCCGTTTTTCTGTCTATGTACTATGGAGTGCAAGGACAAAGGAGCGTTGCATGAGAAATCTGGTGGTCGTATTGCTGCTCGGAATTCCGTTGGTGGCATCAGCCGAAATCTACAAATGCAAGGACAGCAACCAAAAGCTGGTGTATCAGGACACGCCGTGCATGACTAAACCGGTAGGCAAGCTTGCGCCGCTTCCGCCGGTTTCGCAGGCGGACGAATTGCGGGCGAAGGAGCGTCTGGATCGGCTGCTGGAAGAAAATCGTTATTACGATAGAAAACGTCGCGAAGAGGCGCAGTTGAAAGCGGAGGAATTGCGCAGACAGGAGGCGCGGGAGGATCGCGAGCGGGAACTGGCTGCGGCGGAGGCTCAGCGGGAAGGCTCCTCGGTTTATATCCCGGTGTATGGGCCCGGATATCCCTATGGACGTCCCCGGCATCGCGACCACATTCCGCCCGTCATTACCCCGATTCAACCGCGACCCAATCGGCCATGCATCATCGGTTACGTAGGCGATCGCAGCTGCCGCTGATCTCGCCAAGAAACTAATCGATGCCGCGTGTAATCATAGCGTTATCGACGTAAACGAGCGGGAAGAACAACAATGCGCCAAGACACCATACGCACGATCTGCTTCACCGTTTGCATCCTTTGTATTGTCGTCGGCATGCTGCTCGGCATCGGCGTGATCTGGGACTGGATCGACGACTCTGCGCTGATCCGCAAGTCTTTTATGACGCTCGGCCTGCTGTTCCTTGCTTCACTGCTGACCTTGTCTGTCGCGCGAAAGCTAGGCGTGAAAAGCGATACGCCGCCTAAACTCTAATCATCGCTGTAATGAAAAACGGCTGCCGAGGCAGCCGCTTTCGTTTGCTTCGGCCTTAGCCTGCCAGCATCGGTGCGGGCAGCAGGTAGTGGTCCAGCAGCAGTGCGGCGAAGAGCAGGGTCAGGTAAAGAATCGAGTAGCGGAAGGTACGCTTGGCGAGGTCGTCGCTGTATCTGCGATGCAGTCCGATGGCGTAGGCCATGAAAACTGCGTTAAGCACGGTGGAAATTGCGAGATAGATCCAGCCGCTCATGCCGCTGCCGAAAGGCATCAGCGTCACGGCGACGAGGATGATGGTGTAGAGCAGGATGTGCAGGCGGGTGAACTCCTCGCCGTGCGTCACCGGCAGCATGGGCAGGCCGGACTTTGCGTATTCCTCACGGCGGTAAAGCGCCAGCGCCCAGAAATGCGGCGGAGTCCAGGCGAAGATGATGAGAAACAGGATCAGCGCTTCGGGCGAAACGACATTGTTGACTGCTGCCCAGCCGAGGACTGGCGGCATGGCGCCGGAAGCCCCGCCGATCACGATATTGAGCGGCGTCGCGGGCTTGAGGAAGATCGTATAGATCACCGCGTAGCCGAGGAAGGTCGCGAAGGTGAGCCACATCGTCAGCGGATTGACGTTCACGTAGAGAATCGCGAGACCGAGCGCGCCGACCAGCGTGGCGAAGACTGCGGTCTGGATCGAGGTGACTTGCCCGGTGGGTAGCGGACGGGCACGTGTGCGTGCCATGACCGCATCGATTTTCTGCTCGATGAGACAGTTGAACGCGGCGGCCGCGCCCGAAGCGAGCGCGATGCCGATGGTGGCGTTGAGCAGGAGGTCGAGCGGGATCATCCCGGGCGAGGCGAGGAACATGCCTATCATCGCCGTAAAGACGATGAGGGCAGTTACCCGAGGTTTGCACATCAGGAAAAAGCTCTGGAAGCTGATGCTGATGCGTTGGAGTCTGACTGCGAGTACTGCACTCATACCTTACCTCCCTGACTTCATGGTCGTTTTTGAGTTTAACACCACTAATGAGATTAACAACAAGGCTGCGACTGCGTTATGCGCGACAGCTACCGGCAGAGGCAGGCTGAACACCACGTTGCTGATGCCCAGCCCAACTTGCAGGATCAGCAGGCCAGCCATCATGGTGCCGAGCGTTCCCAGCCCCGGTGTACGCATTGTTCGTATCGCCAGCCATCCGAGATAGAGGAAGGTGACGAGCGCGCCGAGCCGGTGCGTCCAGTGTATGGCGGTGAGGGCCGCGAGCGAGAGCTGCTGGCCGTCGGCGGTCTGGCCGAGTTCGCGGATCATGTGGAATGCATTGGCGAAATCCATAGGCGGCAAGAGCGTTCCCTGACAAGCAGGGAAATCCGTACAGGCGAGCGCGGCGTAATTGGAACTGGTCCAGCCGCCGAGGAAGATTTGTATTGCGATAACCAGTAGCCCGAGCCGAGCCCATGGCCGGAGTTGATTGAAGTTGATGCCGTAGATGGAAGGCGTGCTGCCAAAGCGGCGGTGGGCTAGCCAGGAGAGCAGCGCCAGCGTCGTCATCCCGCCGAGCAAGTGGGCACTCACAATCGCCGGTTTAAGCAGTAGCGTCACAGTCCACATGCCCAATGCAGCCTGGAAAGCCACAACGCCGAGCAGCAGCGTAGGCAGCACGACCGGCGCGTGGAATTTGCGGCGCTTGCGCCATGCGGTCACGCACAGCGCAAGAATCAGCAGGCCCAGCGTACCGGCGAAATAGCGGTGCACCATTTCCTTCCATGCCTTGTGCGATTCCAGCGGCGAGTGAGGAAAGGCTTTTTCCACATGGGCCAGTGCCGTTTCAGATTGCGGTACGGTGAGATGGCCGTAGCAGCCGGGCCAGTCCGGGCAGCCCAGACCGGCATCCGACAGGCGCACATAGGCGCCGAGCACGACCACGCAGAAGGTCAGGAGTACCGCAGCCAGCACGAGGCGATCAAAGGTTTTCATCATCCAACCCACGAATATTTCAGAAGTCTGGTCATGTCTTTTTGTAATCCCTTGGGGTCGAATCCGGCGGGATAGCTCATGATGAGGTTGCCCAGCGGGTCGACAACATAGGCGCGGCCAGAGGTGGTCGCAGGCTGGGCGGGCAGGTCGAACTGTTTAGCGAGAGCCGCTGCTTCGCTGCCTGTGAGAATCACAAGGTCTGGATACTGGCGCTGCAAATCTGCCAGTTCGGCAGTGTCGGCTTGCGGCACTATCAATATGCGTTGCACGCGCTCGATTTCCTTGTTGAGCGTGACATGCACTTGCCGCAGCAGATGGATGCGTTCGCGACAGTCTGCGGCGCATTGCGCTTCGGCGATGGTCACCAGGTGCCATTTCTTTTTCCACGCAGCGGCATCGAACGATGCGCCTTGCAAATCATGCGTAGCAGGTAGTCGAAGCGGTTTGGGCGGGGTCAGTAACTCGCCGTGGCTTGCTCCGCCCGGGCGGTAATCGAAGCGGTACATGCTCAGTACCACTACGATGGGAAGTGCAAACAGTACAAGCAGGAACAGCAGCATGCGCCGGCCTTTGCGTTGCTGTAATGACGTGGTTTCCTGCATTTATTGCCCGACTTTCCTGAAACTCATGAACAGATAGATCGCGAGAGCTGCCAGCGCAAATCCAAACCACTGGTAAGCATAGCCGAAATGCATTTCGATGCGCTCCGCCGGGCGCGGCCAATTACGCACGAATCCGCCAGCCGGGCTTTTCGGGTCGAGACGGACGATCAAGGGGTAAAGCTCGAACGGCACGGATTGCCTGTAGCGTTTCATGTCCATGTTTTGCCAGACGGGCTGCCAGTTGCCGGGAGCCACCTCCAGCGCGTAGATCTTGTCCGAAGGTAACCAGAGATTGCCGGTGACCTCGAGATTGCCGGGTGGTGTATCGACTTGCGGTATTTCGCTATGCTCGGCCGGCGAAGGAATCCAGCCCCGATTCACCAGGATGTAGCGGTTGTTGCCTTCGATCCTGAACGGCGTCAGGACATGGTAGCCGGCCTGGCCTTTCTCGACCTGGTTGTCGAGCAGGATCTGATAGCGGGTTTCATAGCTTCCGCGGACAAGGACATTGCGATACCGCCATGCCTCGGAATTCTCGATCACGGCAGGCAGCGGCACAGGCGCTTTGGCCAGATGACGATCCTGTTGCGCCTGAAGTGCCTGTTTTGCTTCGGCCTTGTGCAATTGCCACAGCCCCAGGCGGATGAATAGCGCAATGCAGACGAGAGTGGCAATGGCTGGCAGAAGGCGCGGTCGGAAACGGTAATTCAAGGCAATTGCTTTATGCCGGGGTGCGTTCCATAATCGAACGCACTATCAAAAGCGGAGGCTGTCATGTTGCTGAAACTCTTCATCATCGCTGCTTTGCTGCTTATCGTCGGCAGTCTGTTTTCCGCTCTGTTTTATCTGATGAAGGATAAAGGGGAGGGCAAGCGGACCGTGAAAGCCCTGACCTTGCGTATCTCCTTATCCCTTGGATTGTTCCTGCTGCTGATGATCGGATATTACTCGGGCATCATCGGCCAGCCGCACTAATCATCTCAGGCGCCTTTTATAGTCGCGGCGCCTGACTCCCTGACAAAAGCGATGCCTTGTGAGCATCGCTTTTCATTTCTTACAGCCAGTAGACCAGCACGAAGAGAAGCAGCCAGACCACGTCCACGAAGTGCCAGTACCAGGCGACGCCTTCGAAGCCGAAGTGGTGGTCGGAGGTGAAGTGGCCCTTGATGCTGCGCAGCAGGATGACGATCAGCATGATGGTCCCCAGCGTCACATGGAAACCGTGGAAGCCGGTCAGCATGAAGAAGGTCGCGCCGTAAGCGCCGCTGCCGAGGGTCAGGCCGAGTTCCTCGTAAGCGTGGTGATATTCATAACCTTGCAAGCACAGGAACGCGATACCGAGAGCTACCGTCATCGCGAGACCGGCGATGAGCTGCTTGCGGTTGTTCTTGAGCAGGCCCCAGTGCGCCCAGGTAACGGTCACGCCGGAGGAGAGCAGGATCAGGGTGTTGATGGCCGGAATGCCCCAGGCGCCCATCGGAGTGAATTGCACCGGGTTGTATTCATGGCCGAGCACGACGCCGCCCGGGCCCGCGGTAGGCCAGTCACCGGTAAAGCCGGGGTAGGGGGTGAATTGCTGGTCGAAGTTGGCGATTTCCGGCACCGAGATCATGCGCATGTAAAACAGCGCACCGAAGAACGCGGCAAAGAAGGCAACTTCGGAGGCGATGAAGACGATCATGCCGACGCGAAAGGAGCGATCCTCCCACTTCTTGTACATGCCGCCTTCGCTTTCGCTGATGATCTTGCCGAACCAGCCGAACAGTACGTACAGAATGGCCAGAAAGCCGGCGATCATCATCCATTTGCCGGCTGCATGCCCTTGCACGCTTTCGTTGACGCTGAAAATGAAGCCGGCTGCCAGCGCCATGATGCCGGCCGACAGGATGACCGGATAGATGCTGGGGTTGGGCACGAAGTAGTGGCCTTCATGTGTCTGCGTGGTCATACAAAACTCCTCTACGGTGTTTTAATGTTTTGTTTCCTATGCCGCATGCGGTTGCTTGTGCGGCAGCTCCCTAGTTCGCCGTCGGGACGGCGTGGAAAAACGCGTAAGACAATGTGACGGTACGTATATCCTTGGGCAGGTCCGGGCTCACATAGAAGCGCAACGGCATCTCCTTCGCCTCGCCCGCCTTCAGCTCCTGCTTCTGGAAGCAGAAGCACTCGATCTTCTTGAAGTAGAACGTCGCCTGCGATGGGCTCACGCTGGGCACTGCCTGACCGACGACCGTTTCGTTGGTCATATTTTTTGCCTCGAACGTCGCCATCATGATTTCGCCTGGCCGCACTTTCATGCTGCTTTGCTTCGGGTAGAAATTCCACGCCAGGCCCGGCATCACGCTGCTGGTGAATTCCACATTCACCCAGCGCGATTCGTCCACCTTCATCGATTTCTGCACCTGAGCCGGTAATCCTTCGGTTTTCCCGTTGAGCCCGGTCAGGTCGCAGAACACGTTGTACAGGGGTACCAAGGCGAAAGCGAAAGCCACTGCACCCGCCACGACCCCCATCAGTTTCCACGCCAGCCGCTTGTTATCCGCCGCGCGTTTTTCCGTATCGATCAAGATTTCACTACCAAGAACATCGCTATCACGTACCACACTGCCACAAGCGCGCCCAGAACGAGCCCGATGCGAACATTGCGGCGTTTCTTCTCACTCGTTTGATCCATGGTGTTTCCAAAGCCGGCCCGGCACGATGCCGGGCCGAGTTGTATTACTTGATAACCGGCTGCTCGGTAAAGCTGTGGTACGGCGGCGGGGAGGGAAGCGTCCACTCCAGGCCTTCCGCGCCCTCCCACACCTTGTCGGTGGCCTTTTCGCCACCGCGCACTGTGCGGATGATGTTGTAGACGAAGATCAGCTGCGACAGGCCCAGCGTGAATGCGCCGATGGTGGAGATCATGTTGAACTCCGAGAACTGCAGCGCATAGTCCGGGATGCGGCGCGGCATGCCGGCCAGACCCAGGAAGAATTGCGGGATGAAGGTCACGTTGAACGCGATCGCGGTCAGCCAGAAATGCAGCTTGCCCAGTTTTTCGCTGTACATGTGGCCGGTCATCTTCGGCAGCCAGTAGTACACGCCGGCCATGATGCCCATGATGCCGCCGGCGAACAGCGTGTAGTGGAAGTGCGCCACCACGAAGTAGGAGTGGTGGTACTGTGCGTCGGCCGCTACGTCGGCGAGCACGAGGCCGGTGAGGCCGCCGATGCCGAACAGGATGATCCAGCCGGTGGCGAACAGCATCGGGGTCTCGAAGGTCATCGAGCCTTTCCACATGGTCGCAATCCAGCAGAAGAACAGCACAGCCAGCGGCAGCGAGATCGCCATCGTGCTGTACATGAAGTAGAGCAGTGCGGGGACCGGCATGCCGACGGTGAAGAAGTGGTGCGCCCATACGACGACGGACAGGATGCCGATGGCCCAGAAGGAATACACCTGCGCCTTGTAACCGTAGGTCGGCTTGCGGGAGAAGGTGGTCAGCACGTGCGGGATCAGGCCCCACACCGGCAGAAGCAGGATGTATACCTCGGGGTGGCCGAAGAACCAGAACAGATGCTGGAACAGGATCGGGTCACCACCGCCGGCTGCGTTGAAGAAGTGAGTGCCGAAATGGCGGTCGGTCAGCAGCATGGTCACTGCGCCGGCCAGCACGGGGATAGTGGCGATCAGCAGGAAGGCCGTGATCATCCAGCCATGCGCGAACAGCGGCATTTTCATGAGTGTCATGCCGGGCGCGCGCATGTTGAAGATGGTGACCAATACGTTGATGGAGCCCATCACCGAGGAAATCCCCAGCAGGTGGACAGCGAAGATCGCGAAGTCCACGCCGATGCCGCCCTGCACGGACAGCGGGGTGTAGAACGTCCAGCCCGTCGCGATTGCACCATCACCGATACCGAGCAGCGCCAGGATGAAAGGCGCAGTCAGCAGCAGCGCGGCGGGCGGCAACAGCCAGAAGCCCCAGTTGTTGAGGCGAGGCAGTGCCATGTCAGGTGCGCCGAGTTGCAGCGGCAGCATCCAGTTGGCAAAGCCGGTCGCGGCTGGCATGAGCGCCGCGAAGATCATGACCAGCGCGTGCACACCGATCAACTGGTTGAAGAACTCCGGATGCATCAGCTGCAGGCCGGGCTGGAACAGCTCTGCGCGGACGGCAAGGATCATGGAGCCGCCCACCAGGAACATGATGAGCGAGAATGTCAGGTACATCGTACCGATGTCCTTGTGGTTGGTCGTAGTCAACCATCGCATGATCCCCGTCGGGTGGTGATCATGATCATCATGATGATGTGCTGCGGTTGCAGTGCTCATGTTTCTCTCCTCGATTCCGATTAACGCAGAGCCTTGATCTGGGAAGGCTGTACCAGATCGCCCATGTTGTTGCCAAAGGAATTACGTTCGTAGGTGATGACGGAAGCAATGTCGGCATCGCTTAGCGTACCCTTCCACGCCGGCATCATGCCCTTGCCGTTGAAGACGCGATCGACGTGACTGTCTTTCATGAGTTTGCCCGCGTCGTCGAAATTGGGCGCGTTGATAACCTTGCTGCCTGCAAGCGCCGGGAAAGCGGGCGGAAGGCCCTTGCCGTCCGGCTGGTGGCACACCGCGCAATTTTTCTCATACACGGACTTGCCCTGGGTCATCAATTGATCCTTGCCCCATTCCTTGGCGGCATCGGCGGAAGCGGCGCTCATCTCGGCCTTTTTCGCGGCGACCCATTCCTTGTATTTTTCGTCAGGAACGGCATCCACCACCACCGGCATGAAACCATGGCCCTTGCCGCACAGTTCCTTGCACTGGCCGCGATAGGTGCCGGGCTCCTCGATCTTCACCCAGGTTTCGCGCAGGAAACCGGGAATCGCATCGCGCGCTGCGCCGAATGCCGGCACCCACCAGGTATGGATCACGTCGTTGGACGTGAGCAGGATGCGAACCTTCTTGTCGGTCGGCAGCACGAGATGGTTGTCCACTTCCAGCAGATAGTGCTCGCCCTTGCCTTCGCGGTTATAAATCTGGTTTTCAGGGGTGGTCAGGTTGCTGACGAACTTGATGCCCTGAGCTTCGCCGTCCATGTACTCATACTGCCAGCGCCACTGGCTGCCGGTCACCTTGACCACCATTTCGGAGTTGTTCTTGGTGTCCTCCATCAGTACCACGCTGTGGTAGGCCGGAATGCCCATGAGGATGAAGTCGATGTAGAGCAGAATGGCAAAGGGCACCAAAGTCCAGATGACCTGGGCGCGGGTGCTGGGGCCGGTAAAGGAGGCCGCCTGATGGCCTTTGCTTTTGCGGTGCGTGATGATCGAGTAAATCATGATCCCCAGCACCACAACGAAGATCACCATGATGATGACCATGAACTTGTTATGCACGTGCAGCGTATCCGCTGCCATGGGCGTGACGGGCTTGGGGAAATTCCATGAATACTCGGCATGCGCGGCGAGGGACCACACAGCTAGCATCAAACCCATCCCAACCTTTCTTAGAAATTGAAATGCCATTCTCGCTCCCTTGAATCTCGCTTTTAGTGAAACGCTCCGGTGCGCATTTGCAGTTGTCGGGCCACAGCCAACCGTTGCCGGTTGTTCATGAACCTTCCAACTTCAATTTCCTTGCCATGCGATCGAAGCCACAAACGATGCTCCCCGCTGGGCGTTTCTTTCAATACAACCCGCGCCCAATAGCGGTTTAGTACGACCTGGCTCGTGTTCTTGTAGTGCTGCTTTTCTATGGCCAGGCGATCGCCCGAGATGGTGATGCTTTCGTAATCATCCGCGTGACAGTGGATGAAATGGAAGGCATACGCCAACGCAAGCAATTCAAGTCCGGCGAATGGGAAAACCAGCCACGCGCCGGCGAAACCAAAAGCAATTGCAATAGAAAGGGAGAAGAAAGCGAGTATCGCGACGACTCGGAATGTCTCTTTTCGAGACATGGAGTGATTGGGTCGTGCAACTACCTTGTAATCTACAATCGACGTTGCCATCGATTTCCCTCCGGCAAACTGCTTGTATTACATTTCGTGCTCGATACAACAGGTGCGACAGACTGCCGCAGGTCAGGCGCAACTTAGCATAAAGAATTTTTCGTGACAAGCTAAGCCGCTGACTTAAAAAGACAATTTTGTCCTGATTGTGGGGCGCGATTTTGCCCAATTCTGGGGAAGCGGAGATGACTGCAGGCCAAGGTATGGCTTGGGTTAGAATGCGGGCTGCAAAAGGAGCCGTGGGAAGAAAAGCGGTCGCAGCAAGCTGCTGTTACGCGAAGAATTCCGTTGGTGCCGGGAGGGGGACTCGAACCCCCACACTGTTTCCAGCGGCGGATTTTGAATCCGCTGCGTCTACCGATTCCGCCATCCCGGCTGGTGGAAGGTCGGCATTATAGCGAATTATCCTTGGAGTTTCATGCGAACCAGCGATTTTGATTTTGAACTGCCGTCCGAATTGATTGCGCAGTTTCCCGCGGAAAAGCGCAGCGGAAGCCGCCTGCTCTGTCTGGATGGCCATTCCGGCGAAGTACATGACCGAATGTTCCGCGACCTGCCCACCTTGCTTTCACCGGGTGACTTGCTGGTGTTCAACGATACGCGCGTCATCAAGGCTCGCCTCAATGGCGTCAAGCAAAGCGGCGGCAAGGTGGAAGTACTCGTGGAGCGCATGCTTGATATGCATCGAGCGCTGGCGCATGTGCGCGCTTCCCATTCGCCCAAGCCGGGCGGGCGCCTGACGCTGGAAGGCGAGGTGGAGGTCGAGGTGCTGGGGCGTCAGGAGGATTTGTTCGAGCTGAAATTCCTCGGCGAGACTCCGTTGGCCGAATTGCTGGAGCGACATGGCAAACTGCCGCTGCCGCCGTATATCGTCCATGCGGCCGATATGACTGACGAGGAGCGCTATCAGACTGTTTACGCACGCGCTCCCGGCGCGGTCGCTGCCCCCACGGCCGGGCTGCATTTCGACGACGAGGTGATGCAGATGCTGGCTGCGAAGGGCATCGAAAAAGCTTTTGTCACCCTGCATGTAGGTGCGGGGACTTTCCAGCCGGTGCGGGTGGAAGAGGTCAGCCAGCACAAGATGCACAGCGAATGGTATGAAATTCCGCAGGCGACCGTCGATGCCATCCGCCGCACGCGCGATCGAGGCGGCAAGGTCGTTGCAGTCGGGACCACGGCGATGCGTGCACTGGAGAGTGCTGCGCGGATGGGCGAGTTGACTGAGGGCAGCGGCGATACCGATATCTTCATCACGCCGGGTTATCGCTTCAAGGTAGTCGATCGTCTCCTGACGAATTTCCATTTGCCGCGCACCACGCTGCTGATGCTGGTCTCGGCATTCGCCGGGCGGGAACATGTGCTCGCGGCTTACCGCCATGCGGTCGAGCAGCGCTACCGTTTCTTCAGCTACGGCGATGCCATGCTCATCGAACGCCAAACGATCGCGGCATGAGCAAAACCATCATCGATCTCATGCGCCACGGGGAGCCAGTCGGCGGTAAGCGCTACCGTGGACAGGTGGACGATCCGCTCAGCGACAAGGGCTGGCAACAGATGTGGGATGCCGTCGGCGACTTTACCGGCTGGCAGCATGTCGTGACTTCACCCTTGCAGCGTTGTGCTGCATTTGCCGATGCGCTTGGGCTGAGGCTGGGGGTTCCAGTATCTCGCGACGAAAATCTCAAGGAAGCCGGTTTCGGCGAATGGGAAGGGCGGACGTCCGCCGAGATCGCTGCGCAAGATCCGCTGCGCGTGTTGCGATTCAAGCAGGATCCGGTTGCCTTCGCTCCGCCCAATGCCGAACCGTTGCATCAGTTTTATACCCGAGTAGGCCAGGCGTGGCAGGCAATCCTGGAGGGGCAGCGGGACAAGCATGTGCTGGTGATCGGCCACGCGGGCGTGATGCGCATGATCATCGCTCATGCGATTGGCCTCTCGCCGGAATACGGCTATCGCATCAATATCGATAATGCCGCGCTAACCCGTATTCAGGTGGAATGGTCGGAGGATGTCATGCTGTCGACATTGATGTTCCATGCCGGCAAGTTTTGACGGCTGCTTGGCTGGCGATCAGGAGTTTGAAACGATAGCAGTTATCGCTTCCACAGAATATCGCCTTGCCCCGATCCCAGGTTCAAGGTACGGGCAATGACGAACATCAGGTCAGACAGACGATTCAGGTAGCGCAGCGCCTCTTCCGAGACATCTTCCTGCGCCTTCAAGGCAACCACGGTGCGTTCCGCTCGGCGGCATACTGTGCGGGCTACATGAGCCAAGGCCGCCGCCCGCGTGCCCCCCGGCAGAATGAATTCCTTAAGGGGCGTAAGGCCGCTATTCAATGTTCGAAGCAGTTCATCCAGCGCTTCAACCCGTTGCGGGTTCAGCATGGCATGACCGGGGATACAGAGCTCTCCGCCAAGGTCGAACAAATCGTGCTGGATCAGTCCGAGCTGCGTACGAACCTGCTCCGGTAGCGGTTCGCAAAGCAGTACGCCGATATGCGAGTTCAATTCGTCTACGTCTCCCATGGCTGCGATCCGCAGCGCGTCCTTGCGGGTACGAGTGCCATCCCCGAGGCCGGTGCTGCCATCATCCCCTGTGCGGGTGCTGATCTTGCTCAGTCGATTGCCCATAAGCATTCCTTGTTGCGAATACTCAATTGTAATTGCTGCAGCGACCTGGCGCTGAATGGTTTCGCCGTACACACCTTTCCGCTACACTTCGCCGACTTCCGACCTGAAACCCAAATGAATTCTCTTCGTACCCTGAACCCTGATCCGTACGCCCCGATCGGCGTGTTTGATTCCGGCGTCGGCGGCTTGTCGGTGTTGCTTCACATCCGCGAAGAACTCCCTCGCGAAAATCTGTTATACGTGGCCGATTCGGCCCATGCACCTTATGGCGGCAAGAGCCCGGATGAAATCCGCACTCGCTCGCTGGCGCTTTCGGAGTTTTTGATCAGCCGTGGCGCCAAGGCGCTGGTGGTGGCCTGCAACACGGCGACAGCCGCCGCTATTTCAACGCTTCGTGAGCGTTTTGATATTCCCGTGATAGGCATGGAGCCGGCCGTTAAGCCTGCTGTAGCCGCGACTCGAAACGGCGTGGTCGGCGTACTGGCGACGACCGGGACATTGCAAAGTGCGCGCTTTGCGGCCTTGCTGGAAAACCATGGTCAGAACGTACGCGTGGTGACCCAGGGTTGCCCGGGATTGATGGAATGCATCGAACGCGGCGAATTGGCTGCTCCGGAAACGCGCGATTTGCTAGGCCGATATCTCCGGCCGTTGCTGGAGCAGGGGGCGGATACGATAGTGCTCGGGTGTACCCATTACCCGTTTCTGAAGCCGCTTATTCGGGAGATCGCCGGGGAAGGTATCGTGCTGATTGATACGGGGGCCGCCGTGGCGAGACAGGTGCGCCGCCGGATCGAAGAGGCGGGGCTGCTATCGCCAGCACAAGCGCAAGGAAGTCGTGATTTTTGGACCAGCGGAGATGCGGCTCGGGGCCGCATTGTCGTGGAGAGATTGTGGGGGCCGGCAGAGGTGGAGCCTCTACCGGCTGCCTAACTCGCTCACTCAGTGGTGGTGGACGGCTTCGCCGGCTTTCAGGCGATAGCGTGTGCCGCAGTATGGGCACATCGCCCGTCCATTTTCAGCAATATCGAGGAAGACGCGCGGATGCGAGCACCACAGCGCGACCTCATCGGTAGGACAGTGCAACGGCAAATCCTTGGCCGTGACTTCGATTTCGCGTCCTTCGTTCGCCATTTTCCTGTCCTTTATACCAGCGTCAGCCAGCCTGCGTGTTGCGGGGAGCGGCCCAGCACTACGTCGAAGTACTTTGCTTGCAGCTTTTCCGTGATCGGGCCGCGCGTGCCGCTGCCGATGGCGCGGTTGTCCAGTTCGCGGATCGGCGTTACCTCGGCGGCGGTTCCGGTGAAGAAGGCTTCATCGGCAGAGTAGACTTCATCGCGGGTGATGCGCTTCTCGATGATCTGGTAGCCCATCTCGGTTGCGAGTTGCACCACGGTGTCGCGTGTGATGCCTTCCAGCGCGCTGGTGAGGTCTGGCGTGTAGATCTTGCCGTTGCGGATGACGAAGATGTTCTCGCCCGAACCTTCGGCAACGAAACCGTCCACATCCAGCAGCAGGGCTTCGTCATAGCCGTCTGCAGCCGCTTCCTGGTGGGCCAGGATGGAGTTCAGGTAGTTGCCGTTGGCCTTGGCCTTGCACATGTGGATGTTGACGTGGTGGCGCGAGAAGGACGAGGTCTTGACGCGGATGCCGTTCTTGATCGCGTCGTCGCCCATGTAGGCGCCCCAGCTCCAGGCAGCCACGATGACATGGGTGGACAGCGTCTTGGCCGAGATGCCCATGGCTTCGGCACCGTAGAAAGCCATCGGGCGCATGTAGCCAGATTCCAGCTTGTTTTCGCGGATGGCAGCCTTCTGTGCTTCGATCAGCGTGGCCTTGTCGAACGGCATCTTCATGCCGAGGATATGCGCCGAGCGGAACAGGCGGTCGGTGTGTTCCTGCAGACGGAAAATCGCGGGGCCCTTCTCGGTCTTGTATGCGCGTACGCCTTCGAAAACGCCCATGCCATAGTGCAGCGTGTGGGTCAGCACATGGGTGGTGGCATCGCGCCACGGCACCATCTTGCCGTCATACCAAATCAGACCATCGCGGTCGGCCATCGTGGCCTTGGACATCTTGTATCTCCGGAACGTAAAAGCTTTAATTGTAAAGGGATCAACGATACTTGAACAGGTAAGGTAAGGGGTATGGCGCGTATTTTACTGGTGGGAACGGCCACGCTCGATCTGGTCTTTGAACTGGATCATTATCCCGGCCCGGACGAGGAGATGCGTGCGCGATCGCTCCGTACCTGTCGCGGAGGGAACGCCGCGAACACCGCGGTGGTATTGGCCCGTCTCGGCCATGAGGTGGAATTCTTCGGGGCACTGGCCGATGCGGCGGAAACGGCCGTGATCGAACGGGACTTTCATACCCATGGAGTCACATACGATCATTGCCCCCGTTTGCCGGGGCGTCCGCCTACCTCCAGCATTTACCTCAGTGGGGCGAATCGCAGCATCGTGCATTACCGCGATTTGCCGGAGCTGGCATTTGAACATTTTCATGCAATCGATCCGGCAGCCTATGATTTCGTCCATTTCGAATGCCGCAACGTCGCAGTAATCGAGCAGGTTCTGCATGCTTTCCGGACGCAGGCACCCGGCATCCGGTTATCGCTCGAACTGGAAAAGCCGCGTGCCGGCATGGAGGCGCTCTATGCTTTACCGGATGTGCTGATCTGCTCGCGCGGTTTTGCGGAGCATCATCAATTTGCGGAGCCTGCCGCGTTTCTTGAGTGGCTGAGAGGGGAGTCGCCCCAGGCTTCCTTGGTGCTGGGTTGGGGCGAGGCGGGCGCATATGGTGGCGTGTCAGGCGGGTCGGTTTGCCATGTTCCAGCGATGCGACCAAATATGGTTGTGGATACTCTGGGGGCCGGCGATACCTTCAATGCCGGTTTGCTCGATAAGCTAGCCGGGGGCTGTTCGTTGGAGGAAGCGCTTTCTCACGCGGTTGAGCTGGCCGGTCGGAAATGCGCTGTTCACGGCTTCAATTTCTGATGGCTGTTGCAAAAAAACGACAGCCGATATATTTAAGATAAAAAGCTCCAAAAATAGTTGAAATAAATTTGGCCCTGAGTAGAATGCGAATTAAAGATATGTATATCCTTAATTCCTTAAATGTTGACTAAATACAAGGGGCTTTGAATGAAAAAAACATTACTGGCAATTCTAATGGCTTCCGCCTTCGCTCCTGCCGTGTCCATGGCTGAGCAGGGTGACTGGGTGGTGCGCCTGCGCGCAACCCACATCAACGCCGACGAAGACAGCAAGCTCGGTCGTCTGACCAACAATGCCTGGGGCGCAGGCGCTCCCAACTCCATTCTGAACCAGGGTGCGGAACTCGAAGTTGAAAGCAATACGATTCCCGAACTGGATATTTCCTACTATCTGACCAAGAACATCGCTCTTGAGCTGATTCTGGCGCTGGGCTCCAAGCATGACGTTAACGTTCACAAGAATGGCGATGTGGGTCAGGCAGTCGCGGGTAACCGCTCTCTGGGTGAAGTCAATGCCCTGCCTCCGACCTTGACGGTGCAATGGCACTTCATGCCGGACCAAACCTTCGATCCGTATGTGGGCGCCGGTATCAACTACACGCGCTTCATGGATAACAGCCTGAAGCTGCAAGACCTGGGGGGCCAACCTATCCGCGTTGAGCGCAACAGCTGGGGTCCTGCAATTCAAGCCGGTTTCGACGTTAACCTGAAGGACGGCTGGCTGATCAATGCGGACGTCAAGAAGCTGTGGATCGATACCGATGTGAAGATGAACCTGCTGGGTAACGGATATCGCAAGATTGACGAGCTGGACATCGACCCGTGGGTCTTCTCCGTGGGTATCGGCAAGAAGTTCTAAATAGGGATTTGAAATGCCACAAATCGCCTCCTGATAGATTTCCCCCCTTTTCCGAGTAGGAAAAGGGGTTTTTTATCAGTGAGATAGATGTGCAAAGTGCATGCCTTGACGTGGTAGAATACTGGCCCCATTCGTGAGGCGGTGAATATGCGGGGCTGGTTGTGGTTATTGCTGTGCCTGGCTTTGATGGCCTGTGGAAAGCAGGAAGCGCAGGAGCCCAGGTTTGTGGGAACGGATATCAGCGGGGCGCAGTTCGGCAATCCGCTGGCGCTAACGGATCACCATGGAGCCCCCAGGAAACTGGCGGATTTCAAAGGTAAGGTGGTGGCGCTGTTCTTCGGTTATACCCATTGCCCGGACGTCTGTCCGACGACGATGGATGACATGTCGAAGGCGCTGCAGCTGCTGGGGGACGACCGCTCGCAGGTCCAGGTCTTGTTCGTGACTCTGGATCCGGAGCGGGACACGCAGGAAGTGCTGGCGCAATACGTGCCGTCGTTCGATGAAAGCTTTATCGGCCTGTACGGCGATGTGGCGACGACGGAGCAGGTGGCGAAAGACTTCAAGCTGTTCTACAAGAAGCAGGCCGCCAGTGGAAAAGGCGGATACACCATAGATCACAGCGCCGGTATCTATGTGTTCGACAAGCAGGGTGCGCTGAGGGTGTTTATGAATCACGGGCAAAAGCCGCAAGACATTGCCCATGACCTTAAGCAGTTGATGTAGCGGTTTTTGGTTCGCAGTACTGGGCAGTTTTTGGGTTTGAAGTCTTGTATTAATGAGGAGAGAGGTAATGGCTACGACGAATGTCGTGACGAACGAGCAATATAACTACGATATTGTTCGCAAGTTCACCATCATGACGCTGGTCTGGGGTGCGGTCGGTATGCTGGTCGGGGTGTATATCGCCTCCGAGCTGGCATTTCCGTTTTTGAACTTTGACAATCCGTATATCACGTTCGGTCGACTCCGTCCGGTTCACACCGGCGCCGTGATCTTCGGCTTCGGCGGTAGCGCTCTTTTCGCCACCTCCTACTATGTAGTGCAACGTACCTGTCAGGCCCGCCTGTTCGGCGACGGACTGGCGAATTTCACGTTCTGGGGCTGGCAGACCGTCATCGTTCTGGCTGCGCTCGGTCACGTGATGGGTTACAGCCAAGGCCGCGAATATGCCGAAATGGCATGGCCGGTGGATATCCTGATCGCCGTGGTCTGGGTTGCCTATGCTGCCGTGTTCATCGGTACCATCATGAAGCGCAAGGAACCGCACATCTACGTAGCGAACTGGTTCTATCTCGCCTTCATCCTGGCAACCGCCTTGCTGCACATCTTCAATAACCTGGCCGTCCCGTACAGCCTGACCAATTCCTACAGCCTGTTCTCCGGCGCGCAGGATGCGATGACGCAATGGTGGTATGGTCACAACGCCGTGGGCTTCTTCCTGACCGCCGCCTTCCTGGGCATGATGTACTACTTCGTGCCGAAGCAAGCTGGCCGCCCGGTGTATTCCTATCGCCTGTCCATCATTCACTTCTGGGCATTGATCTTCCTTTACATGTGGGCTGGTTCGCATCACCTGCACTGGACTGCGATCCCGGACTGGACCTCCACCCTGGCCGCGACCTTCTCCATCATGCTGCTGCTGCCTTCCTGGGGCGGTATGATCAACGGCATCATGACCCTGTCCGGCGCCTGGGAAAAGCTGCGCACCGACCCGGTCATGCGCTTCCTGATCGTTTCCCTGTCCTTCTATGGTATGTCTACCTTCGAAGGTCCGATGATGTCGCTCAAGGACGTGAACGCGCTGTCCCACTACACTGACTGGACCGTGGGTCACGTGCACTCCGGCGCTCTGGGCTGGGTGGCGATGATCTCCTTCGGCGCGCTGTATCACCTGATCCCGCGTCTGTGGAACACTCAAATCCATAATCAGAAGCTCATCAACGTGCACTTCTGGCTGGCTACTGTCGGCATCCTGCTGTACATCGTTGCGATGTGGATCTCCGGCATCATGCAAGGCCTCATGTGGCGTGCATTCGACGACTTCGGCAACCTGCAGTATTCCTTCGTTGAAACCGTGGCTGCGATGCATCCGTTCTATGCGATGCGTGCACTGGGCGGCGCCTTCTTCCTGACCGGCATGGTGATCATGTGCTACAACATGTTCATGACCATCCGCAAGGGCAACGCCAACGTAGCTGCCAACGTGGCTACCGCTGCTGCTTAACGGATAGAGAGAGGTTGGAATTAACATGAAACACGACAAGATTGAACGCAATATCGGCCTGATGCTGGTGCTGACCATGTTGGCCATCAGCGCAGGCGGCCTGGTCGAGATCGTTCCGCTGTTCTTCATCAAGGACACCGTGGAAGTGGTGAAAACGGCCGACGGCAAGGAAATGGTGCGCCCCTACACTCCGCTGGAGCAGGTAGGCCGCGACATCTATACCCGTGAAGGCTGCTACACCTGCCACTCGCAGATGATCCGTCCGTTCCGTGACGAAGCGCTGCGCTACGGCCACTACTCCCTGGCTGCGGAATCCAAGTACGACCATCCGTTCCAGTGGGGTTCCAAGCGTACCGGTCCCGACCTGGCACGCGTGGGCGGCAAGTACTCGAACGACTGGCACGTGCAGCACTTGAACGCGCCGCGCTCGATGGTGCCGGAATCCGTGATGCCGAACTATCCGTGGCTGCTGGAAACGAAGCTGGACTATTCCGACATCACCGCACGCATGAAGGCATTGCGTACGGTGGGTGTGCCGTACTCGATCAATCAGGCCGAGTATGAGCGCAACGTGAAGACCTTCGGCGAAGATGTTGCCAAGACCCTGCGCATCGAGAATGCAGAGGCCAACCTGGCTGAACAGGCCAAGTCCGGCAACTTCGACAACAACAAGAACGACATTACTGAAATGGACGCCTTGGTTGCTTACCTGCAAGTCCTGGGCACGATGGTCGACTTCAAGCAGTTCGATGACGACTATTTCGCCAAATTCCGCTAGGAGAAACAGACTATGGAATGGTTGATGTGGTTTACGCAGTTCGAGAACACAAAGCCTCTGGCGCTGGTGATTTTCTTCACCTTGTTCTGCGCGATCCTGTTCTATGTATTCGGTAGCAAAGGCCGTAGCCAGAGACTCGAAAGCTACAAGAACATGCCGTTCCTCGACGAATATCAGGATGCAAAGGGAAATTAATCATGGCGCAACAAAGCAACAAGCAAACGACGGGTCACGTTTGGGATGACGACCTGCAGGAACTGACCAACCCGTTGCCGAGATGGTGGCTGTGGACGTTCTACCTCACCATCATCTTCTCGGTGGTGTACTGGCTGATGTACCCGGCCTGGCCGATCGGCAAGACCTACACCAAGGGGGTCGAAGGCCTGAACACCATCAAGTACACGGCTACGACCAAGGACGGCAAGCAGGTGCAGAAGGAAACGCACTGGAACATGCGTTCCAAGCTGCTGGCTGAAACCAACGAGGCCGAAGCCAAGCAGAAGGTGTGGTTCGACAAGGTTGCAGCGACCTCCTACGAGGATCTGGCGAAGGACGCCGAACTCATGCAGTTCGTGAACTCCGCGGGCAAGACGCTGTTCTCCGACAACTGTGCACCGTGTCACCAGTCCGGCGGCCAGGGCAAGATCACCTTCTCGCCCAACCTGACCGACGACTACTGGATGTATGGTGGTACGTATGAAAAGATCCATGAGACCGTCAATGGCGGTCGCGTAGGCTATATGCCGGCACGCGGCGCAGCAGGCAACCTGACGGACGAGCAGATCACCAATGTCGCCAACTATGTGCTGAGCCTCTCCGGCGAACCGCATGACGCGACGGCGGCAACAGCCGGTGATGCGATCTTCCATAACGAAGGTGGCTGTATCGCCTGCCACGGCCCGGATGCCAAGGGTATCGAAGCCATGGGTTCCGCCAACCTGACCGACAAGATCTGGCTGTGGCCGAACGTACCGGGCCAATCCGACGCAGCAGGCAAGCTGGAAGAAATCCGCAAGGTCGTTACCGGCGGTCTGAACCGCGGCGTAATGCCGGCCTGGGGCACGCGTCTCAAGCCGGAACAGATCAAGCTGCTGACGGTCTATGTCCACGACAGCCTGGGCGGCGGCAAGTAAGCGGTTGGATCGTAACGCTGTAACAAACTAGGGGAAGGGCTCGCGTGCATACGTGAGCCTTTCTTCTTTTGTAGTTCCCGAATAACCGGTTAGCAAACATAGGTAAGTGCATGGCAACTGAATCAGAAATCCACCTGTACCAGAAGCGCATCCCGATTTTCGTGCGCTCGGTGGAAGGCAAGTTCCGCAACTTCAAGACTGGCATCCTGGTGCTGGCCTATACCGTTTTCTTCTCGTTGCCATGGGTACAGTGGGACCGCGCCAGCTCCGCTGACCAGGCCATCCTGTTCGACCTGGTATCCAAGCGCTTCTTTATTTTCGACCTGGTGGTCTATCCCCAAGATATTTTCTGGCTGTCGATGCTGCTGTTCATCGCAGCCACGCTGCTGTTTTTCGTCACCGGGCTGATCGGGCGCGCCTGGTGCGGATTCTTCTGTTTCCAGACGCTCTGGACCGACATGTTCATGCTCATCGAGCACATGATCCAGGGCGAGCGCCCGGCGCGCATGCGGCTTCACAAGCAGCCTTGGAACATGGAAAAAATCCTCAAGATCGGATCGTCGCACTTTCTGATGATCCTGATTTCGTTCTGGACCGGCTTCACCTTTGCTGCCTACTTCGCCTACGCGCCGCAACTGCTGGCTGATTTCTTTGCTGGCAATGCGGCGCAGGCGGCTTACATCACCGTCATCACACTGACGATCACGACTTATTCGGCAGGCGGTCTCGCGCGCGAGCAAATCTGCAACTTCATCTGCCCTTACTCCCGCTTCCAGAGCGTGATGTACGAGCAGGACACGCTGGCGGTGAGTTATGACACTCGCCGCGGCGAGGGTACCACCGGGCGTATCGGCCCCAAGGCCGGACTCAAGACCCGCGAGGAGCGCCAGGCGCAAGGGCACGGCGACTGCATCGACTGCGGTTTCTGCGTGCAGGTCTGTCCGACCGGCATCGATATCCGCAACGGCCTGCAATATCAGTGCATCTCCTGCGGTCTGTGCATCGACGCCTGCAACAACATCATGGATTCGGTTGGCTATCCGCGCGGCCTCATCCGCTACGATTCCGAGCGCAACCTCAAGAGCGAGCATCCGCATGAGCCGCGTCTGGAATGGAAGCGCCTCAAGGTGCTGGGCTATGCCGCCGCACTGGTGCTCATGGTCGCCGGACTGATCTACAACATCGGCACGCGCAGCGATGCAGAGGTGCGTGTCGAGCAGATTCGCCAGCCGCTGTTCGTCCGACTGTCGGACGGCACGGTGCGCAATCGTTACCAGATGCATATCGTCAACAAGACCGAGCTCGAAGCGAATTACAAGATCGAGGTACGCGGTATTCCGCAGGAAGCGCTGGACCTCGGCGCGGTCTCGCAAGTACGCATCCGGCCGGGCAAGAACCTGCAACTCAACGCCAAGATCGACCTGCCGGAGGATGTGGCGCGCAAGACCCGTGAGTTTGAATTTGTCGTAACGCCTCAAGCCCCAGACAGCGAAACCATCGTGCGCAAGGTCGGTTTCGTGAGCGGACAGGAATAAAAGCAATGATGACCATGACCCAAACCCTGTTCGGCGGCATGCTGGCCGTCGTGCTGATCTTCTTTGTCAGCCGCAAGCTCGGACTGTCAGCCTACTGGAGCGCGTTGCTTGCCGGGTTGCTGCCTTTCCTCGGCTATCTCGGCCTCGGCGCCGAAGGCCATGGCGGCGATGTGCTCGCGATCCATTTCGTGGTGTTCCTTGCCACGGCTGCAGTGATGGGCGTGTTCAGCGTGACCTCCAAGAAAAAGGAAAAGATGCACTGGGCGCCCAAGCTCCTTATCGCGTTCTTCGTGCTGCTGGCCTTGTTCAATGCAGCTCTGCTCTCGGTAGCGACGAATGGGTTGCCCGACTGGCTGACCGGCCTCATCCTGCCGAGCGAGAGCAAGGAGCCGGTGCATACCGTATTTCCGGGCGTCATCCCGCACGACCGCAACAAGCTTTACGCCGAGCATCAGGCGCATGTGGAACAACAGCGCAAGCTGGGTTGGCAGGTGAAGGTGGAAGGCCTCGATGGTCTCAAGGCGGATACACGCCAGACGATTACGCTGACGCTCAAGGATGCACAGGGGCAGCCTGTTGTCGCGGACAGCGTGATGCTCGGTTTCTGGCGTATGGCGAACAGCAAAGATGACCGTTCGATGAGCCTGCAAGCCGCGGGGCCGGGTGTCTACAAGGGCGATGTGCTGCTCGAGGACGAAGGTCGCTGGATCGTTGAACTGCATATCGAACGCGGGCAGGACGTTTATCACACCAAGCAGTCGCTGCTGGTTGACGAGGCGGGCCAGTAAACGGTTGCAATGACTGCGGAGATTGCCTGCTATCACTGCGGCTTGCCCGTTCCCGAGGCCAGCCCGTACCGCGCGGTCATCCTGAGCGAGCAGCGCGAGCTCTGCTGCCATGGTTGCCAGGCGGTGGCGGAGTCCATCGTCGAAAACGGGCTTGAGGACTACTACCGTTACCGTACCGAGATGCCGAAGAGCGTCGAGGAGCTGGTGCCGGAAGAGTTGCGCAAGCTCGACCTTTACGATCATCCCGAGGTGCAGAAAAGCTTTGTCGTTGAAAGCAGCGACCACCTCAAGCAAGCTTCCCTGGTGCTGGAAGGCATCACCTGCGCCGC
>CAMLDO010000016.1 GCA_946478865.1 uncultured Methylobacillus sp.
GCGCGCGGCCCCAGGACGGGAAAAACTGCGTGTGATCCACCGCCGCATTGGCGATACCGCGTAGCGTCTGGCCGCCGGTACCGTGCTGCCCCATGCCGATGAACCACTGGTGCGTCGCGCGGAAGATCACCGGCGTCTTGTGGCGCCAGCAGTGCGGGTAGCTATGGTTGAGGCGTGCGGAAGCCATGAGCACGCCATTGGCAGCGAGGGTTTCGATCACGGCCTTGTTCGCATCCCAGATGCTCATGCCGGCGAATTTCTCGACGCGGCTGTAGAACTTGCCGTCATCGCCCACCGGATTATCCACCGGCAGGTCATAACGCATGCCGACCGCATAGTCTTCCAGGCCATGCGCGGGAGCCGTATGGACCAGGCCGGTACCTGCGTCAGTAGTGACGTGGTCGCCGCAGATCACCGGCACGATGCGGTCGTAGAACGGATGCTGCAGCTTGAGCAGCTCCAGCGTCTTGCCCTTGGCCGAGCCCAGCACCTGCGTGTCGGTTTCGCCGTAGCGCGCCAGCGTCGCTTCGGCCAGCTCGCGCACCAGGATCAGCAGCCCCTTGCTGGTCTGGATCAGATCGTAGGTGAGTTCGGGGTGCACGCACACTGCCTGGTTGGCGGGCAGCGTCCACGGCGTGGTGGTCCAGATCACCGCATAAGCGGGCGCATTCAGGTGCGCGACGCCGAAGGCCTTGGCCAGCGCATCGTTGTCCACTGCCTTGAAGCCGACGTCGATTGCAGGCGAATTCTTGTCCTCGTACTCGACTTCCGCTTCCGCGAGCGCCGAACCGCAATCCACGCACCAGTGCACCGGCTTGGAGCCCTGGTACAGGTAGCCGTTCTTATAGATCTCGCCGAGCGCGCGCATGATGTCAGCCTCGGTCCTGAAATCCATCGTGAGATAAGGATTGTCCCAGTCGCCCAGCACGCCGAGGCGGATGAAATCGGCCTTCTGCCGCTCGACCTGCGCCTTGGCGTATTCGCGGCACAGCTCGCGGAATTTCGCTGGCGCGATGTCCTTGCCGTGCAGCTTTTCCACCATGAGTTCGATCGGCAGACCGTGACAGTCCCAGCCCGGCACATAAGGCGCATCGAAGCCGGAGAGCGTCTTCGACTTGATGATGATGTCCTTGAGGATCTTGTTGACCGCGTGACCGATGTGAATGTCGCCGTTGGCATAGGGCGGACCGTCGTGCAGGATGAATTTGGGGCGCCCTTGCGCCTTCTCGCGGATCTTGCGGTAGCGCTGCTTGTCTTGCCACGCTTTCACCCACGCCGGTTCGCGCTTGGCGAGGTCGCCGCGCATTGGGAACGGAGTATCGGGCAGGTTCAGCGTGTCTTTATAGTCGGTCATGATTCGTTTTTAAAAAAGTCTCTCGCCATCTGTTCGTCGATGGCGATCTGGCGCGTCAGCGCCTCCAGGTCAGGGAATTTCTCTTCGTCGCGCAGTTTCTTCAGGAAAATCACGTGCACGTGGCGACCATAAATATCCTGATTGAAATCGAACAGGTGCACTTCCAGCGTCGGCCTGCCGTTTTCCTTGGTCGTCGGCCGTACGCCCAGGCTGGCCACGCCGGGCAGCGCAACCTCGGCAATACCGCTCAATTTTACCGCATAGATGCCCAGAAGCGGCGGCCGGTCATGCAGCATATGGATATTGGCGGTGGGATAGCCGAGTTCGCGTCCCAGCTTGTCGCCGTGGGTCACATGGCCGCTCAGGCTGTACGGCCGGCCGAGCAGCCGGGCGGCACGCTCGAGATCGCCTTCCGCCAGCGCCTTGCGGATTGCGGTGCTGGAAACACGTTCGCCGTCCAGCGTGACGTCCGGCACGCTCGCGACCTCGAACCCTGCGGCGCGCAGCAAAGGAATATCTCCGGCGCGATCGGCTCCGAAGCGGAAATCGTTGCCGACCATGATGAGACGCGCATTCAGCTTCAACAGAATATCGTGCATGAAGGCCTGCGCGCCGATGGAGGCAAACGCCTCGTCGAAGCGACACAGATAAACGTGCTCCACACCCGCCTCTTCGAACATTTCCAGCTTCTCGCGCAGCGAGGTGAGTCTTGCCGGTGCCGTGAGCGGCGTGAAGAATTCGCGAGGATGGGGTTCGAACGTCATTACGCAGGGCAGCAGGCCCCGCTCTCGCGAATGCGCGACCAAGGTGTCCAGGATCGCGCGGTGGCCGAGATGCATACCATCGAAATTGCCGATCGCTAGCGCGATCGGCGCAGCGGCATGTTCGGGAATATGTCGAAAAACCTGCATGTTATTCGTTTTCTTTCACGCAGTAGCCCGGCGCATGAAGTCGCGCGGGCGGATGCCCAGCAGCCACAGCACCGCAAAATAGGTCAAAGCCCCGCCGCTCACCAATAGCGTGAGACGCACGATCTTCTCGGCAAAGCCGTAATGCAGCCACGCAGACTGCGCGCCCATGCCGAACCACAGCACCGCCGCCATCGCGCCAGCCGCCAGCAGCAGTTTGAACACGAACAGCAGCCAGCCAGGCTGCGGCCGGAAAATATCGTCGCGGCGCAGATGGTAATACAGCAAGCCGGCATTGATGCAGGCACCCAGCGAGATTGCCAGCGCCAGCCCGGCATGCTTGAGCTGCCAGACGAACAATAGATTCATCACCTGCGTCGCAAGCAAGGTGAATACTGCAATCTTGACCGGCGTCTTGATGTTCTGCCGCGCATAAAAGCCCGGCGCCAGCACCTTGATCAGGATCAGCCCGAGCAAGCCTACACTGTAAGCGACGAGCGCCTGTTGCGTCATCTGCAGGTCATGCGCATCGAACGCGCCGTACAGGAACAGCGCCGCCACCAGCGGCACCGCCAGCACCGCCAGCGCCACTGCGGCCGGCACCGCCAGCATGAAGGTCAGGCGCAGGCCCCAGTCCAGCAACTGCGAGTATTCGCCGTCTGCCTTGTCGGCATGGCTCTTGGAGAGGCTGGGCAGCAGGATGGTCCCCAGTGCGACCCCCAGTATGCCGGTCGGAAACTCCATGAGGCGGTCAGCGTAGTACAGCCACGACACGCTGCCAGTGGCCAGAAAGGAAGCAAAGATGGTGTTGATCAGCAGACTCAACTGCGCGATCGACACACCAAATACCGCCGGCCCCATGAGCTTAAGGATGCGACGTACGCCCTCATCCTTGAAATTGAAGCGGATGCGCGGCAGGAAACCGATCTGCGCGAGAAACGGCAGCTGGAACACCAGCTGCACGATGCCGCCGACGAACACGGCCCACGCCAGCACCTTGATCGGCGGATCGAAATACGGCGCGAAGAACAGCGCGGCGACGATGAATGCGATATTCAGCCACACCGGGCCGAAGGCCGGTATTGAGAACTTGTTATAGGTATTGAGCACGCCGCCGGCGAGCGACACCAGCGAAATGAAGAAGATATAAGGAAAGGTGATGCGCAGCAGCTCGACCGTGAGTGCGAACTTGTCCGGGCTGGCGGCAAAGCCCGGTGCGCTCACATAAACGATCCACGGCGCGGCCAGTATGCCGAGCACGGTCACCGCGATCAGCACGAGCGCCAGCAGGCTGGTGACATGATCTACCAGATCGCGCGTCGCTTCCGGCCCGCGCTGGTTCTTGTATTCGGCCAGCACCGGCACGAAGGCCTGCGAGAAAGCACCCTCCGCCGATAGCCGGCGCAACAGGTTGGGAATCTTGAAGGCGACGAAAAACGCATCCGTCAGCACGCCGGCACCGAACACTCGCGCCACCAGCGTATCGCGCACGAAGCCCAGGATGCGGGACAGGAATGTCATGCTGCCGACGGTCGCCAGCGCTTTGAGCAGATTCATTACAACCGATTGAAATTCAAAGGCGCCTATCTTACCATGACGACCTCACATCGACCTTGCAAAAGCCGAAACGACTCTGTATGATTGCGCGTTTCAAATTTTGCACAACTTTCAGGAGTTTTCATGGCTAACAGCGCACAAGCACGTAAGCGCGCCCGTCAGGCGGTCAAGCAACGCGCCCACAATGCGAGCCTGCGCTCTGCCCTGCGCACCGCGATCAAGAAGGTCATCAAGGCCGTTGAAGCGGGCGACAAGGCTGCCGCGCAAGCCGCCTTCAACGAAAACGTCAGCGTGATCGACCGCATCGCCGACAAGAAGATCATTCACAAGAACAAGGCCGCTCGTCACAAGAGCCGCCTGTCCGCTGCCGTGAAGGCAATGGCTGCCGCTTAATCGCGTGCTTCTTGTATCGTAAAAAAGCCAACCCGCGGGTTGGCTTTTTTATTGCCGCTCCATCCCGGCTGCAGCCACCTCGTCCGCAACAGCCCCTGCCCAAAGCATGGCCTCGCGCTGCGCTTCCATGAGGCGCGCCTCTCGAATACCGCAGGAAGTTGCCAGCACAGACAAGGCATTGAAATCGGCGGCTTCCAGCGCTTCGCAGATTCTCAGCAACTGCCCCAACACGCCGTTGCGCGTCAGAATCGCATCCCGAATCTCTTCATCGACACCTATCCTCGGCAGAACTTCATCGATGGGCGCATTCAGCAATACATCGACCAGCGACAGCACGCCCACCATGAACCCTTTTTCCTGACGAGAAGATCCCATTTGATGTGTCACGTCCTGCACCAGGGATTCGATGATGCGCCCGCGGCGAACCGCCAGCTCGAACAAAGCCAGGCTGCGTTCGCTGCCGCCCGAAATGAACAGCAACACCTGCAGCCAGTTCGCAAGCTTGCTTCTGCCGAACATATTGAGGAGTTCGCGCACCGAGCCGACTCTTCCGCGCATTCCAAAAGCGGCCGAATTGGCCAGCCACAACAGATGCAGGGTCAACTCGGGGCTCAGTTTCAGCGCGCGCTCGATATCCTTGTCGCCCGCGTCGTTCTCGAACATGGCCAGCAGCACGAGAACCTTGGTCCTGCGCGGCTCCGGCGTTGCGTCTGCGGCTTCCCCCGGATGCGCAAAATAATGCCCCTGATACAAATCGAACCCCAAGGCCTTGCACTGCTCGAATGTCTGCGGCGAAGCAACGTTTTCTGCCAGCGTTTTTATGGCACGTCCCTCCAGCATTTGCATCGTTTCGGTCAGCTCTTCCCGAGAGAGTGCAGCGATATCCAGTTTCACGATATCGACCATGTCGAGAAGGTCGGCCATTCCAGTCCCGGAGACAAAATGGCCGAGCGCGAGGGTATATCCCATGCGGCGATACCCGGCACACAAATCGCGGCAACTTTGGGAGAAATCCGGGAAATCCGTCAGTTCCAATAGCGTTTTATTGGCCGGCAGCATCGACACCATGCCGCTTTCGAGAAAAGCCGGATCGACTTGGACAAACACTTTCCGCTTGCCCAATCGCTCGACCGCCTCCGGATTCAGAAAGGCATTGACGGCGATGCGCTCCGTTACCACCGCCTCGTCTTCATTGCTCACGCTGGATTCGGCATTTTTGTAGCGTACGGAAAAAGCAAATATCCGCCCTTCCCGATCCAGAACAGGCTGGTAAGAAAATGGGCAATCAACGGAGGGCAGCATCTTGTATTTGTCTTTATAAATGAAAGACAAAGGCAGACCGATGCGCCAGGAGAATTCGGCAACCCCGCTGCCCTATGACATGCGTCACGTAGGCCGGAAGCTTTGCGCCCTCGCCTTTCGGTCGAGTTTGCCTTTGTCGTAAACCCTTTCCAGAGAAAAGGTCAGGAGAAAATACCTGTTATGGATGAGCTATGCAACGCCGGTTCAGTACAAACCGACAAAAGAGATGAAAGCGGGAACGAACGGCGCGATTTTCCGAAAAACCGCGCCGTTGATAACCATTATCCTTCGACCTTGATACGTGCCCGGGCCTCCATTGCTCCCTTGAGCACTTCCTCGGCTTCGTCGCCGATCACGGTAAAGTGCCCCATCTTGCGGCCAGGGCGCGCCTCGTGCTTGCCGTAGAGATGCAGCTTGAGATCGAGTTGCTCGAACAGCACATTCCACTCCGGTTCGCCGTCGCGCCAGATATCGCCCAGCAGATTGACCATCACAGCCGGGCTATGCAGTCGCGCATCGCCCAGCGGCAAGCCGCACAAGGCGCGAATCTGCTGTTCGAACTGGTCGGTCACGCAGGCATCGATGGTGTAGTGGCCGGAATTGTGCGGGCGCGGCGCCATTTCGTTGACATACAGCTGACCGCCGCAGACGAAAAATTCCACGCCCAATGTGCCGACATAATCCAGCTTTTCCGCCACGCCGCGCGCCAGGGCTTGCGCCTGTTCGCGCACTTCCGCGCTGCCGCGCGCCGGCACGATGCTGATATCGAGGATGCCGTTGCGATGGATGTTTTCCGCAACCGGGAACGGCGCGACATTACCCTTCGCATCGCGTGCCAGCACTACGGACACTTCATAATCGAGCGCGAGCATCTTTTCCAGCACGCACTGCTCGCCCTTGAAATTGCGGAATGCGGTCAGGGCTTCCTCGCGATTGCGCACGCGTGCCTGTCCCTTGCCGTCATAGCCGAAGCGGGCCACTTTCAGGATGCCGGGATACAGGCCGGCATCGTCCGCAGGAATATCCGTCTCGGCGTTGATCTCGGCATAAGGTGCATGCGGAAAATCGTTGTCGCGCAGGAAATTCTTTTCAGATACGCGATGCTGGCAGATCGCCACGGCCGAGGCTGCCGGATGCACCGGCACATGCTGCGCGAGCGCGCTCAAGGTCGCCGCCGGCACGTTTTCGAATTCGGTCGTCACCGCAACGCATTCGCGCGCCATGCGGTCGAGCGCAGCCTGGTCATCGTAAGCAGCGCACAGATGTACATCAGCCAGCAGGCCGGCCGGGCTGTTCTTGTCGGGATCGAGCACCATGACGCGGTAACCCATCTCATGGGCGGCAATCACAAAAAAGCGGGCCAGCTGCCCGCCGCCCAACATGCCGAGCATGGAAGGTGGCAGGATCATGCATCCCCCTTGAGCGTCATGCCGAGCACCTTCTCGGTCTGTTTGCGGCGAAAATCATTCAGCTTCTCGGCCAGCGAGGCATCCGTGGTCGCCAGCAGCGCAACGGCAAACAGGCCGGCATTGGCCGCGCCGGCTTCGCCGATGGCGAAGGTCGCGACCGGGATGCCCTTGGGCATCTGCACGATGGAAAGCAGCGAATCCTGGCCTTGCAAGTGCTTGGAAGGCACCGGCACGCCAAGCACCGGCACCGTGGTTTTCGCAGCCACCATACCCGGCAAATGGGCGGCACCACCGGCACCAGCGATGATTGCGCGGAAGCCGCGACCAGCGGCTTGCTCGGCGAATTCAAACATGAGATCGGGCGTACGGTGCGCAGAGACAACACGCGCTTCGTACGGCACGCCGAAGTCGTCCAGCATCGCGGCGGCGGCCTTCATCACCGGCCAGTCGCTGTCCGAGCCCATGATGATGGCGACTAAAGGTTGAGATGTAGTCATGATTTCCCTTTGATTAGAGAAGTACCAGGTTATCGCGGTGAATCAGCTCCGGTTCATCCACGTACCCCAGGATTTGTTCGATGTCCTGACTCGGCTTGCGCAGGATGCGCGAAGCTTCAAGCGCATTGTAGTTGACGAGTCCGCGCGCAATTTCCCGGCCATCGGCATCCAGACAGGCGACCAGTTCGCCGCGCTCGAAATCGCCGGAAACCGCGATTACGCCGATCGGCAGCAGACTTTTGCCGCTTTCGCGCAAGGCCTTGGCTGCACCGCTGTCCAGCGTAAGCTTGCCGCGCACTTGCAGATGATCGGCGAGCCATTGCTTGCGCGCCGCCGTTTTCATTTCCGGCGCCTCCAGATGCGAACCGAGCACCTCGCCTTGCGCCAGTCGCACCAGCACGTCCTGCTCCCGACCAGAAGCGATAATGGTATGCGCACCGCTACGAGCCGCTCGCTTGGCGGCCAGAATCTTGGTCAGCATGCCGCCGGTGCCTACACTGCTGCCGGCGCCGCCAGCCATTTGCTCCAGTGCGGGATCGCCCGCAGTCGCATGCTGGATCAGCGTTGCATTCGGATTTTTGCGCGGGTCGGCGGAATACAGCCCTTGCTGATCGGTGAGGATCACCAGCGCGTCAGCCTCGATGAGGTTGGCGACCAGCGAGCCCAGCGTATCGTTATCGCCGAAACGGATTTCGTCCGTTACGACAGTATCGTTTTCGTTAATGATGGGAATGACGTTGAGGTCGAGCAGCGTACGCAGCGTGCTGCGTGCGTTAAGATAGCGCTTTCGATCGGCCAGATCGTCATGCGTCAGCAGCAGCTGGGCGGTATGCATCTTGTGCCGGGCGAAGCAGGACTCGTACATCTGCACCAGCCCCATCTGCCCCACGGCCGCGGCTGCCTGCAGCTCGTTGATCGCGGTCGGACGTTTATTCCAGCCCAGACGCTGCAAGCCCTCGGCTACCGCACCGCTCGATACCAGCACCACCTCCCGGCCAAGATGGCGCAGGCGAGCAATCTGGTCCGCCCAAGCGGCAATCGCGGCTTGGTCGAGACCGCGCCCGTCATTGGTGACCAGGCTGGAGCCAACCTTCACCACGATGCAGCGTGCACTGGCGAGCAGGGATTTCATTCGGGATACGGTTCCTGATTTTCTTCGTTTTCTTGCGCGCGTTGGCTGTCGATGTAATCCATGATCGCGTACGTCAGCGCCTGGCAACCCTCGCCACTCAAGGCCGAAATGCAGAACGACGGGGCATCCCAGCCGAATTCGCGCAGGAAGTCGACGCGTTTCGCATCGCGCTCGTCCGCAGGCAGCATGTCGATCTTGTTGAGCACCAGCCAGCGCGGCTTATTGTAGAGCCCTTCGTCGTACTTTCTCAATTCCTCGACAATGGCCTTGGCCTCGGCCACCGGATCGACCGCCTCATCGAATGGCGCGATATCGACAATGTGCAGCAGCAAGCGCGTACGGGCCAAATGACGCAGGAACTGATGACCAAGCCCGGCCCCTTCAGCGGCGCCCTCGATAAGACCGGGAATGTCCGCAATGACGAAGCTGCGATTGGCGTCCACACGCACCACGCCCAGGTTGGGATGGAGCGTAGTGAACGGATAGTCCGCCACCTTGGGTTTTGCCGCGGACACGGAACGGATGAAAGTAGACTTCCCCGCGTTGGGCATGCCCAGCAGGCCGACGTCCGCGAGAACCTTGAGCTCCATGTAGAGCTCGAATTCCTCGCCCGGTTCGCCTTTGGTGCACTGGCGCGGCGCGCGATTGATGCTGGATTTGAAATGGATGTTGCCCAAGCCGCCATTGCCGCCCTTGGCGAGCAAGGCCTGCTGACCATCCTGCGCGAGGTCGGCTACGACGCGGCCAGTACCTTTGTCAGTAATGACAGTACCGACCGGCACACGCAGAACCATATCCTCGCCCTTGGCGCCATAGCAATCCGAGCCGCGACCATTTTCGCCGCGCTGCGCACGGAAAGCGCGGGTATAGCGGTAATCGACCAGCGTGTTGATATTGCGGTCGGCCACAGCATGGATGGAGCCGCCACGGCCGCCGTCGCCGCCGTCCGGACCGCCCATGGGCTCGTACTTCTCGCGACGGAAGGTAGCGACGCCATTCCCGCCGTCGCCGGCATAGACCTTGATTGTGGCTTCGTCGATAAATTTCATAATCCGCTATCCGTTTACCGGCAGGAAATCAAAATAAAAAAGCCCTATCTGGCCGATAGGGCTTTTTGCGGAGCCATGCCTCGCTTACGCGGGGATGATGCTCACGAACTTATGACGCAGCGGGCCCTTGACCGTGAATGCCACCTTGCCGTCCACCTTGGCGAACAGGGTGTGGTCCTTGCCCATGCCGACGTTCTCACCGGCATGCATACGGGTACCACGCTGACGCACGATGATGCTGCCAGCAGAGATCAGCTGATCGCCAAATACCTTTACGCCCAGTCGCTGAGCATTTGAGTCGCGGCCGTTACGGGAACTACCGCCTGCCTTTTTATGTGCCATTGCTAACTCCTTTTACTTGGCAGCAATCTGCTGAATCTGGATTTCGGTGTAATTCTGACGGTGACCTTGGGTCTTGCGATAGTGCTTGCGGCGACGCATCTTGAAAATCATCACCTTATCGTGACGACCATGCGAAACCACGGTAGCCTTGACGCTCGCGCCCTTGACCAGGGGGGAACCGATGGTGACATTGTCGCCATCCGCTACCAACAACACCTTGTCGATAACCAGTTCGCTACCGACTTCGCCGACCAGTTGTTCAACCTTCAGCTTGTCACCGGCCGCTACGCGATATTGCTTGCCGCCAGTCTTGATGACCGCATACATGTTAAGCCTCGTTTGCTTATGCTTCTAAAGAACCGCGCATTATACGTAAACACATTCAAAATGCAAAGCCGATTTTGCACTCCCGAAAGGGTCTTGCGCCTATGCTAGAATCGCGCATCGTTCAGTGAAATCAAGTCCATAGTCCTACTCGTCTGCGATCCCCGTGTCCATCGAAAACATACAAGCCGTCATCGCGCATGACATGCAGGCGGTCGACGCGGTGATCCGCGAAAGCCTGCACTCCGAAGTCGCCCTGGTCAACCAGATTTCCGAATACATCATCAATAGTGGCGGCAAGCGTCTGCGCCCCGCGCTGGTGCTGCTGGCGGGCGGCGCTCTCGGTGGAGTTACGGAACGCCATCATACGTTAGCCGCCGTGGTCGAATTCATCCATACCGCCACCCTGTTGCACGACGACGTGGTGGACGAGTCCGGCATGCGCCGCGGCAAGGCAACCGCGAATACCCTGTTCGGCAATGCCGCCAGCGTGCTGGTAGGCGATTTCGTTTATTCCCGAGCATTCCAGATGATGGTAGGCGTGGGCAATATGCGCGTCATGCAGGTACTGGCCGATGCCACCAACATCATTGCCGAGGGCGAAGTGCTGCAACTGCTGAACTGCAATGACGCAGACATCAGCGACGACACTTATCTCAAGGTAATCCAGTACAAGACCGCGAAACTGTTCGAGGCAGCCACGCGCCTCGGTGCCATCGTCAGCGACGCAACTCCGGCCGACGAAGAAGCACTGCGCGAATATGGCATGCGCCTCGGCACTGCATTTCAACTGATCGACGATGTGCTCGACTTCAGCGGGCAGGCCAGCGAAATCGGCAAGAACGTCGGCGACGACCTCGCCGAAGGCAAACCTACCCTGCCGCTGCTGCACGCCATGCGTCATGGGTCGCACACCCAAAGCAAACTGATCCGTGAAGCCATCGAGCAAGGCGGGCTGGACAATCTCGAGCAAGTCGTTGAAGCGGTTCGCGAAACTGGCGCACTCGAGCATGTGCGCAGCCTTGCACGCCTCGAAGCAGATGCGGCCTGCGCAGCCATTTCAAACTTTCCGGCTTCCCTTTACCGGGAAGCCCTGCTAGAATTGTCGTCCTTTGCGGTTGACCGCAACTTCTAGATGGTCTTCCCAGACCACTTCGGGGTGTAGCTTAGCCTGGTAGAGCGCTACGTTCGGGACGTAGAGGCCGGAGGTTCGAATCCTCTCACCCCGACCAGAATTCCTTGTCATTTCCCATTCAAGTGCGTGTACTCATAATTTGCCCCCAAATGGCACCTTATGATTCCCTTTAGCAAGGGACATTTCATGCTTCCTCTTCCCGCTACAAAGACACCAGTATTGTTTGCTTAAAAATGAATCAGCCCTGATGCCCCTTCAGGGCTTTTTTTGTATGTGACAGAACAACGCAGGCGAGCGAATGACTCTCCTAGTTCCAGTTCGGTCAGCCAGTGATTGCTAGACCATATGAGTGATCATTTCAGGTCTCTATTTATAAAAAAATAACTTTTAACAGTTTTAACTTTACAAAGTATATTATAGGGAGTAATTTTGAGTCTCCACCAACGAATTTGAGGAGATAAAAATGAAAGCCCTTAAATTGAAATCATGTGTCGCAGCTGTCTGCTCCACGATTTTATTTTCTGCAGCATTCCCGGGTTATGCCCATGACGGCCACACGAATATTCCCGAAGCAACGAAAACCGTTCAAACAGATGCCGCCCTCAGAGATTTATGGGTAGGCCACGCATTCTGGGTGCGTAACGTAGTCATTGAAACGCTACGTGGAAATAAGGCAGGCGCAAGCGCAGCCGAACAGGAAGTTGTGGCCAACGCCAAGGCAATTGCTGGCACCATCGAGCCGTTTTATGGGAAAGCCGCCTCGGAAAAACTCTTCGGGTTGCTGGCCGGTCATTATGGAGCTGTAAAACAATACCTGGATGCAGCGAATGAAGGCAGCAAAGCGAAGCAAGATGCGGCAATGAAAACATTGACGACGAATGTGGACGAGATTGCCGCTTTTCTAAGCAAGGCAAATCCGAATCTGCCTTATGAAACTCTTCAAAGCCTGCTGTTAGCCCATGGCAGCCATCACGTCCAGCAGATTCAACAAATCAAAGCAAAGCAGTACGCGGAAGAAGCGAAGACCTGGAGCGCGATGAAGGATCACATGTATGTAATCGCGGACGCCCTGACCGGAGCCCTGGCAAAACAATTTCCAGATAAGTTCCAGTAAGCGGCCCTGCAATTCCCTCCCTAGCGATATGCCAGGGAGGGATGCTTATTGAGTT
The DNA here is from genome assembly GCA_946478865.1 of uncultured Methylobacillus sp. The sequence goes on from CAMLDO010000016.1 coordinate 12,572, forward strand.
CGGCTGCATCCGCTTACAGTCGGGAACGTTGGGGCCGACCAGCGCCATCCAAAGGGAATCAGGGTATGAAGAACCTTGGAATCGATCACTCGTAGCAATTGGCAAAAGAGTTATCGATGGAAAGCAGAAATAGAATCAGTTTTTCGTAACACCAAATCGGCAGCACTCTCCGCCTCTGACCATGCATTCTCTATGGTCAATCCTGGCATCCAATAATGAAGACATGAGCGATAAATCCAAATCGCAAACTTCTTTGCAGCCTTCGGCCAGCTTATGAAACACACAATTACTCGCCACGATTTCCAATGGGCTGGATTCGTCCGCGTCTTCCGTATCCAAGGAAGTTTCGTAGCCCAACTCGTACATTATCAGTTTTACTTCCCTGACCTTGTCAGCCATGGAGCTCTTGCTTTGAACACGTGCTTTATATTCAGAAGCCAATTGCTCGCCCAAGTCGGTCATGCACTCTTTCAGCGTCTCTTCGCCGAGCTTTTGCTGAACCAACTGCAATAACAACCTGGAGAATAACGAATAGTGCCTGGGGAACAGTTCCAGCCCTGTTGCAGAGAGCCGATACACCCTGCCTGGCCTGCCGCCCGTGCTGGATTGCAAAGAGTTTTCCACATAGCGCTGCCCTTCAAGGCTGGATAAATGCTGATTAACGGCATTCCTTGAAATAGAGAGCTCTTGAGCCAAATGGTCGACAGTCAAACCTTTGTGGCTATGCAGCAACGCCTTGAGCAAAAGCTGCTGTCGATGACCCATGTTCAATAATGCGGACATGGGCACATTCTACAAACAAAAAAATCAATTGTCACTTATGCAATATTTATGTTGCATAAGAAGCATGCATAAATTTTCTTAGGCGCTGACCAAAAGCCAAACCACGGCACCGACAGAAATAAAAAAGGCCGGATCCATAATCCGGCCTGATCAACGCTTTCTTCACCCGCTCTCCATGAGGCGAAGAAAAAGAGCCATAAGGCCCTTGCGTCGATTAGTTCACTGCGTCCTTCAGTGCCTTGCCGGCGGTAAAAGCCGGGGACTTGCGAGCAGCGATCTTGATTTCCTTGCCGGTTTGCGGATTGCGGCCAGTGCGAGCTGCGCGTTGGTTCACCTTGAAGGTGCCGAAACCGATCAGAGCAACGCTGTCACCCTTCTTCAGAGCTTTGGTAACGGCATTGGTAAAAGCGTTGACGGCCTTGCCAGCATCTGCCTTGCTGATGTTAGCTTCTGCGGCGATGGCATCGATAAGTTCAGTCTTGTTCATGCGGTTCTCCGTGTTAATGTTGAGTTGCTCACTGCAGGACTTAACCCACAGGCTCCGAACTGTATCGCCTGTTTCGCCGCTTGGCAATCCGTAAAATGTTAAAAATCGCGATTCCATGCGCTTTGCGGCGCATTTTTCCGCTTGCAGCCACCTCCAAAACCGCGTAAATTTGATTTCAGTTACAGAAATCAAATTTACGCAATGGACAACAGCAACATCAAACGCGGCGGATCACGGCCTGGGGCAGGGCGCAAACCGGGCGAACCTACCACTCTTTTGCGGGTGCCTGTCAGCCAGACCGAGCCCGTCCGGGATTTTCTTGCCGCTCAATTGAAGAAGCGGCAGCAAACCGCGCAGTACAACGTAGCGGAAATCGTGGAGCTTGCCGCAGAGAATATCTCGCTCTCGCTGCCGCTCTATACGACCAAGGTTGCGGCCGGCCTCCCTTCCCCTGCGGACGACCACGTCGAAAAACGCATGAGCCCCAGCGAATATCTGGTAGACAACGATACCGCGACCTTCTTCGTGCGCGTCAAGGGCGACTCAATGGTGGATGCCGGTATTTTCGAGGACGACGTACTGGTCATTGACCGCTCGCGCGTACCGCAAGTGGGCGACATCGTTCTGGCCATGCTGGATGGCGAATTCACGGTCAAGACCCTGGGCAAAGGCAAGGAAGGCATACGCCTGATCCCGGCCAACAAGCTCTATTCCGTTATTGAAGTAAAAAGGGAACAATCCTTCGAACTCTGGGGCGTCGTCACAGGCTCGATGCGCAAGTTCAAATGAACGTGCGCGCGATTGCGCTGAATATCTGATGCCTCAAAGCATCAGGATTCCGTCTAGTTAAGCAGCACCCTCTCGCCACTCTCGGCGTTGAAATACTGCAGCCGTGCAAAACCAGGAGAGAACGTGAGTTGCCCGTCATAGAGGGTTTCGCCATCGACATCGACGGTAGCGTAGCCAGTGCGATACAGGACAACTTCCGCTTTTTCCGATCCATGGCGGAATGAAAAGGCATCGTACTGCTCGTCCTCATCCTCGTCCATCAACGTCCAGCCGGACTTGCCCGTCAGCTCCTTCAGCCACAACGGCAGGTCGACCTCAGCCTGGCACACGATCGCATAATCGAATGCGGATATTACGGACTGTTCGAGCATGTTCTGTCACCTCACTTCAAACCACTTACCCTGTTATCGGCCAGATGGCGCCGAATTTTAGTTTTTCAAGCAGTCTCGCCCGCCTTGCCAAGGCTGGACAAGGGTGCGAAGATGCCCGCTCCAAAACGCTGCATAGAGCATGCCAACATGCCTGAAATCATCGAACTGCTGCAACGCGAACCCACACTCTTTATAACGGCCGCCACGCTGTTCGGTTTACTGGTAGGCAGTTTTCTCAATGTCGTGATCCATCGTCTGCCCAAGATGATGGAGCAGGAATGGCACCGCAATTGTGCGGAGCTGCGCGGCGAGGAAGCGGCCGAGGCGCCCCAGTACAATCTCGTCGCCCCCCGCTCCGCCTGTCCCTCCTGCGGCCATCGCATCAGCGCCTGGGAAAATATTCCGGTCGTCAGCTACCTTGCGCTGCGCGGGAAATGCGCGGGATGCAAAACCTCAATCAGCCCGCGCTATCCGCTGGTTGAAATCTTCGCGGGCACACTGGCCGGCATCATTGCCTGGCACTTCGGATTCGGTGCAACAGCACTTGCCGCGATGCTGTTCACCTTCACCCTGATCGCGCTGACCTTCATTGATTTCGACACCCATCTGCTGCCGGACGATCTCACATTGCCGCTGATGTGGCTGGGCCTGGTACTCAATATCAACGGGCTGTTTACCGATCTGCAATCGGCCGTGATCGGCGCCATAGCCGGCTACCTCGCACTCTGGTCGGTCTATTGGATATTCAAGCTGGTCACGGGCAAGGAAGGCATGGGTTATGGCGACTTCAAGCTGCTGGCGGCAATCGGCGCATGGTTCGGTTGGCAAATGCTGCCGGCGGTGATCCTGCTGTCCTCGCTGGTCGGCTCCATCATCGGCATCGGCCTGATCGTATTGGCAAAACACGGTCGCAATGTGCCGATTCCTTTCGGGCCTTATCTGGCGCTGGGCGGTATCGCCGCGCTGTTCTTCGGCCCGCAAATGGCCAACTTCTACCTGCCTGCGTGATGATTGTCGGTCTGACGGGAGGAATCGGCAGCGGCAAGAGCGAAGCTGCACGACTTTTTGCGGCATTGGGTGTGCCGGTAGTCGATACCGACGCAATAGCCCATGAAATGACCGCTGCAGGTCAGCCAGCGTTGGCGCGCATCGCCGCAGCGTTCGGCGAGGAGGCCATCGCTCCTGACGGGTCGCTCAATCGTGCCTACATACGCAAAAAAGTTTTTTCCGATAGTGCCGCCAAACGTACGCTTGAAAGCATCCTGCACCCAATGATCCGGGCAGAAGTGGCGGCGAGGCTATCCGGGAATGCCTCGGCGTCCTATCAGATCGTAATGGTACCGCTGCTGTTCGAGACCGATGCCTACCGGTCGATGATAGATCGCAGCCTCGTAATCGATTGCGATGAAAGCTTGCAGGTAAGCCGCGCCATGGCGCGCAGCCGGCTCACCGAAACCGAGGTTCGCGCAATCATGGACACGCAATGTTTCCGGGAACAAAGGCTTGCGCTCGCCGACGACATCATCGACAACAGCGGATCGCTGGAAAACCTGGAGAAACAGGTCAGGGAAAAACACGAAAAGTATATTAGACTTGCATAGTTAGATAATCAATTTCATAATCCACGCAAATTATTAACCATTCCATGCACAAGTAAATCCAGGACGCAGTGGCCAGCTACGATTACCCATTCAATGAACGTATCCGCACCCTGCTGCGACTTGAGGATTTATTCGCCAAGATCTTCCATTACCTGGAAAGCGAACACGAACTGGATCATCACTGCGCGCTGATCAGCATTTTTCAGGTGCTGGACGTCATCGATCGCGCAGAACTCAAGACGGACCTGCTGCAGGAACTGGACCGCCAGAAGTCCGTGATGGACAACCTGCGCGGCAATCCTGCCATCGCCGAGGACGTGCTGAACGAGGTCATCGGCGAAATCGAGCAGACTACCCGCACGCTGCGCACTACTCCCGGCAAGATCGGCCAGGTGCTGCGCGACAATGAATGGCTCATGAGCATTAAGCAGCGCGCCGTCATTCCCGGCGGCGTGTGCGAATTCGACGTACCGTCCTACCACTACTGGCTCGGCCTCTCCGCTGAAAAACGCAAACAGGATCTGGAGGACTGGCTGAACCACCTCACGCCGCTCCATGATGGCTTGCGCATCATTCTGCATATCCTGCGCGGCAGCGGCGTACCGACACAACTGGTTGCCCAGCAAGGCACTTTTCAGCAGATGCTGGGCGGCGCCAAGCCAGCCCAGATGCTGCGCATCCAGGTGGCCGACGATCTGCCCTGCTTCCCGGAAGTCAGTGCCAACAAATATGCGATCAACATCCGCTTCAACGCGCTTGAAGGCGTGCAGAAGCCGAAGCAATGCGAGCGCGACGTCAGTTTTGAACTGACGCTGTGCAATCTCTGACTAACGGCTATCGCCTCCTGCATCTGGAATTATGGCTACCCTGGTCACCTGCCCTACTTGCGGCACGCAAACTGAATATTCCCCACAGAATCCTTACCGTCCTTTTTGCTGCGAGCGTTGCAAGATGATCGATCTCGGCGCCTGGGCCAACGAAAGCTATCGCGTGCCGGACAACAGCCACCCGGAACTCCCGGAGGACGACCAATGATGCGCAGTCTTTGTGTCCTTTCGCTGCTATGGGCAGCGTTTGCCGCACAGGCTGCCCAGCCCGTCGAACTGAGCCGGGCCTGGGCACGCGCCACCGCTCCCGGACAGGAAGTCGGCGCTGCTTACATGGAGCTGAAAAGCGCTACCTCCCTGACGCTGGTCAAGGTAGAGAGCCCGGCGGCGGAGAGCGTGGAAATTCACAAGATGTCGATGAAAAATGGCGTGATGGAAATGCGCATGCTGCAGACACTCGAGCTTCCTGCCGGCAAGGCGGTGAAACTGGAGCCGGGCGGATTTCACCTCATGCTGTTCGCGCTGAAAAACCCGCTCAGGATTGGTGAAACCGTTCCAATGGCATTAAGCTTCAAGGATCGGGACGGCAAGGTTTCGACCATGAAGGTCGAATTGCCGGTCAAGCGCAGTGCCGATTAGCGGCTCGTAAACGGCAGCGCGTACTGGGTCTTCCCCGCACTCAGCACCACCAGCCAGTCTTTACGCCCCTGGATGCAGGCCGGCAGCATCACTTCCCCCTGCCACCGCCCCGGTTCCTGCTGTACCAGCCGATAACGGTTGAACCCCATTTGCATGCCATGCATCTGGAAGCTCGCATGAACTTCCGATACATCAGGCCATTCGACGGAAATCTGAAAAGGTTTCAGCGCATCAGGCTGGTGATCGAATCGCACACTGCCCTTCGAGATCGGCAAAGCGCAGCCAGCAACGATATTCTGGCAGGCAACAGGCACGAGCTCCTCATGCGGCGCAAAGCGTGGCCACAGCAGTGCGACAGCCGCAATAAGCACCACTATCCACCAGCCATGTCGCCTGATCATTCCCATATCGCCCTCTGCATCGCAATGCCATGTGCGCCGCTCGCCCACGCCTCGGCCAGAAACTCGGTGCGCATGCCTCCCAACGCATACACCGGCAGCGAGTAATCAGTCAGCATGCCGCGAAAACTCTCCCAGCCCAGCGGTGCGACGTCAGGGTGGCTTGGCGTGACCATCACCGGCGACAGCAGCACGAAATCGCAGGCCAGCCGCTCGGCAGCCTCCAGCTCTTCCCGGTTATGACAAGAGGCTGCGCACAGCATTCCCTTTGGTCGTTCCGTCAGGGCCGCAAGCCGGGCCGAGGAGAGATGGATGCCATCGGCACCTGCCCGCAGTGCCGTCTCTACTTCGCCGTTGAGCAGGACGCGCGCGCCGTAAGGACGCGCCAACGCAATCACTTCGGCACAAAAGCGCTCCTGTTCATCCGGTGATAACTGTTTTTCACGCACCTGTATCAGCCGCGCCCCTTGTGTCAGAGCGTGCTGCAGGCCGTCAAAAAAGCGCTCGCGCCCCAATTCGTGCAAATTGGTGATCGCATAAACGGGCGGCAGGTTCAATGCTTCGAGAATAGGAGCATTGGCCGGAAGCATCGGACCGACCGCGACACTTTGCGGAAACTGCCAGGACAACTGCTGGTTTTCTCGCCCATGCGGCTCGCCGCGCCATTGCGGAATCACGAAGAAACGCAGCTTGACGATGCGCTCAGGATATTCGAAGGTCCGCGTAACCCATGGATGCGCCACCTCCGCCTCTATGCCCAACTCCTCGTGCAGCTCCCGCTGCAAAGCATGGAACGGCGTTTCGCCTTGCTCTATCTTTCCGCCGGGGAACTCCCACCACCCCGCCCAGGGCTTGCCTTCCGGACGTTGCCCAAGCAGCACCTGCCCATCGGGGCGACGCAGCACCGCAACTGCGGCTTCGACGTAAGGCTTGCTCATGAGCGGCGCAAAGCCTGCTTGCCCGCCCAGTCCCGCGCGAACTGCCATGCCACGCGACCGCTTCTCGATCCGCGCTGCAACGCAAACTGCAACGCCTCCTTGCGAAGCTGGGGCGTGACGCGCTTGATGCCGAAATGCGCGAGCCAGTAGCGCACAATGTCGAGGTATGCCTCCTGATCGAAGGGATAGAAAGTTAGCCACAAGCCAAAACGCTCGGAGAGCGAAATTTTTTCCTCGACCGTATCGCCGGGACGAATCTCGTCGCCGACATACTGCGTTTCGAGATTTTCCTTCATGAATTCCGGCATGAGATGACGCCGATTGGAAGTCGCGCAGATCAGCATATTGTCCGCAGAGGCGGCAACCGAACCATCGAGCGCCACCTTGAGCGCCTTGTAACCGGGCTCGTCGGCATCGAATGACAGATCGTCGCAGAAAATCAGGAATTTTTCCGGGCGCTCCCGTATCAGGTCCGCGATATCCGGCAGGTCGGTCAGATCAGCCTTGTCCACCTCAACCAGCCGCAGCCCCTCATCGGCGAAATCCGTCAGCAGCGCCTTGAACAGCGAAGACTTGCCGGTTCCGCGTGCGCCAGTGAGCAGCACGTTGTTGAACGGCAGTCCAGCCAGGAACTGGCGGGTATTCGCGACCAGCAGCCGTTTCTGCGCATCGATGTCCTTCAGGTCGGCGAGATGAATCCGGTGCGGATGCTGGACGGCCTGCAGATAGCCTCGCCCCTGTTTCCGGCGCCAGCGATAGGCGGATGCGGACCAGTCGGTATCCGGCAACGGCTCGGGCATGAGCCCTTCCAGACGCGCCAGCAGGCTCTCCGCCCGCGCAAGCAAGCTTTCGAGATCGGATGCCATCAGGTTCGATAATCCGCGTTGATCTTGACGTAGTCGTATGAGAAGTCGCAGGTCCAGACCGTAGCCTCCGCATCGCCGCGGCCGAGTTCCACGCGCACAGTGATTTCGGCTTCCTTCATCACGCGCTGACCATCGGTTTCCTGATAGCTCGCGGCGCGGCCGCCGTTTTCGGCCACCAGCACGTCACCGAGATGCAGTTTGATGCGGCTCACGTCGAGGTCGGCAATGCCGGCGTATCCGATTGCCGCCAGAATGCGGCCGAGATTGGGATCGGAAGCGAAAAATGCAGTCTTGATGAGCGGCGAATGAGCAATGGCATAACCGATCTTGCGGCATTCGGCTTCGTCGCGCCCGCCCTGGATATTGATCGTCATGAACTTGGTCGCGCCCTCGCCATCGCGGACAATCGCCTGTGCCAACAGCATCGCCACCTCGGTCACGGTATCGCGCAAGGCCGCGTAATCGGCGCCTTGGCTGTCGGCGATTTCGGCATTGCCTGCCTGACCAGTAGCGACCAGAATGAGCGAATCGTTGGTCGAAGTGTCGCCGTCCACCGTGATGCAGTTGAACGAACGATTGACCGCATGCTGGATCATATCGTCAAGCGTCTCTTGGCCGATCGCCGCATCGGTGGCGATATAGCCCAGCATCGTGGCCATATTGGGATGGATCATGCCGGACCCCTTGGCGATGCCGGTGACCGTGACTTTCTTGCCGCCGAGCTGCAATGTGCGCGAAATTCCCTTGGCGACGATATCCGTCGTCATGATCGCGTGTGCGGCGTTCAGCCAGTTATCCTCCTTGAGATCGCCCACGCAGGCGGGCAGGCCGGCGACGATACGCTCGATGGGCAGCGGCTCCATGATGACGCCAGTGGAAAACGGCAGGACTTGCTGTTCGGTGCAACCCAGCAGTTCGGCCACTTTCTGGCACGTCTGGCGCGCGCGACGCATGCCCTCTTCTCCGGTGCCGGCATTGGCATTGCCGGTATTGACGACCAGGGCGCGTATTTCGCCGCTCGCAGCCAGATGTTCCTTGCACAGAACCACGGGGGCGGCGCAGAAACGATTCTGCGTGAACACGCCGGCAACGCGGCTGCCGGGAGCAAGCTGCATCACCAGCAGATCCTTGCGGTTGGGCTTGCGGATATGGGCTTCGGCGATGCCGAGTTTTACGCCAGGAACGGCCGGGAGATCACCTTGGGTTGGAGCTTGGAGATTGACGGGCATGGTTGTTTTCCGTATGGTTCGATCCGGAATTTTACCTTGATACGGAGCTGTGCGTCTTCGGCATGGCACTTATGCAAATTGACTTTTGCTACCTTCTTTTGATAAAAGTCATTTTGAGCACATCGTTATATGTGAAGGAATAGCCAATGGCAACGACGCCGCACGCCATTCCCGCAACGCCCGGCATCAGCAGCCTGGCGGAAATCGGCAGCGAACTCGCGTTCACCAAGAAGCTGCAGGCGGTCAGCAACAAGATTCACGCGACGACCAACCTCGATCAAATCATCCTCGATGTCAGCCATGACATCTGCCAGGTGTTCGAGGCGGAGCGCATTACGATCTACACGGTCAGCGAAGACCGGTGCATGCTGATTTCCAAGATCAAGACCGGCCTCAGCAGCTACAACGACGTACAGCGCCCGATCAGCCGCATGGCGATCGGCAAGCAAAGCGTCATCGGCTTTGTCGCGACCAACAAGACGCTGGTCAACATCGCAGACATTTACGATACCGAGGAGCTGAAACGCATCAGCCCGGAAATCACCTTCCTCAAGAACGTCGACCAGCAGACCGGGTTCCGCACGCGCCAGATGCTGGCCTTCCCGATTCTCGACCCGGTCAACGCCGAAATCATCGGCGCCGTTCAGCTGACCAACACGCTCTCTGGCCTGCCTTTTTCACACATCGCCGAACACGGGGCCATCGAGATCGCCAAAACGCTCGCGATCGCCTTCACGCAACGCCAGGCGGCTTCCAGCCAGATCAAGACCAAGTTCGATCAGCTCATTGCGGACGGCATCATTTCCGCTGCCGAACTGGAACTCGCGCAACGCTCGGCGCGCAAGAAAAAAGCCAATATCGAAGACGTTCTTATCGACGAATTTCAGGTTAAGCCTGCCGATATCGGACATGCCTTGTCAGTGTTTTTCGGTGTGCCCTACGAACCGCATCGCGCCGACCGTCTGCGCCCAATGAACCTGCTTAAAAATCTCAAGCACGAATACATTCAGGCGAACGGCTGGCTGCCGGTTGATGAAACTCGGGAAGAAGGCCTGGTGATCATGACACCGGACCCGGAAAGCGTGCGCAGTTCGCGCATCGTCAACAATGTCTTCCCCAAGCACTCCAAGATCACCTACAAGGTCTGCCTGAACCGGGACTTCTGCAATACGACCAGCCTGTTCTATGAAATCGGCCTGCCCACCACCAATATCGACGAAATCATTTCGCACATGGGCGGGGAAGAAGAGGAGGAAAGCGACTTCACCGCGGAGGACATCTCCGCCGCCCAGGACAACGAACTGGTCAAGCTGGTCAACAAGATCATCATCGACGCCTATACCCAGGGCGCATCGGATATTCACATCGAGCCTTATCCGGACAAGAGCAAGGTCGTGATTCGCCTGCGCCGCGACGGCAGCCTGACCCCCTATATCGAGATTCCGCCCGGCTATCGCAACGCGCTCGCCGCCCGCATCAAGATCATGGCGGAGCTGGATATTTCCGAAAGGCGCGTGCCGCAGGACGGCAAGATCAAGTTCCGCAAGTTCGGCCCGCTCGATATCGAATTGCGGGTAGCCACGATCCCGACCGCGGGAGGACTGGAAGATATCGTGCTGCGCATCCTCGCCTCCGGCAAGCCGATTTCGCTCGACAAGCTCGACCTCGCTCCGCGCACCTTCGAACACATCCAGCATATGGTCGCCAAGCCCTATGGACTGTTCCTGGTGGTCGGCCCGACCGGTTCCGGCAAAACTACCACCCTGCATTCGGCGATGAGCTACATCAACACGCCGGAAGCCAAGATCTGGACCGCCGAAGATCCGGTAGAAATCACCCAGCGCGGGCTGCGGCAGGTACAGGTGAACCGCAAGGCCGGCCTCAATTTCGCGACCATGATGCGCGCCTTTCTGCGCGCCGATCCGGACGTGATCATGGTGGGCGAAATGCGCGACAAGGAAACTGTCGCCCTGGGCATCGAGGCCTCGCTCACCGGCCACTTGGTCATGTCCACGCTACATACCAATAGCGCGCCCGAGACCGTGGTCCGTCTGCTCGACATGGGCATGGACCCGTTCAATTTCTCCGATGCGCTGCTGGGGATTCTGGCGCAACGGCTGGCCAAGCGATTATGCGTGTGCAAGCAGGCGTATACGCCTTCCTCAGAGGAGGTTGAAAGCCTCCTGACCGAGTACTGTCGCGAGTTGGAATCCACTTCTTCGTGGCAGTGCGATCCGCAGGCGGCACGCAAAAACATTCTGGACGAGTGGACCCAATCCTTCGGCGACAAGAATGGAAAATTCACCCTGTACAAGGCCGTAGGATGCGACAAGTGTGCCGGCGGCTATCGCGGGCGGGTGGGCTTGTTCGAACTGCTGGAAGGCACGGACGCACTCAAGAAAGGCATCCAGGAACATTTGCGCGTCGCAGAGCTGCTGGCGATTGCCCTGGAAGAAGGCATGCGCACCCTCAAGCAGGACGGCATCGAGAAAGTACTGAAAGGCATCACCGACATGAAGCAGGTGCGTGCCGTTTGCATCAAGTAAAGCTGCACCAAGCAGTGCAGCGTAAAGCCTAACCTGCTGCGGCGTGGATTGGAATGGTGGTCGTTTCCGGCATCAACGCATGCGGAATATCGCTCAAGCGGTACTTGCCGGTGCGCACCGCCTCGCTCAGCATCGCCAGCGTCTGCTCCTTGAGCATGGTGATCACTTCCTGCTTGATGGGCTGCCATTTATAGTGCATCGGGCAAGCGGTCGCGTCGCTGCATTCCTTGAGGCCCAGCAGGCAATCCTTGGTGAACTCCGGCCCTTCTGTGATCAGCAGAATGCGCATCAGATCGATCTTTTCCGGATCTTCACGCAGACAGAAGCCGCCCAGCCGGCCTCGATAAGACGTCACCAAACCACCCTTGCACAGCGTCTGCATGATTTTCGCCAGATACGCGGCCGGCACCTGCAGCTTCTCGGCTACCTCGCGGCTAAGAATCGGCGAATTCTGATCTTGCGTCGCGATGTAGATCAAGGACTGTACGGCGTACTGACTGGTGCGTGAAATCAGCATAGTGGCTAGGGTTCTCAGTAAAGGCTTCGATTATGGCACGTATCCGGGAATCTTGCTTTCATCGACTTCGTCAATCTGTTCCGGCTCCAGAAACTGCTGCGCGTATTCCAGATAGACCTTTTCACGGATAAAAAGATCGAAAAGATCGGGATCCACATGATGATCCAGTTTCATCTTGCCCAGGATGAACAGCGATTCGGACAACGTCTTGGCCTTCTTGTAGGGCCGGTCGCGTGCGGTCAGCGCCTCGAAAATATCGGCTATGCCCATGATGCGTGCGGGAATCGACATCTGCTCGCGCGTAAGGCCGCGCGGATAGCCCTTGCCGTCCATGCGCTCGTGGTGGCCGCCCGCATACTCCGGAACACGCTGCAGATCCTTGGGATAAGGCAGCGACTCCAGCATATTGATCGTCACCACGATGTGGTTGTTGATGATCTCGCGCTCTTCCGCGGTCAGCGTGCCGCGCGCGATATTGAGATTGTAGACTTCGTTCTCGCTGAGGAAAGGGACGACCTGTCCGGCCGCGTCCAGCAATGAATAAGTAGCGATGGCACGCACACGCTCCTGATGCTCCGGCGTCATGAACTCTCCGCCGATATTCGCGTTGCGCAGGAATTCGCGATCCCCGTCCAGTTGCCTCACGAGCGCCTGATGCTCGGCTTCGAGCGCAGCGCCTGCAGCGGTATCGCCTTGTTGCAGCGCCGTGATCTGGCGGCGCAGCATTTCGGTTTCCTTCTGCTTTTTCAACAGCTCGAAGCGCTGGTCGATGAGATGGATACGGTCAAAAATGGTCGAGAGCTTGGTCGCCTTGTCCACCACGTACTCGGGCGTCGTCACCTTGCCGCAATCGTGCAGCCAGGAGGCGATCTTCATCTCGTACATTTCCTTGTCGTTCATGCGGAAGTCGCGCAACGGACCGTTGTCGGAGGCGTTCGCGGCTTTCGCCAGCAGCATGGAAAGTTCCGGCACGCGACGGCAATGGCCACCGGTATAAGGCGACTTCTCGTCGATGGCCTCGGCGATGAGCTCGATGAAGGATTCGAATAGCTGCTTGAGCCCTTCGATGAGGTTATGGTTGGTCAGCGCGACTGCGGCCTGGGAAGCGAGCGATTCGACCAGTTGCTGGTTCTCGACGGAAAATGCGGTGATTTCTCCGCTTTCCTCGTCACGTGCATTGAGCAGTTGCAGTACCCCGATAATCTCGTTCTCGTGGTTCTTCATCGGGATGGTGAGGAAGGACTTGGAACGATAGCCGGTCTTCTCGTCGAATTTGCGCGTACCCGAAAAGTCGAAGCCCTCCGCCGTGTAGGCATCCTGGATGTTGACCGTGCAGTCGTGCAGCACGGAATAGGCGGCGACCATATTGTTGTTCGGCGAGCCGTCCTCCGCATACAGCGGGAGCGGTGCGAATGGAATGTCTTTGCCGGTGGTGCCGCCCAAGGCGATACCGAGCGAATCGGTACGCATGATTTCGAAGCGCAGCTTGCGATCGTCGGTCACTGTATACAGCGTCCCGCCGTCGGAACCGGTAATTTCCTTGGCGCCGAGCAGAATCATTTCCAGCAGACGCGGCGCATCCCGCTCGGCGGAAAGCGCGATCCCGATGGCATTGAGACGCTCAAGACGCTTGAGCAGCTTTTTCAGTTGCGGCATATCCCCTGTTCCCGCGATGTATCCGAATGCGGCATCACTGCTCCGCCAGATAAAACTCCATTTTCACGCCGGCAAGATCGATCACGTCGTGATCCGAAAGCTGATGCGCCTGCATACCGATCGCCGCCCCGTTGACCTCAGGTGTTTGCTCGCCCTCGACATGCGTAATGAAATATCCATGCGGTCGGCGCGTGATGACAGCCACTTGCACACCGGTCTTGCCCAGCGTGGTCAACGTCTTGGTAAGTTCCATTTCCTTGCCTGTCGCAGGACCGTTGAGCACCTGCACCCGAGCGGAACGCACGGCCTCGGCTGGTGCGGCTGCATCGACGGTGGCCGCTTCAGGAAGCTCTTCCTCGTCGGAAACCTGAATCAGGATGGTATTTTCGAAATCGTCGGCCGGGACAGCACCATTGCCTGCCTCATTGACGTATGTCAGCTTGTATTTGCCGAGGCTGACCACATCGCCATGGCGCAATGCCTGCTTCTGCACCTTCTTGCCGTTAATCTGGCTGCCGTTGGTGCTTTCGAGATCTTCGATGAGGGTTTCTTCGCCGACCGTGATGAAGCGGGCGTGATCGCCGCTTATGGCAAGGTTATCGATCTGGATATCGTTGGTAGCGCGACGGCCGAGCGTCACGTACTTCTTTTCGAGCGGGTATTCCCCGAGCAATGCCCCATCGAGCGTCAGAACCAGTTTTGACATATCCACCCCAGAAAAGCCGTTTCCTGGAACGGCTTCATTATTATGGTCAGGGCGTTGATAGACCCCGAATTCCGGCAAATCTTACACCGGATTGCACAACTGATACAGACGCCCGACGGACGGGGAGTTTACGTGCGCGAACGGCGGCCCGACGGGCGCTTTGCCTCGTCCGGGCGAGCCTCCGCGGCCAGCCGGTCCAGCACGCCATTGACGTACTTGTAACCGTCGGTGCCGCCATAACGCTTGGCCAACTCGACGCCTTCATTGATGGCGACGCGATACGGAATGCTTACGTCGTGAATAAGCTCGAATGCGGCAATGCACAGGATCGCATGCTCGATCGGGCTCAGCTCGCTGATGTCGCGATCCAGCAGCGGCATGATGCGGGCGTCCAGTTCCTGCACGCACTCCGAGACGCCCTTGAGCAGTCCCTGGAAATACTCGATATCCGAACGGTAGTAGTCCTCGTCTTCTTCCTTGAGGCTTTCGACGATATCAGGCAGGTCACCGCGGCCGATGAACAGGCTGTACAGCCCCTTGAGTGCCAGCTCGCGTGATTTGCGGCGATTCTGGGCCGGCTTGGAAGTAGTTTTTTCGGTCATAGCGATTTCAGCAGGTTAGCCATTTCGATCGCCACGGACGCGGCTTCAGCACCCTTGACCGACATCCGGACCAGCGCCTGGTCGTCGTTGTCCGTCGTGAGGATGGCGTTGGCGATGGGCACGCCGGTTTCCAGCTGGACATCGGTGATACCGCGCGCGGATTCGTTGGAAACCACTTCGAAGTGGTAGGTATCGCCGCGGATCACGGCCCCTAGGGCGATGAGTGCATCGAACTTGCCGCTGGTCGCCATTTTCTTGAGGATGAACGGGGATTCCAGCGCGCCCGGCACCGTCACCAGCGTCACGCTCTCATCTGCCACGCCCCGCTTGCGCAGCTCTTCCGTGCAGGCGCCGAGCAGGCCGTCGCCCACTTCGCTGTTGAAGCGCGACAGCACGATGCCGATGCGCATGCCCTTGCCGTGGAGGTTTTGTTCGATTTCTTTCATGGGATCCCTAATGTAAAACAAGCGGCTGAGAATGCGCCTGATGGCGCTGCCAGTTCGCGACATATTGGCGAACCAGGGCTTCGTTGCCGCTGATAAAGACGACATTTTCCGCGTTTTTGTGCTGAGCTGCACGCGTAAAATTATAAGAGCCGGTGATTATTTGCGCATTTGACCTGCCTGCGTCAATTACCATCACCTTGTTGTGCGCCCCTTGATGCTCGCCGTCCAGCCATACCGGCACGCCGGCGCGGGCGATTCCCGTTACCTGGCCGCGGCGCATTTTCTCGGTTTGTTCCCGATCGGCGATCAGCTTGACCTCGACGCCGCGCTTGTGCGCTTCGATCAGTGCACGCGCGATTTCGTCATGGGTGAAAGAGAATGCCTGCACCAGTACCTGTTTGCGCGCCTGACGAATCGCCTGAATGATCTCACCCGCGATATCGTCGCCCGGCGTAAATACGGCACGTACGCTCGCATTGAGCGTCGTCGCTGCCGCTGGTGCAGTGGCTTCGCCGGCCAGCGCCCCCGAGAATGCCAGCAGTGCGGCCAGCGCGCTCAGACTGCGCGCGTAAAAATGGCGATGCACGATTATCTGGACTTGTTGGAAACAGTCGCTGCGGCAGGCGATGCTGCCACGACGGGAACAGGTCGCGCTGCGTCCGGATGCTTGAGGTAGTAACGCTTGGCGACGCGATCCTGCGCCTTGCCAAGCGCGACCTTGGCGGCCTCTTCGCTCGCCGTCTTCTTCGCTGCCGCTTCCGCCTTCTTCGCGGCTTCCTCATCGTTCGGCGGCGGCAGCTGCGCCAGTGCAATCATGGGCGCGGCCAGCAAGGCCGCAAGCAGCCATGGAGTCATTCGGTTCATGCTTTTTCTTTCGTCTGCTCGTACCACAGCTCGTGGTGTTCACGCGCCCATGTTTCATCCACCATGCCGGTCTTCATCGCCTTGAAAGCGCCCTCGGCACCGAGCGTACCCATGTAGATATGGCCGAACGCGGCGGAAATGAACAGCAATGCACCGATGCCATGCACCATGTTCGCAATCTGCATGGTCTGGCGGGTCTGCTCCATGGTGGGGAAATCCAGCACCAGTCCGGAAGCACTGACCACCAGTCCCATGAACGACACGCCGCCCCAGAACCAGGCTTTTTCACCGATGTTGTACTTGTACGACGGCACGTGCTTCTTGCCGGTGACGACCAGATGCACATTGAGCAGCCACTGCAGGTCGATCTTGCGGAGCAGGTTGTCGCGCACAAAAGTAATGAACATGGCCAGAATGGCAACTGCGAAGAACGGACCGACGATGTTATGGATGTTCTTGCCGATGATAGCCACCCAGGAGAACGCATCATGGCCGATCACCGGGATCAGCACATGCTTGCCGAACAGGATGATCACGCCGGTCAGCCCCAGAATCACGAACGATCCCGCAACGCTCCAGTGAATCACCTGCTCCTTTCGCGAGAAGCGACGGATGAGCTTGCCGCTCGGCGCGTCGTGCAGCTTCATCGGGCCGAACATCAGATAGAACGCAAGGATGACCGCAGGCACCAGCATCAGCAGCCAACCGCCGTAGAACGTCACCGGGCCGTTGCGCAGGGTGCGCCACTCGTGGCCCTGGGTTTGCTGAAACACGCCAGCGTCGCGAATGCGCGACTGGGTGTAGTTGACCGCTCCAGACTCTGCCTTGCGCTGGGTATCGGACTTCACACCCAGGGTCTTGCCTTCGGCCTCGGCATAAGGTGTCGCGCTGCTGGTGCCGTCAGTCGCGGGAGCAGCCTCTTCGGCATGAGCGACGGCCATCATCGTAGCCAAAGCCATTGCCAGCATCAGTTTCAGGAAATTCTGCATCGAAAACATCGCCGGATTACTCCTGTTCTTCTGTGCGCACATATTCGTTCTGGCGCTGCGTGCGTTCGTTGACCATTTGCTTCCAGACGGAACGGTCATGCATGAAACGCTCGCTGTCCCACATGCGGGTATCCTTCTTGCCCTGATAGCCGCCGTCCTCGTATTCGACTTTCTGCTTGTACTCGCCACAGCCCGCAAGCAGCACGGCCATCAGGCCGGCGAGAGCGTATCCGTGTTTCATGTCTTGTCCGCTCCTTCATTCTCGGGGCGGCCGTAGGCCATGTCCCAGCCCCAGCGGGTGTCGCCGTAGCCGCGCTGCTCGATGCGGTGCTCATGGATCGCGACGATGACGGGGGCATCGCCCGCGAGCAGCGACTTGGTCGAACACATTTCCGCGCACAACGGCAGCTTGCCTTCGGACAGGCGGTTGCGGCCGTATTTTTCGAATTCCGCTTCGGAACCGTTTTCTTCCGGTCCGCCCGCGCAGAAGGTGCACTTGTCCATCTTGCCGCGCGCGACGAAGAAGTCAGTGGCGCTCTCGCCCGGGCCCTTGCCTGCCGAGTTGGGGAATTGCGGCGCGTCGAACGGGCAGGCATAGGAGCAGTAGCCGCAGCCAATGCAGATATCCTTGTCGTGCAGCACCACGCCGTCCTCGGTCTTGTAGAAGCAGTTGACCGGGCACACCGCCATGCACGGCGCGTCGGTGCAGTGCATGCACGCGATCGACACCGACTTCTCGCCGATCTGACCGTCGTTGACGGTGATCACGCGGCGGCGGTTGATGCCCCACGGCACCTCGTGCTCGTTCTTGCAGGCCGTGACGCAGGCGTTGCACTCGATGCAGCGCTCCACGTCGCAGATGAATTTCATTCTTGCCATGTCGTTACTCCAGTATCCTTCACGCCCGCTCGAAGCGGCACAGGGTGACCTTGGTTTCCTGCATCATCGTCACCGAGTCGTAGCCGTAGGTAGTGGCGGTGTTGACCGCCTCACCGCGCACATAAGGCGCCGCACCTTCCGGATATTTGTCGAGCAGGTCGCGACCTTCCCACCAGCCGCCGAAGTGGTAAGGCATGAAGGCCACGCCGGGCGCCACGCGTTCGGTCAGCAGCGCACGCACTTTGATGCGCACCTTGGTCGGGGTTTCCACCCAGATGTAGTCATTGTTCTTCACGCCCTGCGCCGATGCGTCCGCAGGGTTCACTTCGCAGAACATTTCCTGTTGCAGCTCGGCCAGCCACGGATTGGAACGCGTCTCCTCGCCGCCGCCCTCGTATTCGACCAGACGGCCGCTGGTGAGGATGACCGGGTATTCGTTCGCCGCGTCCTTGTTGGCCTGCTGCACCGATTCGTACAGCGTCGGCAGGCGCCAGAAGCTCTTCATGTCCTTGTGCGTCGGGTACTTCTCGATAAGGTCGCGGCGCTTGGTGTAGAGCGGCTCGCGGTGTAGCGGCACCGGGTCGGGGAAGTTCCAGACCACCGCGCGCGCCTTGGCATTGCCGAACGGCGCGCAGCCGTGCTTGATCGCGACGCGGATGATGCCGCCGGACATGTCGGTCTTCCAGTTCTTGCCTTCGGCCGCGGCTTTTTCGGTCTCGGTCAGGTCATTCCACCAACCCAGCTTCTTGAGCAGCACATGGTCGAATTCGGGATAGCCGCCCTCGAGCTCGGAGCCCTTCACGGTCACGCTATCCTCGGCGAGCAGGCTCACACCGTCGCGCTCCACACCGAAATTGGCGCGGAAGCCCATGCCGCCCTCGGCTACCGGCACGGTAACGTCATAAAGATTGGGCGAACCGGGGTGCTTGAGCTCCGGCGTACCCCAGCACGGCCACGGCAGGCCGTAGTAGTCGCCGGCGCATGGACCTTCAGTCGCCTTGAGCGTGGTGACATCGAAGGTGTGCGCGTACTTCATGTGCAGCTTGAGGCGCTCGGGCGACTGGCCGCTGTAGCCGATGGTCCAGGTGCCGCGATTGATCTCGCGCAGCGTGTCCTCGATGTCCGGCTCGTCCCATCCCTGGGCATCCTTGTTCACCTTGATGTTCTTGACCAGTTCTTTCTCGAAACCGAACTTCTTGGCGAAGGCATACATGATGGTGTGGTCGGGACGCGACTCGAACAGCGGCTCGATCACCTTCTCGCGCCATTGCAGCGAGCGGTTGGAGGCAGTGCAGGAGCCGTAGGTCTCGAACTGCGTCGCCGCCGGCAGCAGGTAGGTGTTGTCCTTGCGGTCGTGCATCACGGAAGCGGCAGCCGGATAGGGGTCGATCACCACCAGCAGGTCCAGCTTTTCCATCGCCGCCTTCATTTCCTTGCCACGCGTCTGGCTGTTGGCGGCCATGCCCCAGTAGATCGCCGCACGCAGGTTCGGGCCCTGGTCGATGTGCTCGTTCTTTTCCAGCACGCCGTCGATCCAGCGGGAGACGGGGATGCCGGATTTTTCCATGAGCTCCTTGGAAACGTAGCGGCCCTTTACCCACTCGTAATCCACACCCCACACGTTGCACCAGTGCTTCCAGGCGCCTTCTGCAAGGCCGTAATAGCCGGGCAGCGACTCGGGATTGGGGCCGACGTCGGTCGCGCCCTGCACGTTGTCATGACCACGGAAGATATTGGTGCCGCCACCGGACACGCCGACGTTGCCGAGCGCGAGTTCGAGGATGCACAGCGCACGCGTGTTCGCGTTGCCCACGGTGTGCTGGGTGATGCCCATGCACCACACCACGGTGCCGGGCCTATGCTCATGCATGGTGCGTGCGACCTGGTAAACCTCGGCCTCAGGGATACCGGTAACGTCATGCACCTTGTCCGGCGTCCAGTTGGCGACTTCCTTGCGGATCTCGTCCATGCCGTAGACGCGGTCGTTGATGTACTGCTTGTCTTCCCAGCCATTCTGGAAGATGTGCCACAACACGCCCCAGACGAAGGGAATGTCAGTGCCCGGGCGCAGCCGTACGAATTGGTGCGCGTGCGCGGCGGTGCGGGTGAAGCGCGGATCGACGACGATCATCTTCGCGCCCTTTTCCTTGGCGTGCAGCACGTGCATCATCGCCACCGGGTGCGCTTCTGCGGCATTGGAGCCGACGAACAGCATCGCCTTGGTGTTGTGGATGTCGTTGTAGGAGTTGGTCATCGCGCCGTAACCCCAGGTATTCGCGACGCCCGCAACCGTGGTCGAGTGGCAGATGCGTGCCTGGTGGTCGCAGTTATTGGAACCCCAGAACGACACGAATTTGCGCAGCAGATAGGACTGCTCGTTGCTGTGCTTGGAGGAGCCTACCCAGTACACCGAATCCGGCCCGGATTCCTCGCGCAGCTTGAGCAGCTTGGCGGAAATCTCGTCCATCGCCTGCTCCCAGCTGATGCGCTGGTACTTCCCGTCCACCATCTTCATCGGGTACTTGAGGCGACGCTCGCCATGGCCGTGCTCGCGCACTGAAGCGCCCTTGGCGCAGTGCGAACCGAGGTTGATCGGAGAATCGAAAGCCGGTTCCTGGCGGATCCATACACCGTTCTGCACCACGGCATTGACCGAGCAACCGACCGAGCAGTGCGTGCACACCGTACGCTTCACTTCGATCTTGCCGCCCGGCTTCGCCTCGTTGGCCTTGGCCTTGCCGATCATGCTGAACGGCAGTTGCGACAGCGCCACGCCTGCCCCGGCAGTAAGGCCGGAACGCTTGAGGAAGGTGCGGCGATCCATGGTATTGCCCAGCCAGGCGCTGACGCCGGTCGCGGCCTGTGGCGCGGCTCCCGCCGCTACGGAGGATTTCTTTTTCAGCAGCATAATCTTTCGCCTAGACGCGGGTCGTGCGGTAGTAGCGCTTCACGTGCTCGGAAACGTGGTAGCCCTTGACGGGCTCAGGCTCGGCAGCCGTCGCTTCCGGTTGCGCCACGATGTCGGGACGCTTGCGCATCAGGACAGCGGACACGAGCCCGGCGGCACCCAGCCCGAGGGCCAGCAGGAAGTTCCTGCGCTTGTGCATGGTTTGTTCCATTTTCGATCACCCCAAACTTGTAAGCTCAACCTCCGATATCGAAAGCCTGCGCCTCGATATCGAGAAAATCCTTCAATAGCCGCGCCACGGCGCGGTAATAATTCGCACTCGGCGCCTTTTCCAGCTCGGCCGCGAATCGCGCGTACCAGGGCCTGAGATGGCGCTCGAAAAACTCTTGCTGGTTGGACAACGCCGCGGGCGAAGTCTCCGCATCTCCCGCTACCAGCCAGCGCATCACTTCGCACACGGCCGCGATATGATCCTCCGGCTCGCCCACCTCGGCGGATTTCGCCAGACCCAGCGCTTCCAGGTCGTCGCGCAGCTTTGCGAGCGGTTCTTCCATGAGAAAGCCGGTCAGATACCAGGAGAGATAGGGCATCACTTCGCCCTGTCCCAGGCCGATGAACAGCTTTTCGTATTCCTGTTGCGCAGCTTCTTCCTCCATCACGCGGGAAGCCGTCTGGAGACGAAGCCAGGATTCCGCCAGTGCGGATTCCGGTGCGGCAATTTCATCCGCCTGCGCAATGGCGCCGAGCAATTCGGCATCCGGCGCCGCATAGAGCAGACGGGCCAGCAATCCGTACAGACCGGCCCGCGCCAGGTCTTCCTCCTCCAGCATGCGCGCTTCGGCCATGGCACTCATTTGCGTGCTCCCGCGAGCTCGCCCGCCATCATGTCTTTAACCCGACAGTCACCGCACATTTGCAGACGACGCTTCGCTTCCGGCGTGGCGAACATGCTGTGGCCAGACAGCTTGTGCAGCATGCTGCCGACCATGCTTGCGGTGGCAAACGGCTTGCCGCAGCTCACGCATTGGAACGGTGCATCACGATGCAATATTCGCGCCTGCCTGGCTTCCGCCGTCAGCAACAGGCGTGGACGCAAACTGATCGCGTCTTCGGGGCATGCGCTCTCGCACAGGCCACACTGCACGCAATTGCGCTCGACGAACTTGAGCATCGGCGCACCCGCGCCGTCCTGCAATGCCGCAGCGGGGCACGCGCTGACGCAGGAGTAGCACAGCGTGCAGGCCTCCGCCTTGACCTCGACCACGCCATAAGGCGCATCCCCGGTCAGCGCAATTTCTTCGGGCGTCGTGATCGGTGCATGGCGCACGAAATGCTCGACGCAGAAATCCAGTGTGGTGCGCTTCTCGTCGAACAAGCGGAAGGACGCTACATTTTCGGGCACGACAGCTACCGGCAACTCCGCCAGTGCCTGCATGCCCAGTGCATCGATCAGATGGAAATGGCCTGCGCCGTAGCCCAGGCCTTCCAGGATTTGTTCGCCCAGCGCCATCTGCTCGCGCAGAGCGTCCGCGTATTGCGGCGCTTCCCGGCCTGTGGCCAGTATGGCAACGCGGTTCGCGCCCAATGCGATGGCTCCCAGCAGGCGATCCAGCCCGACCGAGGCGATATGGAAGGTTTCGGACGGAATGACGTTGGCGGGCAACTGTGCAGATTGCAGCAGCGCAGCACCCTCGGCCGGATCGTGCAGCAGCACGACGGCATCCTCGCCGCCCGCATCGCGGTAAGCTTCCAGCATCGCCTTGAGCTTGCCGCCCCAGTAGGATACTGAAGGAAAGTTGTACTGCATGGCACCGGAAGGGCACACCGTAGCGCAGGCGCCGCAACCCATGCACAGATGCGGCTCGACATAAATGCGATTGCCGTCGCCACGTATCGCCTCGGTGGAGCACACCTCGATGCAGCGATTGCAGCCCTCGAGGCGGCTGCGGCTGTGGGCGCAGATATTGTCGTTGTAGAGGAAAAACTTGGGCTTCTCAAATTCGCCGACGCCATCCCGGATTTCCGCGAGCGCCTGTTCGAGCGCCTCCTCGTCATTGGGAGCAAAGTAGCCCTGGGGAGGCTGGTGCATCGTGAAATAGGGATTTGCACCAAGGTCGAGCACCAGATCGAACTCGCCCAACTGCTCCGCGCCCTCTGTTTTCCAGGTGACAGCGAATTCGCCCAGCCAGCCCGCCACCCCGACGAGTTCGCCGCGAATCGCGGCATAGTCAGTATGGGGAGGCAGCGCTTCCGGGCTCAGCACGGTTACCGGCAGTTCGCTCGACAATTGCTGCGCCACGGCACCGACTTGCACAGCCGCACCCAGAATAAGTACACGTCCCTGCGAGCGGTATTCGACCGCAGGCACGGGCGCAGGCGCGGCATAGCTGGCGGCTGCCGCCAGGGCGGACTGGAGAGGGAGTGTCATACGTTCTTGGGCTGGTCGGGGAGCTGCTCCGCTGCGGCCTCGGCAACGGATTCTTGTGTTTTTTGCAACAGCGCCTGCGCGTGATCCAGCGTTTGCAGCAGGTCGGAAGACAGGAGCGCGGGACGGGAATAATCCTCGACATACACGTCGAGCCCGTCCATCGCCCGGTAATGATCGGTCATGAACAGCTTGCGCAGCGCCTGACGGCGCGTATCGGCATCCACGCCCTGCTGCATGAAAGGGCTGAAGTCCGCATTGAAATCCAGCGTCTCGGTATCCGGCACAGCGATGGGCGCAACAGAGGTTTCGGGCGCAGAACCGGCGGCTCCGGCAGCGCTTTCAAGCTTGCGTTGCGACCAGCGACGCAGAAAGGATAAGGCAGAATTCATAGAGACAAATATTTTAGCACAAAGCGCAGCGGCAAGATAAGGAAAAACGTAGCAAAATCAATGCCCATAGAAAAAATGCGAGATTATCCCGCGGCACCATTGCAACGCTCTCGTGCATGGCAATATGCGGCCTGCATGACCGATTTCAAGCGGGATTGGAACTGTTTGGGAAATGCGAGCCCAGCTGGAACGCAGGCTCTCGTCGATAGGCGAGTCCGGCCGGCGCCGACCGAACTCGACTTCACTGATGAATAAAGATTGCGGCTTTCGCCGTCAGACGAAAAGCGCCATCGCCTTCTTGAAGGTCTGGTACACGCCCCACCCGAGCGGGATCAGCACATAGGCCCAGAACAGCACGAGCAGCACGCCATGGTTTTCGTTCTTGAGATTTTCGTTTTCCGTCATGATCAGGCTCCCTGCTCGACTTCGTCATGCCGCATGTAATGCCGCTCGTGGACTTCCTTCATGAGCAGGTTGCAGAGAAATCCCAGCGTCAGCAGCCCGGCCATGATGTAGAGCGTGGTGGTGTAGGCATCCGCCTTGGCGACGCCCTGATCGATCTGGTACTCGCGGATGTAGTTGACCAGCACCGGCCCCAGCACGCCCGCGGTTGCCCACGCCGTCAGCAGCCGCCCGTGGATGCCGCCCACGTACTTGGTACCGAAGATGTCGGCGAGATAAGCCGGAATCGTCGCGAAGCCACCGCCGTACATGCTGAGGATGACCGCCGACGCGGCAATGAACAGCACGACATTCCCCTGCCCGCTCAGGGTGGGCAGCATCGAATAGAGGAAAGTGCCGAGCGCGAAAAACAGGAAATAGGTGTTCTGCCGCCCAAGGTAATCCGACGCCGACGACCAGATGAAGCGCCCCGCCATGTTGAACAGCGACAGCAGCCCGACGAAGCCCGCCGCCGCCTCGGGAGTGATTGACCCCTTGAACATCTCCTGGATCATCACCGACGCCTGTCCGAGGATGCCGATGCCAGCCGTCACATTGAGGCAGAGAATCGCCCACAGCAGGTAGAACTGCGGCGTCAGCAGCGCCCGATCGATATGCACATGGCGCTTGGTGACCATCTTTTTGGACTCCGCCGGCGCGGTCCAGCCTTCCGGCTTCCAATCGGCGGGTGGGATACGGATGGCGAGCGAGCCGATCACCATCGAGATGAAGTACAGCACACCCATGACCACGAAGGCTTCCTTGACGCCCACGCTGGTCGCGCTCTCGAAATGCTTCATGAGCGTGACGCCCAGCGGTGCGCCTATCATCGCCCCGCCGCCGAAGCCCATGATCGCCAGGCCGGTCGCCATGCCGCGGCGGTCCGGGAACCACTTGATAAGCGTGGACACCGGCGACACGTAACCCAGTCCCAGCCCGCAGCCGCCGATGACGCCGTAGCCGAGGTAGAGCAACCAAATCTGGTGGGTATGCACGCCGATGGCGGACAAAATGAAACCGCCGCCAAAACAGCAGGCGGCGGTGAACATGGTGCGGCGCGGGCCGACTTTTTCCAGCCACTTCCCGCCGAAGGCAGCCGAGAGGCCGAGGAATACGATGGCGAGGCTGTATATCCAGCCGATGGTGGTGAGCTTCCAGTCGTCGGGCGCCGATTCGGCAACGCCGATCACGCGGGTCAGCGGTTCGTTGAATACGCTGAAGGCATAAGCCTGCCCGATACACAGATGTACGGCCAATGCCGCCGGCGGAATCAGCCAGCGGTTGTAGCGATGACTTGCGGTAATTCTTTCCTTCGAAAAAAAGCCCGGCATGCGTCCTCTCCTCTATGTCTGCTTGTTCTTGTCCTGCTGTTCTACCTCTCGAATTCATGTTGCGAAATGCAAGACTCACCCGCGTGACGGGCACCTCTTTGCAACAGAATAGTCCTATATATTCAAATCACTGGCAATTGAAATGAGATCAAGCCGCCGGACGAATCTCATGAAGACATAAAACTGCTATTATCCCGATAAGCCTTTTTCGCCCATGCCTATGAACACGCTCGCCTCTCCGCCCATGCTCGACTGGCCTCTTCCTCCTTACGCCGTTCTCGAATCCGCATTGAGCGATGCCCAATGCTTTGTACAGCTACGCGACGGCAAAACCGTCCAGGGATTGCTCGGCAGCATGAATGTCGACATCGGCATGATGGAAGTGCATAACGCCAATGGCGGCATGAGCTCCAAGGGGATCAGCTTCGGCAACCTGAAGTGGATAGACCTCACGGAACTGGTGGCGCTAAAAAGCGGCGCTACCGTGGTGAACGAGAGCAACGGAATTTTCGCCGCGCCCGAATTGCGCGACATCGAGATCGAATTCACCGACGACGACAAGATGTCCGGCAAGACTTTCGGCATGCTGGAAACGGAGCGCGGCATCCACCTTTATCTGGAGCAGTCCGAAGGCCGCTACCTTCGCCGCTACATCCCGAGCGACGTGATCCGCCGCTACTCCACCGGCGAACCGCTGGGCAAGATGCTGGTCGAGGTCAAGGGCGTGGCGCCCGAAGTGATCGCCGAAGGTCTGGACCAGCAGAAGAAACTGCGTGATCGCCCGCTCGGCGAATACCTCAAGAGCGAGGAAGTCATCAGCGGCGAGCAGCTCGACCAGGTGCTGCAGCAGCTGCGCCACCAGCCGTCGCTCAAGCTCGGCGAAGCGCTCATGAAAGCCGGCATCGTCGAAGAATCGCAGATCCAGCAGGCGCTCGAGCAGCAAAAGCACAACCGCAAGCGCGCGCTGGGTGAAATCCTCATCGAGATGGGTATCGTTGACCGAGCCACGGTCAACCAGTTGCTCGCGCGCAAGATGGGCATTCCCTACATCAAGCTCGCCCAATTCAGCATCGATCCCAACGTGGTCAAGATGGTGCCGGAAAAGGTCGCGTCGAAATACACGCTGATGCCGCTGTGCGTGGTTGACCAGCGCATCTTCGTGGCAATGGAAAACCCGCTCATGAACGAAGCGCTCAACGAAGTGCGCTTCCATGCCAAGAAAACCGCCGAGCCGGTCATGGCCTCGGCTGATGAAATCCACACCGCCATCCGCAGCTTCTACGGCACGGCGCATTTCGACGATCTGGCGTCGGAGCTGGCGGTCGCCCTCGACGGCGGCGAAGACGCGCCGGAAACCAGCGAACTCACGGAAAACGACACCATCCTCACGCGGATGCTCAACAAGACCATCCTGGATGCGCACCAGCAAGGGGCTTCGGATATCCACATCGAAACCTATCCCGGCAAGAAGCACAGCGTGATCCGTTTCCGCAAGGACGGTCACATGGTGCACTACTTCGACCTGCCGGCCAATTTCCGCAACGCCATCGTCTCGCGCATCAAGATCATGGCCAACCTGGACATCTCCGAGAAGCGCCGCGCGCAGGACGGCAAGATCGACTTCTCGCAGTTCGGTCCCGCACGCATCGAGTTGCGCGTGGCGACCATTCCGACCATCAACGGCCTGGAAGACGTGGTGTTGCGTATCCTCAATGCCGGCAAGCCGATTCCGCTCGACAAGATCCTGCTCAGCGAATACAACCTGGGCCAGCTCAAGACCATTTCACAGCGCCCGCACGGCATGCTGCTGGTGTGCGGCCCGACCGGCTCGGGCAAGACCACCACGCTGCACTCGGTCATGAGCTACATCAACACCCCTGAGCGCAAGATCTGGACGGCGGAAGACCCGGTGGAAATCACCCAGGAAGGCCTGCGGCAAGTGCAGGTGCACCCCAAGATCGGCTGGACGTTCGCGTCCGCACTGCGCGCCTTCCTACGCGCCGACCCGGATGTAATCATGGTGGGCGAAATGCGCGACCAGGAAACTTCGCAGATCGGCGTGGAAGCCTCGCTGACCGGCCACCTTGTGCTGTCCACGCTGCACACCAACAGCGCGGCCGAATCCGTGGTGCGCCTGCTCGACCTCGGGCTTGATCCGTTCAACTTCTCCGATGCACTGCTGGGCGTGCTGGGCCAGCGTCTTGCGCGCGCACTCTGCCCATCATGCAAGAAGCCGCATGCGGCCAAGGATGATGAAATCGAAGCGCTGGTCCGGGAATACTGCGAGAGCTTCGAGAATGTGGGGCACCCTGTTCCCGCGAAGGACACACTGCTGGAAGACTGGAAGCGCCGTTTCGGCGATGCAAACGGCAAGTTGACGCTGTATACCGCTGCAGGCTGCAAGGAGTGCGACAAGAGCGGCTACAAGGGACGTATTGGCGTTCATGAGCTGCTGGTGAGCAACCCCAAGACCAAGCGCCTGATCCAGACGCGTGCCAGCGTCACCGAGATTCAGGCGGCGGCATTCGAAAGCGGCATGCGCACGCTGAAGCAGGACGGCATCGAGAAGGTGCTGCAAGGACTGACCGACATCCAGATGATCCGGGCCGCCTGCTAGAAAAAACTTCGGAGCGCTGTCAGCAGCAGCGCTTCACGCCCTTCCACTTGTTGTCCTGCCACTGCTTGAAAAATTCCTCGCGCGACAGCGGGGGAACATCGGCATCGGGATGATGCTGCGCATGATGCGACAGGTAGCGCTCGTAGGCGTCATCGCCCGAAAGGCGGCGTATGCCGCACCACAGGCGGCTCAGAAAATTGCTCACTTCATGTTCTCCTCGATGCGGTAGCAATACAGCACGGTCTCGCGCGCATCCTCGATTTCCACCTTCATTTCCGGGCGCCGGCCGGGTACGTCAAACGACGACGACACGAACAACGTTCCCGGACGCATCTCGCGCCGCACCTTGTCGCCGACCTCGGCCATCACCGCGGGCGAAAGAAACGCGAATACCACATCATAATCCGCGAGATTCGCCTCCCAGAAACTTGCACGGTGCAGCGTCAGGTTGGGCAAACTGCGACTGCGCAGCGCGGTAAGCGCCCAGGGAATCGGGGCACGCTCCCAGGCTTCGACCTGCAACAGCGGGAAATGTTTTGCCAGCGGCACCACCACCGATCCCACGCCAGCACCGAGATCGACGAAACGCCGGGCGCGCTCGTCATCCGCAATTTCAGCCAGCGCAAGCATGACCTCACGCGAGGAGAGAAACAGCGGCACATCGCCCCCGGCCGTGCCCCAGAACACCAGCAACAACAAGGCAAAGGCGACCAGATACAGCTCGCTCGGCAGCGCGAGCGTGGTTGCAGCCAGTACCGCCGGAAGAAAAACGAGATGCATCGGTTGCCACCAGCGCGGTTGCTGCAGCCACCTGGATGCAAAGAGCGCGGCGAAGCCTTGCGTAATAGCGAAGGCCCACATGTCATGGAACACGCGGGGCATGATCCAGGCCAGCATCAACGCCACCGCAAGACCGATAAGCTGGGCCAGCAGCGCACGCACCGGTTGACGCTGCAGCAGTCCTGCCATCAATGCGCGTCCTTGAGGCGGCGGATACGCTCCGGAGTCGCGGGGTGCGTGGACAGATAATCCAGCCACTCGGGCTGCGTTTTATCTGCCTTGCCCGGCTTCTTGCCCGCATAGGCCTCTTCCAGCTTGCCCAGCATTTCGCCCAGCCGATCGCTCGAAATACCGTTGAGCGCCAGCGTGCGTGCGGCGAAATCATCCGCGCGCCGTTCGAAATCGCGGGAGTAGCGCGTTTCCAGCAATGCGGTCGGCGCAGCGGCGAGTATGGAACTGACATCCCCCACGTACCACGCCATCGCGAGGCCGACCACCGAAGCCTGCAACATCTGCCGCAGCGCATGACGCTCCGTGACGTGTCCCATCTCGTGCGCCAGGACGGCGATCACCTGCTCGTCGTTATCGGAAAGCTTTACCAGCTCGTCCAACAGCACCACTGTGCCGCCGGGCAACGCGAACGCGTTGGGACCGATATGCGGCGCGCTGCGGAAATAGATGCGGTTGGGCTTGGCGGCGCCTTCGGGCCATTTCATCGCGCGCAGCCGGCTCACGAAAACCTGCCGTCGTTCCTGACTGAGCTGACTCGGTTCCAGCAATCGCCCGTCGAAGGTCTTGAGGAAATGGCCGTCGATCATTACGAGCACGCTTTCCGGCATGCGTTCCGCCGCAGCCTTGGCCGCATAGGGCAAGCCCCAGAAGTAAGCGGCCGCCACCAGCGCAAGCGTTACCAGCAGCGACGCCACCGCATAGGTCCAACGCGCTTCCAGATGCGCCACCCAGGAAACGCCGTGCCCCATGGACTGGAACATCGCATCGAAGCCCGCACGGTCGTGAACCTCGCAGCGCGCGCCATCCGCAAACAGGATCTGGCGCGGCGTATCACCCAGCGGCGCGGGAATGCGTAGCGCGGCCAGCGCATCGCTGCGCGCGACCGTGTCTCCGTTTATATGAAGAGTATCGTCGCGCAGTTCCAGCGCCACCGTATGGCGGCGCGCACTTTGCCCATCGAAATAGAAGCCGGCAATCGTCATCAGAGCGCGATGTCGATATCGAACATTTCGGCCATCTCCTCGCCGGCCGCGCTCGCATTCACCTGCACGCCCGCGACAAATTCATCGAGGTCGGCATTCGCCTGCAACGCCATGTTTTCCATGCGGTAGCGCGTGAGGCGGATATCGGCGAACGGCTTGAACAGGCCAAGCGTGAGGATGATCAGCACGAAGTTGCTGGCCATGATCCAGAACATGCCGCGTGCGCGCACATGGCTCTCGAAGCCGATGGGGCCGAGCGTGGTGTTGTTCCAGATCACGTTCTGCAAGCGCGCCGCGATATAAGGGCCGATCAGCAGCAGCGCGGCAAGATAGGCGAGCAAAATGACGCCGACGACCACGGACACGGCTGCGGTACTATGCGCGCCTGCACCGGCCACCACCAGTGCGGCAATCACGCCGGCCACGACCATGATGCCGATCAGGCTAAGAAAAACGATGAGGTAAGGCTTGTAGAACGCGCCCGGTCCGGCATGAAAACCGAAGCGCTCATTGCCATACTGGCTGCTGTTGGCGAGGAAACGGCGAATCTGCTGATGCGCCAGTGGCCACAGCAGGCCCAGCGTCATGTAGGACACCAGCGGCAGCAGCAGGAAATTCACGTAGCCTTCGCCGTTCTTGCCGTGGAAAGAGAAACGCAGCCCGCGATAGCTGGTGTTGTGCAGACGGAAGCGGAAGGAGCGTACCAGCAGCCACGGCATGACCGCCAGTATCAGCACAAAAGCGACCAGCCCCGCGATGATGCTGAACTGCCCAGCTACGGAGTAAAGCGCGAATAAGCCGACCGCGATGATGCGGCCTTTGAGGATTGCGATCGGATCGCCGTGATAATCGAAATTCGCGCCGCCGACTGAGGTATGGCGGTAGAAATACTGCATGCGCCGCACCTTGGCCCATGCCGAATAAATCCCCAGCGTGACCAGACTCAGGCACAGATTGACGATCCAGATACGGAAATACTCCCCGCCGCGCCCGCTGAACGCGAATGGCTCGCGCCGTTGCCCCTGCTCCATGATGCTCCCCTTTTTTGTTGTTGACGTTGTTGTAGTTTTTTCCGGAACGGTGCCGCAGCGATCAATCGCGCACGTAATCCTCGACCAGACGGCTCGGAATGTGCGGCGACTCGGTGAGCGGCAACACGGGCTTACCGGCGATATGGCGCGCACTCACTCGCAGCATGTCGAACACGATCACCCACAGCACGACCACGAAAAAGGCCGTGAGCGCGGCATCGAGCTGCTGATTAAAGATGAGTTGCGGCGCCACGGCGGCCTTTTCCGGCGGCAATGCACCTGAGGCGAGCTTGTTCGCCATATCCTGCGCCGCAGCGAGGAAGCCGACGCGGATATCGCTGCTGAAGATTTTTTCCCACGCCGCCGAGGTTGTCACCGCCACCAGCCAGGCGAGGGGCACGCCGGTGATCCAGGCGTTTTTAAGCTTGCCGGACTTGATGAAAATGCCGGTCGCGACGCACAAGGCGATAGCCGCGAGCATCTGGTTGGCGATGCCGAACAGCGGCCACAGCAGGTTCACGCCGCCATTGGGGTCGATCACGCCGATGTAGAGGAAATAGCCCCACAGTCCCACGACCACCGCGCTGGTGATGATCACCGAAGGCGTCCAGGAAGTCTGGCCGAATTTGGGCGAGATATTGCCCAGCATGTCCTGCAGCATGAAGCGCCCGACGCGGGTGCCGGCGTCGAGCGTGGTAAGAATGAACACCGCCTCGAACATGATCGCGAAGTGGTACCACAGCGCCAGCATGCCGTTACCGAACGCGCTGCCGAAAATGCTCGCCATGCCGACCGCGAGCGAAGGCGCGCCGCCGGTGCGCGCGAACAGCGTGGTTTCGCCCATCTGCTTCGCGAGCATTTCCATCTGCTCCACCGTGACCGGGAAACCCCAGGAAGAAATCGTCGCGACGGCCGCGGCGGCCTCCTTGCCGACGATGCCGGCCGGACTGTTGATCGCAAAATACACACCGGGCTCCAGCACGGTCGCGGCGACCAGCGCCATGATCGCGACGAAGGACTCCAGCGCCATGCCGCCGTAACCGATCATGCGGATGTCACGCTCGTTGGCAAGCAGCTTGGGCGTGGTGCCGGAAGCGATGAGCGCATGAAAACCAGAGATCGCGCCGCAGGCGATGGTGATGAACACGAAGGGAAACAGGCTGCCGCCGAAGATCGGGCCGGTGCCGTCGATGAATTGCGTCAGCGCAGGCATCTTCACCTGCGGCTGCAGCACGGCGATCGCAAGCGCAAGCAGGATCACCGTGCCCAGCTTCATGAAGGTGGAGAGGTAATCGCGCGGCGCGAGCAGCAGCCACACCGGCAGAATCGCCGCCGCAAAACCATAAAAAATCACGCCCCACGCGAGCGGCAAGCCTTCATGATCGAACAGCGCGCGTAGCGCAGGATGATGATCCACCCACCCGCCGCCCACCACAGCCAGCAGCAACAGAGTCACGCCAAGCAGCGAGCCTTCCAGCACGCGGCCCGGACGAATATTGCGCATGTAGAGGCCGACGATCATCGCGATAGGAATAGTCGCAGCCACCGTGGAAGTCGCCCACGGGCTGTGCTTCATCGCGTTGACGACCACCAGCCCGAGCACCGCGATCAGGATAATCATGATCGCGAAAGTGCCGATCAGCGCTGCAAATCCGCCTACCGGCCCCAGTTCGTCGCGCGCCATCTGGCCGAGACTGCGGCCATCGCGTCTCATCGAGAAGAACAGCGTGACCATGTCCTGCACGCAGCCGCCGATGACGGCGCCGATCAGAATCCACAAGGTGCCGGGCAGATAGCCGAACTGCGCTGCCAGCGTCGGCCCGATCAATGGCCCGGGACCCGCAATCGCCGCGAAGTGGTGGCCGAACACGATCCATTTATTGGTGGGAACGAAATCGCGCCCGTTATCGAACCGCTCCGCCGGCGTGGCACGCGTCTCGTCGAACACCAACACCTTGGCTGCGATCCAGGCGGCATAAAAGCGGTAAGCGATCGCGAACACACACACCGCTGCCGTGATGAACCACAGCGCATTGATGCTTTCCCCGCGATTCAGCGCGATGCCCCCTACCGCCGACGCGCCCAGAATAGCCACTGCTATCCAGATCAATTTCCCCATCAGACTGTTCATATACTCCGGCTATCCTGTTGGTTTTATACGTGATAATTTGCAAGTATAATTCACGCACCATTTCTATGGGCCGGTAGCTCAGCTGGGAGAGCGTCGCGTTCGCAATGCGAAGGTCGGGAGTTCGATCCTCCTCCGGTCCACATTCCCCACCATTTATCGCCCTGTTTCTCTCTGTTCCTAGCA
>CAMLDO010000017.1 GCA_946478865.1 uncultured Methylobacillus sp.
GATCGACGCCCTTGGGCATGGCTTCCACGAGCTGGCGCGAGAGCTGCGGGCTGAAACCCGCCCCCAGCAGCGTGCGCATGAGCTCGGCCTTGATCGGGTCGCGTCGTGCGAGTTCACCCCAGGCGAAGCCCGACAGCTGCGATTCCAGCAGGCTGCGCATGCGCTTGAGCTCCTGGGACATCTCGGCGAACAAGGGCTCGGAGTCGTCATCCTCAGGCTCGGGCAGCAACGTGGGCACGTCGTGGCCGAGATTTTCCGGCAAGGCTGCGGTGTCCGGAAGGTCATTGAACAGCGGTAGACTGCGATCTTCGACAGGCGGCGTGGGCGCCTCGCCCGCAACCTCGCGATAAGCGGATGCGCCTCCGGACGCGGTCGGGCTGCGCAAAGTCTCGAATTGCGCCTTTTTGACGGCGGGCTCGGGGGGCTGCGCGGCTGACTGACGCCGACGCAGGATGGCAGCAATGGTTTCCGGCTGGATGGAGGAATGCTGTTGCGGCTGAGGCTGGCTAAGATGCCCTTGATCATCGTAAGTCAGCGCCTGCACATCGCCATCGGTCACCGCCATGATCTCGACTCCGCCCGGAATACGACGATTGGAAAGGATCAATGCATCGGCCCCCAATGCATCGCGTACCTGTCGCAGTGCTTCCCGGGTAGTGGCACCGATGAATTTACGGACTTTCATAGCACCTTTTTCGAGGGGGAAGCGTCCCTTGCGTCATGGAGATGAACGCGCAGGCACAAGCGTTTATTGGAATGAATGGCCACCATGTTTTGCGGCCAAGTTTACCACGGGAAAAGTATAAAAAGGAAAACTGCGCACATGCCGTACGCGTTTTCCTACATGCCGGAAACAATGCCCAGGCTGCTGATTGAAAATCAAAAAAGGAAATCGGCAGCCGTGGGCGATCGGGTGGATTCAGCGGCCGAGACGACGGGCGATGTAATGATCCAGACTGAGCTTTCCGGCACCGCCGAACAGCAGCGGAAGGAACATCACCAGATAGATCAGCGGCAGCTTGTAATTGCCGAAACCGTCGCCCTCCTCGTCCAGAATCCGGTAGCCGCGCAGCAGCTCGGACAAGGTGCTCCAATGCTCCGGCCAGTGAACGCTGGCAATGGCCACCACCGTGAGGATCATCAGCGAGACACTGAAGAATCGTGTCGCGAGCCCCAGTACCAGCGCGACAGCTCCCAGCAGTTCGAACCAGGTGGCGATCTGCCAGCTGATTTCAGGCGGCACCAGATTGAATGGAAACGGAAAGGCTAGCTCCGCGAACCAGTTTTGCCCTGTCAGCTTGGCATAACCGGACTCGCCGAATTCCCATGCCAGCAGCAGACGTAGTGCCACCGGCGGCAAGACCGAGGCCAGATAATCCAGCCAGCCCGTCAGACGGAAATAAGGTGCGGCAATCGTGTTCATGTTTTCCCCCTTGAGTCAGTGTGTATAACTTGGTCGGGAGAAAGCGGAATTACTTACAGGGAATAGCCCCCAATATCGCACCGCGATCGCGCAATTCCTGCAGAATGCCATCGCCGAAAGCAATGACCTGAGCCGTATCATGATGTCCCAGCGAGCGGGCGATTTGCGATAGCGCAGCACGACCTGTATGCGCACCGCCTTGCAGCAGTTGGATCAGTTGAGCGCTCACCGGATTGATTTCGTTGAATTTCACCTCGTCCGCAGCGTCGCGGAATACCAGCAGCCATAAAGCTTCGGGTAAAGGCTGGCTCGGCTTGAAGCGTGGCGAAATCTTCTGCACCGGCCAATCGTAGGACAGCAGCATGAGTGCAGGCGTAAGCACGGGGATGTTGTCCAGCAGATCGATATTCGCCTCCCAGCCGGAAGGCAGTGGCGCATCGGAAACAGCGACGGCAAGCTCCACCCATTCGTAATGCGCAAGCTGCGGCAGGAACGGAGGTATGTTTTGCACCTCAGCCTCGTTGAGCCAGCGCAGGAACTCCTCCGGAATTTGCCGGAACAGCGGCGTCATACAGCGATGCATTGCGAAAAACTCGCGCACCAGTCGCTGCCAGCGGCGCACGCCCAACACCTTGCGGCAAACCGGAAAGCCGCTGGACAGGGTGCTTTCCATGTTGTTGAACAGCAGTTCGGCGTAGATGGCGATGCGCTTGGCATTGACACCGGGCGGCCGCGGCGCGGACTTCGGGCTGCGCGCATAGGCGCAGAAGGCTTGCTGGTATTGCTGGAGTTCGCTCTGACTCATGCGTGAATCGCAGTCGGCTCCACCAGCCAAGGCTGCTGCAGCGCCGCAATGCGTCCGACCTCTTCCGCCAGTGCGGACAACGGCGGAATGTTGAAATCGCGCTCCAGCAATGTCGGGCGTACGCCGAACAGGCGATAAGCCTCGGCCAGCAGTTCCCACACCGGATCGATCACGGTTTCTCCGTGGGTATCGATGACGAGGTCCGGCCCCTTGCGCAAATGCCCGGCAGTGTGGATGTAGACAATGCGTTCGCCCGGCAAGCTGCGTAGATATGCCAGCGGATCGAATTTGAAGTTGATGCTGTTGACGTAGATATTGTTGACGTCGAGATGCAGGTCGCAATCGGCTTCTTCCAGCACTGCGCGCACGAAAGCGGGCTCATCCATTTCCGAAATCGGGGCGGCGACATAGAACGATGCATTCTCGACAGCGATGCGCCGTTCCAGAATGTCCTGCGTGCGGCGTATGCGCGCCGCGACATACTTGACGGCCTCTTCGGTGAACGGAATCGGCAGCAGATCGTACAGATAGCCGCCGTCGCTGCAATAGCTGAGGTGCTCGGTGTAAAGCGGGATACGGTACTGGTCGAGAAACTGCTTCACCCGCTTGAGGAATACTTCGTTGAGCGGATCCGGCCCGCCCAGCGAGAGCGAAAGACCATGGCATGCAATCGGATAGCGTTCGGCGAACCAGTCGAGCTGCTTGCGCGGCCGGCCGCCGATGCCTATCCAGTTTTCCGGGGCGATCTCGAAGAAATCGATGCATTCCGGTACTCCGGCCTGCAGCGCGGGGATCAGCTCGCGCTTGAGGCCGAGACCGGCACCGCGGATATCTTCGAGTCGCGCCATCTTACTCAGGACTTGTTGCCGCAGGAGCCTTCCTTGTCCTTTTTGTCTGCTCCGCAATTGCCTTCCTTGGCTTTCTTGTCGGCGCCGCAGTTACCTTCCTTGCTCTCCTTGGCGCCACAGTTGCCTTCTTCGGCCTTTTTCTTCTTCATGTTGGCGCCGCACTTGCCGGCACCGCACTTGCCGTCCTTCATTTTCTCGCCGCCTTCGTGATGGTCAGCCACCATGTACCCGGAAGACAGGCTCTTGAGTGCGAACGGATTTTCTGCGGCATTGACTACCGGGGTTGCACCGACAGCCGCGGCAAAAGCGCCGCCGAGAACCAGAGCCAGGGTTTTATTTTGCGTTTTCATCAGTTTCTCCTTCAAGTTGGACATCAATCGGTTGAATGTTGATCGGGATTCCGCCGTGCCTCATCGATCCGGCTGGCCTGCATCGCCATTGCCGCCGCAATGCGCTCGCGCGCCTGCTGCGACAGTTCGACTCCAGGCGAGTTCTCGGCTGCGTGCCGCATGTGCGTCAGAGCGGCGCGCAGCAATTTCAACTGCCGCACAAAGTTCGTACAAGCATCGCACAGCAGCAGATGGAAGCGCAGTGCAATGCGCTGACGCAGCGGCAACCGCTCCTCCATCGCGCGGGAGGCGAGTTGCGTGGCATGTCTGCAATCCAGCATCAGTGCCCTCCCAACCAGTTCATTTCGAGACATTTCCTCAGACCCATGCGGGCACGGTAAAGCATCACCCAGGCATTGGTCGGCGTAATCGACAATTCCTTACAGATTTCTTCGTTGTCTTCCTCGATGATTTCGCGCAGCAGGAAAAGTCGCGCCAGTTTCCTGGGCAAACGGTCCATGCATTCCTGCAACGCTTTGAGGAACTGGTCCTGTTGCAACAGGCTTCCCGGATCGCCCCACGCCAGGGGAGGTTCGATCCAGTGGCCATCGTCGTCGGAGAAAAATTCCTCCATTCCGGGCGTCTCGTCGGGAAGTTCGTCGGGCACGTCGAGCGGAGCCTCGCGTTGCAAACGGCGAAAATGATCGATGATCTTGTGCTTGAGTATGCCGGTCAGCCAGGTGCGGGGCGAAGCATTCCCGGCATATCCGCTGCCTTGCAAGGCAGCCAGCAATGTTTCCTGAACCGCGTCTTCCGCGAGGTGAGGATCGCGCAGCCGGACCAGTGCGTAGCGATACAGGTAGTCGCCGTGCTCTGCCAGCCAGTCGTGCATGTTGTTCTGGTTTTTCATGCGGCACATTCAATCATGAATGCGCTTTTTTATCTATGAAATTTAGATGGTTAGCATGGACTACGTAAGGAATTCGCAGACTCTTCGACCAATGCTCAGCCATAACGGCTTTCCTGCGCAGGAATCTTCCCAATCCAAATTAAAAGGAGAGCATCATGAATCAAACATTCAATCGATTTACCCTCGCCGCCTGCGCATTGCTTTCAGTCGCTGCGCTTACACCGGCACAAGCGGATACCACGCTTGCAACCGGCGGCTACAGCCGTGAATTCCAGAAAATCGGCATGATGAAAATGCTGGACGACAATGGCGACCACATGGTTTCCAGCAACGAATTCAGCAATTACTTCACGCTGGTGTTCGAAGAACTGGACACCAACCGCGACGGCACGCTCGATACAAAAGAATGGGTTGGCACGAAAGGCCAGCAAGACATCAGCGTCGCCACGGGTGGTTTCAGCCGTGAGCTTCGCACGCTCAAGATGATGGGCATTATGGACAGCGACGGTGATCACAAGGTGACGAAAGACGAATTTCTGAAGTATCAGCAGCGCGTCTTCAGCACCATGGCTGGCACTGCAACGGCGATCGACCCGCAGAACTGGCTGCGCAACATCACGCATAACTGAACGACGATGCACTGAAAAAAGGCCGGTTTGCCCGGCCTTTTTTCATGTCAGGCCGAAAATCTTCGACAGCGAATCGAAGAACAGGCAATACAGGGCTATGGGGAGAGGAAGCCCAAGCAGGGTACCGTACAGGTAATGACGAAAACGGATGCCGGACAAGGCAAGCGCATAATTGAGCGCGGGCAGCGTCTGAAACAGCAGCCTGAGCAGAAAAACCGCAACCACGGGCCGCGCATCCAGCCGCGCCAGAATCCGCTTGGCTAACGGGCTCTCCAGCTTTCTCAAGGAATCGCCACCAATGAGCCGGATCAGGAAAAACGTCATGATGCAGGACAGGGACGCCGCGATATAAATCGCGATGCCTCCTTTCATGGGCCCCAGCGTCAAGACCGCCACGGCAAGGAAGGCCCAGCCGGGAATCTGGGCGAGATTACCGAGGGCGAACGCGACCGTAAACAACAGCAGGCCGATGACCTCATGCTCGAGCAGCTTTTGCTGCAGGTAATCGCGACCGAGGTGATCGCGCAGCCCGGTAGTTTCGTACAGCAAAAAAATCAGCCCTACGAACAGGGCGACGGCAATGAGACGACGATGCGACTCTTTCATGCCCCTGCCACGCGCTGGATGGCTTCCAGATAAGCCATCTGATCCGGCGCGGTTCTGTCGCGCTGCGCGCGCCATATCGTTTCAGCCAGACACTCCATCAAATCATGCTGCGCCGTCATTTCATCGCCGTGTTTTTCACGCAGGGTACGGTAAGCAGCGGCGATTCCGGGTGGCTGGTCGATGGACAACTGCTCCATGATCGACAGGTGCAAGCTCATGTGCAGAAAGGGATTGGTCTCGCCCATTTCCGGGAAATATTCCTGCTCGCGGTAGCGCTCTGGCGCATCGAGTACGTGATGGTATTCCGGATGTCCCTGCATGACCTGTACGGCCATGCCCTCAAGCGGAGTGAGCGCTTCGCTCGCACGAAACTTGCGCCAAGCCTCGAAGAAAAACTGCCTGACCTGATCGCGGCTGGGGTTGAACAGGCTCACAGCGAGTATTCCTTGGCCTTGTATTCGCACAAGTCGTTAATCACGCAGTCGCTGCACTTGGGCTTGCGCGCCACGCATATGTAGCGGCCATGCAGGATCAGCAAATGGTGTGCATCGTGCAGGTATTCCTTGGGCGTGGTCTTGACCAGCTTCTGCTCGACTTCCAGCGGCGTTTTTCCGGGGGCGAGTCCGATGCGGTTACCAAGGCGGAAAATATGCGTATCCACGGCGATGGTGGGATGACCGAAAGCCGTATTGAGGATCACGTTGGCGGTCTTGCGACCTACGCCGGGCAGGCTTTCCAGCGCCTCGCGGTTGTCTGGCACCTCGCCGCCGTACTGGTCAACCAGGATGCGGC
The DNA here is from genome assembly GCA_946478865.1 of uncultured Methylobacillus sp. Next base: position 6,343 of record CAMLDO010000017.1, read on the forward strand.
AGGTGGCGATGACGTTCTTGGCCTTGCTGCGGTAGAGACCGATGGTCTTGATGTAGTGTTCCAGCCCTTCCACGCCCAGCGCGAGGATCGCCTGCGGCGTGTTCGCCACCGGATACAGCTTGGCGGTGGCAATGTTGACCCCCTTGTCGGTAGCTTGCGCCGACAGGATGACAGCAATCAGCAGTTCGAAGGTGCTGGAGTGTTGGAGCTCAGTAGTGGGATTGGGAATCGCTTCAGCGAGACGGCGAAAAATCTCGCGACGCTTTTCGGCATTCATTCGCAGGCTCAGTGGCTTGCCGCGAGTTCAACTGGAGCGGCAGGCTGGGCCGCAGCCTTGCGGCTTTCCATCCAGTTGCGGCCGGCGATCAGCAGCCCCAGGCCGATGAATGCACCCGGAGGCAGGATCGCCAGCAGGAAGCCCTGATAATCGGGCACGACCGTCACCATGAATTGTTTGGCTGCCGGGCCGAGCGCGAGGTCGAGGCCAGAGAACAGCGTGCCTTTGCCTACCACTTCACGCATGCCGCCGAGTAGGCTCAACACCAGCGTCAGGCCCAGGCCCATCATGAAACCATCGGCCATGGACGGAAGGGTCGGGTTCTTCGCAGCAAAGGCCTCAACGCGTGCCAGCACGATACAGTTGGTCACGATGAGCGGGATGAAGATACCCAGCACCTTGTGCAGCGGGTGCATATAGGCGTTCATGCCGAGGTCGATCACCGTCACCAGCGCGGCGATGATGAGGATGAACACCGGGATGCGGATCTCGTCCGGCACCCAGCGCCGCACCGGCGCTACCGCGCCATTGCTCGCCGCCATCACGAAGGCGGTGGCGAGGCCGAGCGAGAAACCGTTGACCACCGTGCTGGTGACCGCCAGCGTCGGGCATAACCCGAGCAGTTGCACCACACCGGGATTCTGCTTCCACAGTCCGTTGTCGATGATTTCGCGATAGTCAGCCACGATTTACTCCTTTACCGCAGGCGCCGCGAACAGCTCGTCACGGTGCGCCTGCCAGTATTGCAATGTCTTGTGCACGGCCTTGACCACCGCGCGCGGCGTAATGGTCGCGCCGGCCATGTAGTCGAAAGTACCGCCGTCCTTCTTCACTTTCCAGTTGGCATCTGCCGTTTTGGCCAGCGACTGCCCGTCGAAGTTCAGGATCCAGTTGCCGTGCGCGATCTCGATGTAATCGCCAAGGCCCGGCGTTTCCTTGTGAGCCAGTACGCGTACGCCGGTAATGGTGCCGTCGATGCGCAGACCGATCAACAGCTTGATGTCCCCGCTGTAGCCATCCGGCGCGGTAGCTTCCAGAATCGCCGCTGACGGTTGGCCATTGAGACGCGCACGATAAGCTCGCGTCTCGGCGCGGTTACCCAGCTCGCCGCCTGGCATGATCGCGACCGCGTCCTTGAGCAGATCGTTGTCGTGCAGCGATGCCGGCAATACCTGCTGGAACAGCTCCAGCTTGGCCTGGCGTTCGCTCTCGGCGATTGGTGCGCGCGTGGTGAAGAATGTGGATGCAAGCAGCACCGTACCGGCAATGGTGAACACCGCCATGATAGCGGTAGTAGTCAGTGTGTGCCTGAACATGGCCTGGCTCATGACTTGTGTCCGAACACGCGCGGCTGGGTGTAGGCGTCGATCAGCGGCACGCACAGATTCATCAGGATCACCGCAAACGCGACGCCATCCGGATAGCCGCCGTAGACGCGGATGAGCCACGTCAAAATGCCGGCTGAAGCGGCGAAAATCAGCTTGCCGCGCGGCGTGGTGGGGCCGCTCACCGGATCGGTGGCAATGAAAAACGCCCCCAGTATCGCCGCGCCGCCGAACAGGTGAAACATCGGCGAGGCGTAATGCTGCGGATCAACCAGGAAGAAAACGCCGGAAATCGCCGCAAGGCCGCCGAGGAATGCGACCGGGATATGCCAGCTGATGATGCGCTGCTGCAGCAAATACAAGCCGCCCAGCAGGAAGGCGCCGGTGACGTACTCGCCGCCCTTGGCCGCGAACACGCCGAACACCGGCGCCTGGCTGATGGCGGCCACCGTGTGTTCCAACTTGAGCTGGGTCTTGAGGTAATCCAGCGGCGTGGCAGTGCTGATTGCATCGAGTTGCAGGTTGCCCGGGAGATGGCGGCCGAAAATCCATCCCAGCTGGTCGACGAATGAAAGCTTGGCCTGAGCCAGCGCGAGCGGTGCCGGCCACTGTGTCATGATCACCGGGAACGAGATCAGCAGCACCGCATAGCCGATCATTGCCGGATTGAACGGGTTATATCCGAGCCCGCCATAGAGCTGCTTCGCGACCACGATCGCGAACAGCGTGCCCACCACCACCAGCCACCATGGAGCCAGCGGGGGCAGCGCCAGCGCCAGCAGCCAGGCGGTCACCAACGCGCTGTTGTCGGACAGGAACGGCATGACTGGGCGTTTGCGCAGCTTGAGCATCAGCGCCTCGGAAGCCAGTGCCGTGACGGACGCGAGCATCAGCGTGATCAAAATACCGCTGCCGAATACCCATACGTAGGCGGCGATGCCCGGCACCAGCGCCAGCAGCACCTTGAACATGATGGTGCTGACGGAAGTATTGCCGGTGATATAGGGTGGCGCACTCATCAGCTTTCCTGCTTTTCTTCGTTGTTAGCAGTTTCCGGCTGTGCCGCGGCAGCATCGGCGCGACGTGCATCGATGGCAGCCATCTCGGCCTGTACGCTTGCGGAAACATTTTCGGTATTTTGTGGCTGGATCTCGGCCTTCTGCGCCTTGGCACGCTCCATGGCGGCCGCGATCGCAGCTTTCTTGGCCTCGTCAGCCTCTCCCGCCCCCTCGGCCTTGGCACCCGCGGCCCGTTGCGCGTGTTTGGCTGCGCGCTCCTGCTTCTCACGCTCGATGCGCGACAGACGGAAATCGTTGCGTTCGCGCGCCAGATTGGCGGCTTCCTTGGCCTTGTCCTGCGCAATGATTTCGCTCTTGGCGTAGCGGTAGTACTGCACCAGCGGGATATTGCTCGGGCACACGTAGCTGCAGCAGCCGCATTCGATGCAGTCGAACAGCTTGTAGTCGCGCACCTTTTCCAGATTGCTGGACTTGGCGAACCAGTACAGCTCCTGCGGCTGCAGGCTCACAGGACAAGCGTCGGCGCAGCGCGCGCAGCGGATGCAAGGCATCACGGGCGGCGGCTCGGGGAAGAGACGCGGCGCGCTGGCAATGATGCAGTTGGTCGCCTTGATGACAGGTACATTGATCGACGGCAGGCTAAAACCCATCATCGGGCCGCCCATCACAAGACCGTTGGTATTTGGCAGTTCGCCGCCAGCTGCTTTGAGCAGCGCTGTCATCGGTGTGCCGAGCGGCACTTCGAAATTGCCGGGACGCGCGACGTTACCGGTCACGGTCACGATGCGCGACACCACCGTTTCGCCCAGCGCCAGATAGCGATACAACGCAACCAGTGTCGCGACATTGAAAACCTGGATGCCGACATCGCTGGAACGCTTGTCGCTGGGAACCTCGATGCCGGTCAATATCGCGGCCAGGCGACGTGCATCCCCGCTGGGATACAGCGTGGGCACGACGACGACATCGATCTTCACTTCGCTCTGCGCGCATGCATCGCGCATTGCCTGCACCGCTTCCGGCTTGTTGTCCTCGACACCGACAATGCAGCGCTCGGGCCCGAGAATATAGTGAGCGATCTCGATACCATTGACGATTTCTTCCGCACGCTCACGCATTAGCATGTCGTCACAGGTGATATAGGGCTCACATTCCGCACCATTGACCACCAGGGTCTTGATGCCGGAGCCGCCGCCTGAACGCAGCTTGATCTGGGTGGGGAAAGCCGCGCCCCCCATGCCGACGATGCCGGATTCGCGCAGGCTTGCCACGAGCGCGAAACGATCCGTGTTACGCCAATCGACCGGCGTCCGCTCACCCCAACGATCCTCGCCATCCGGTTGCAGCGTAATGCTGACATCAGGCAGGCCGGACGGATGGGGAATGAGTTGCTCTTCGATGGAAACGATGGTGCCGGAGGTAGGTGCATGCACAGCGGCAGAAATCGAACCAACCGCTTCGGCCAGCCGTTGCCCCTTGAGCACATGATCGCCCGGCTGCACCAGGATTTTAGGCAGGTTGCCGACGTGCTGACGCAAAGGCAGCACCAGCGATTCCGCCAGCGGTACCTGCGCGATGGGGCGACAGGTCGACTCCAGTTTGTGCTCCGGCGGGTGAACGCCGCCGTTGAATTTGAAAAGGCGCGAGATCATGCGGTTTGCTTGAGCGTATAGACGGGATAACGCCATTTCCAGTTGTCGACGGACTCCAGAATGGTCTCCATGCTGATGCAATCGACTGGGCACGGGGCGAGGCACAGTTCGCAGCCGGTGCACTCCGAGGCGATGATGGTATGCATATGCTTGGCCGCCCCCAGGATGGCATCGACGGGGCAAGCCTGAATGCACAATGTGCAACCGATGCAGGTATTTTCGTCGATCACTGCTACGGCCTTGGGCTTGGGCAGGCCGTGTTCGGCGTTGAGCGGCTTGGGCTCCACCCCCAGCAGATCCGCCAACGCGCGCATGCCGGCGTCGCCACCCGGCGGGCACTGGTTGATGTCCGCCTCGCCCTGAGCGATTGCGGTGGCGTATGGCTTGCAGCCGGGATAGCCACACTGGCCGCACTGCGTCTGCGGCAGGATGGCGTCGATCTTGTCGACCAGAGGGTCACCCTCGACCTTGAACCTGAGCGCGGAATAACCGAGCACCACGCCCAGCAGCACGGCCAGGCCCAGCATGACGAGTATCGCGGCCAGCATCAGCGAATCAACCCTGCGAAACCCATGAAGGCCAGGCTCATCAGCCCGGCAGTAATAAAGGCAATTGCACCGCCCTGGAAAACCGGCGGCACGTCGGCGGCCTCAAGCCGCTCGCGCATCGAAGCGAACAGCACCAGCACCAGCGAGAATCCGACCGCACCTCCAAAGCCGAACAGCAATGATTCCATGAAATTATGGTTGGCCTGAACGTTGAGCAGCGGGATACCCAACACGGCGCAATTGGTGGTGATCAGCGGAAGGTACACGCCCAGCGCCTGATACAGTACCGGGCTGGTTTTCTCGATGACCATTTCGGTGAACTGCACCACACCGGCAATCACCACGATAAAGGACAGCGTACGCAGATAGAACAGGTCGGTACCGAGCAGATACTCGTTGATCAAGTAACTGCTACCAGACCCCAGAGTCAGCACGAAAGTCGTCGCGGCGCCCATGGCAATGGACGTTTCCAGCTTCTTGGAAACGCCCATAAAGGGGCACAGCCCCAGAATCTTGACCAAGACGATATTGTTGACCAGTATCGTTCCGACCAGGATCAGGATGTAGCTTTCGACCATTACCGCAAGCTCTGCAGAAAAATGTTGAATTATCCCCTGCCGCACGCTTTCGTTCAATACACAGGGCCCGCCACACTCTTGTTTTTTCGTGATTTGTACTCTGCGTGCCGACCGCGGCCCACCCCAAATGTAAAGTCTCGTCAGAGCTTATTCCCTGACCTCCATTTGGGTTAGAATAAGACGATTTATCAATCAGGTTATTAGGTAGAACATGCTGAAAGGCAGTCTTGTCGCCATCGTCACGCCCATGAACGCGGATGGGACGCTGGATCTTCCGTCGCTGCGCGCACTGATCGACTTCCATATCGAACAGGGAACCGACGGCATCGTCATCGTAGGCACAACCGGCGAATCCCCCACCGTGGATTTCGACGAACACTGCCTGCTCATCCGCACCACGGTCGAGCAGGTCGCCGGACGCATCCCGGTGATCGCAGGCACAGGCGCGAACTGCACGCGCGAAGCCATCGAGCTCACAGAACAGGCCAAGACCCTTGGCGCGGATGCCTGCCTCCTGGTCACCCCGTACTACAACAAGCCGATGCAGGAAGGCCTGTTCCAGCACTTCAAGGCAATTGCCGAAGCGGTGGATATTCCGCAAATCCTGTACAACGTGCCGGGCCGCACCGGCTGCGATCTGAGCAACGACACCGTGCTGCGCCTGGCGCAAGTTCCCAATATCGTCGGCATCAAGGACGCCACGGGGAACATCGAACGCGGCACCGATCTTCTGCGCCGCGTTCCTGCCGACTTTGCCGTATACAGCGGCGACGATGCCTCCTCACTGGCACTCATGCTGCTGGGAGGGCACGGTACGATCTCCGTTACCGCCAATGTTGCGCCCAAGTTGATGCACGAAATGTGCGCCGCCGCGTTTGCGGACGACGTCGCCAAGGCACGCGATATCAATCGCAAGCTGTTCCCACTGCACCAGAAGCTTTTCGTGGAAGCCAACCCGATTCCGGTCAAGTGGGTCCTGACCGAAATGAACCTGGTTCAGACCGGCATCCGCCTGCCGCTGACAACCCTGGCTCCGCAACACCATGACACCTTGCGCGACGCGATGCGTAGCGCGGAAATCATTTAACGCAGGAAACCGCATGACCAATTTCAAAGTACGCACCCTGGTTGTTTCGATCCTGGCCGTAATTTCCCTGGCCGGCTGCGACTCCATCCCTTTCATCGATACTACTTCGGATTACAAGGGCGCCGGACGCAACAAGCCGCTCGAGGTGCCACCGGACCTGACATCCGTTTCCTCGTCGGATACATACAACGTTCCTGGTGCGACCACCTATTCGCAATACAGCGAAGGCCAGGAACAGCAGCAAGCCGAACCTGAAAAGATTCTCTCCTCCCCCGACAGCGTTCGCATGGAGCGCGCCGGTTCTCAACGCTGGCTGGTTGTTCAGGCGTCCCCGGAAAAGGTGTGGCCGGTTATACGTGATTTCTGGAATGAATTAGGCTTTGCAGTACGTATTGAGAATCCGCAAACAGGCGTAATGGAAACCGAATGGGTAGATCCTTCAGGTCTGACCAAAAACAAGGATGAAAACTATCTCGATAAATTCCAGGGATGGCTGGACAAACTGAATGCCTTGAATACCCGCCAGAAATTTCGCACACGGCTAGATCGCGGCTCTGACGAAGGAACGACCGAGATTTACCTTAGCCATCGCTCGGTAAGCGAAGTCCCTACTGACGACGGTAAACAGCGTGTCCGCACCGTTTACGGTGAAGTAGAAACAGGCTATCGGAACGAAGATCTCGAAAAAAAGAAAATGACCAAGGAGGCACGCGCCATTGCCGAAGATATCGATGCCGAACTCCTGCGTCGCCTCATGGTGCGCCTAGGCGTGGAGGAACAGAAGTCGCATACCATCTTGGCAACAGCAACGAACGAGAAGCGAGCCACGTTCGATCAGCCCAAGACCGGCCAGGCAAAACTGGTAGTGAACGATCCGTTTGACCGTGCATGGCGCCGTGTAGGCTTGGCGCTCGACCGCGTCGGCTTCGTCGTCGAAGACCGCGACCGCTCACGCGGCACTTACTATGTACGTTACTCGGACATCAGCCTAGACGACCCGTCCTCCGACCCGAAGAAGAAGGGCCTGCTCGACTCGCTCAAGTTCTGGGGTGACGACGAGAAGGAAAAGGGACAGGAAAAAGATCAGGAAAAGGCCGTGGCTGAAGCACCCAAGCAGCGCAACGAGGGGATGGTCGGCAAGCTCAAATTCTGGGGCGACGACGAAAAGGAAAGAGCAGAACGCGAGAAGCAATATCGCATTCAGATCAGCCGTGGCGACAGCACCAGCCAGGTGACCGTCACCGACCAGAACGGCCAGATCGACCCCTCCCCGACAGCCAACCGTATTCTGGCCATGCTGTTCGATCAGCTGAAGTAATGCGGTTTGCCTCCCTCGGCAGCGGTAGCGCCGGCAACGCCCTCGTGGCTGAAGCCGGCACTACCCGGCTGATGGTGGATTGCGGGTTCAGCATTCGAGAAACCGAACGGCGCCTTGCCCGACTCGGACTCGCCCCTCAGGACATAAACGGCATTCTCGTTACGCACGAACACGACGACCATGCGGGCGGCGTGTTTCGATTCGCCGCCAAACACGATATTACCGTCTGGATCACGCACGGCACGCTAAGAAACGCCCAGCGCTATATCCCCGAACACTACAACGCCCCCTTGATGGTGATCGACAGTCATACGGCCTTCTCGGTTGGCGGACTGGAGGTTCACCCCTTTCCCGTTCCGCATGACGCCGGCGAGCCGGTGCAGTATGTGTTCCAGACCGGCCAACACAAGCTGGGCGTGCTGACAGATACCGGCTGCAGTACACCGCATATCGAACAGATGCTGAGCGGCTGCCATGCGCTGGTTCTGGAATGCAATCACGACCTCGACATGCTGATGAATGGGCCGTACGCATGGCCGCTCAAGCAGCGCGTCAAAAGCCGACATGGCCATCTGGACAATGCCACCTCGGCCGAACTGCTATCGCGTCTGGACAACCAGCGGTTGCAACATCTGATAGCAGCGCATCTGAGCGAGAAGAACAATACGCCTGAACTGGCCGCACAGGCCCTGGCTCAAGCAATGAGCTGTGAGAAGGAATGGATAGGCATTGCCACGCAAACAGAAGGTTTTGGCTGGCGGCAGATTACATAAAGTTAATGCGATGGACCAAAAACAAAAAGCCGGCAAAAGCCGGCTTTTTGTTTTGCAAGTAATAAACTATTACTTGGCTTCTGCAGGAGCGGCCGGAGCAGCTTCCGGAGCAGCAGGAGCGGCTTCCGGAGCAGCGGGGGCAGCTTCCGGAGCAGGAGCGGCTTCCGGAGCGGGAGCAGCTTCCGGAGCAGCCGGAGCTTCAGCAGCGGGAGCTTCAGCAGCAGGTGCTTCAGCAGCCGGAGCTTCTTCTTCCTTTTGGCCGCAAGCGGTCAGAGCCAGAGCCAGCAGAGCAGCGAGCAGAGCGGAACGAGTCATTTTTTTTCCTTAACGAGACAAAAATTTGAAAATTCTGTTGTTACGGAACCGGCACAGTAAAACATGCCGGACCCGAGTGCTCAAAATTCTATAGAGTTTTTTTTAAGAATACTAGTAGTTTCCCGATTTGACGGGCTATTTAATCGTTATTTCACGCAAGCACAGCTTTACCTGGCCTCCACCAGTACCCACAACTCACCTGAACGCGACGCGCTCCCCTGCCTGCCGGAAAGAATTGCACGGCTCACCTCATCGTTCTCCTGCATAGTGCCGCCGAGATTCAGCCATGTTCCCGGCACTGCCCGCACCGTTGTCTTCAGTGTTTCGAATTCGACGACATCGCCACCACTCAAGGAAAAAATGCGTGGCGTGATTTCCAGTTCCACCTCTTTGCCTATCTGGCGCGGCACGACCGAAAAGCCAGTGACGATATCCCGATATTGCACAGCCTGCCGTACCTGCGCATAACGTCGCATATAAGATATCCAGACCTCAGTGAACGGAACGGACTGGCCAACTGCAATGAAAGCCGGCGCACCATCCATCACGTTGAGATATTCGCTACTGCGGTTGCGGGTCGTGGTTTCCCGCGAATCGATGCGCACGTCGACGCCGCTACCGCTTCGCCGCGGACCCGAGCGTTCGATACGGATCTCGTTGCCGATCCGACCACTAACATCCGCACCGGATGAAGTACTGCGCTGTTCGCCAGAACGATCCACGCGGATGCCGAACATCCGGCCCTCTACATCAAGGCGCGCCACAGCCTGTTCGATGATGGGCATGCGGGAAGCATCGACATCCACAAAAAGATGGTTGCCGGAGGCGCTGACGGCACCGCCCGGCCCGGTCAGCGGCTGCAACACCGGCAGTACATCCTCGCCAAATTTGTGCTGCAGCGTAATGATCTTGAACTGATTTTCCGCCCAGGCAGCGCCACAGAACAGCAGCAGGACCAGCGCCTGGAGCAAGACGCCCATCATAATCCCAGGGTCGTTGCGAAAACCGCGGGAGACGAGGCGTCCAGGATTTCCTGAAAACGCCCCTCGATCGCCCGGGCCTCATTGGGATCGTCCAGCGCAAAAACGGAACGGGCGTGGTCGCGATGCAAGCGGTGCACATAATGCAACTCATCGGCAATGACGAAAGGATCGTTGGCCACGCGGGCACGGTCCGTGGTCTGGTAGACAGTCATCGCATGACTGTACAGGCGCAACATGTTCATGAGACGAGAGCAATATGCGGTGAAGTAGGAAACATCATGCAGCACGATCACAAGCGCATTCCCGGCACCCCGTCGCAGGAAATCCTGCAGCAGCTCGTAGCGCTTCGCACTGCCATAGCCGCCGCGAGTGAAATCGACATCGAAGATATGCAGCGTATTCTGCGCTGCCTCGATCACCCGATCGATCGCCGTTTCGTATTCGCGCTCGCCGTTCAGCAGTTGGCGTTCGCCTGCGGATGTGACGCTCTCGTTCGGATCGCCTTCAACCATCATTCCACCCAGCCGGCGCTCGCCCACTGATGCAACAAGGCCGCCATATCCTCGGGAAGATCGGCGGAAGGCGGCAACCTGCGGCGATTCGCCAGTTCTGTCAGCAACCGCTTCGCCTCGCCCGCAGCCTGCACTTCTTCCCCATTGATGTACACGCGATTGCCGCGATACAGCATCTGGCTCTTGAGCGCGAGCCGCACGCCCTGCTTCGCGTATCGTTCACGGAACTTTTCGACGGATAGCCGGCGGGGAGGATCGAACACGATGTGCGGTTTGGGTTCTGTGAGATAGCTACCGAGGAAATCGGCCACATCTTCGCTGCTCCACTCGATACCGCGCAGCATCGCCTCGACCTTATGCAGCATCTGTTCGCCGAGCTCGGCGGGATGTGTCTGCGGATTCAGATCGGAATCCGCATACATCCCCGCCACACCTACGCGCTCCTGCATGAAACCCAGAAATTGCGTCGCCAGTTCCTGCGCGGAAGGCGCACGGAAACCGATCGAGTATGTCATGCAATCGCCGACGGCAATCCCCCAATGCGCCAGCTTGGGCGGCAGGTACAGCATGTCGCCCGGATTAAGCACCCACTCCTGATCGATACGGAAATCCTTGAGGATGCGCAACGGTGCATCCGGCACCAGCGTCATGTCCTCCTGCCCGCTGATACGCCACAAACGCTGCCCCAGTCCTTGCAGCAGGAACACGTCATAGGAATCAAAATGCGGCCCTACACCACCGCCGTCCGGGGCAAAACTCACCATGAGGTCATCCAGCCGCGCGCGCGGAATGAAATCGAACTCGTGCAACAGCTCATCGGCCTCCGGCAAGTGATGATTCACGCCCTGCACCAGCAAGGACCAATCCTTTTTCGGCAATCGGGCGAAGCGATCCTCCGCAAAAGGCCCGTGTTCCAACTTCCACTTGCCGCGGCTGTTCAGCACCATCCGTGACTGGACATCCTCTTCGCAGGCCAGCCCAGCCAGTTCGTCCGGCGACAGCATGTCTCCGAAACCTGGAAACGCATTGCGCACCAGCAGCGGCTTTTTCTGCCAGTACTCCTCGATAAATTGGCGTGCGCTCAGGCCACCCAGCATGCTCTTGTTCATGCCGTCATCATAGCCCAATGCCCATGGCTGCTAAAACAGCTTCCCAGAAATCGGTTATGCGTTAGAATTAAATCGTCCCTTTCCTGTGCGAGAGCCTATGCTGCAACCTGGATCGCCCGCGCCCGACTTCACCTTGCCCGACGCCGATATGGAGATGGTCAAACTCTCCAAGCTCAAAGGCAAGACGGTCGTTCTCTACTTTTACCCCAAGGACGACACGCCGGGATGCACGGTTCAGGCAATCGAGTTCAGCGACCTCGAGGATGAGTTCGACGCGGCCGGCGCGATCGTGCTGGGCGTGAGCCGCGACGATTGCATCAGTCACGCGGGCTTTCGCGACAAGCACGGGCTCGCCGTCGACCTGCTCTCCGATGAGGACGGCAAGGTGTGCGAGAAATACGGCGTGTGGCAGGAAAAGGAAAAGGACGGCATCAAGAAAATGGGCATCGTGCGCTCGACCTTCGTCATCGACAAGGACGGTGTCCTGCGTCACGTTCAATACGGGGTCAGCCCCAAGGGCCATGCCACCGAAATCTTAAATATGATCAAGGAACTCTAATGCAAATCGCGATGAACACCGTCGTCTCGATCACTTACGAATTGAGTGATGTGGACGGTAATATCCTGGAAAGCACGTCCGAGCCGGTGACCTACCTGCACGGCGGTTACGACAACATCTTCCCCAAAGTGGAAGAAGAACTGCACGGCAAGAAGGTCGGCGACACGCTCACCCTCGCCCTCGAACCCGCCGACGCCTTCGGCGACTACGACGAGGAACTGGTGCAGATCGAACCCGTGAGCGCCTTCCCTACCGACAAGCTCGAAGTCGGCATGCAGTTCGAAGGCGAGGACCCGACTGGCGACGTGGTGCTGTACACCATCACCGACATCGGCGACGGCAAGGTTGTCGTTGACGGCAACCATCCCTGGGCCGGCGAACGCGTGAACTTCAAGTGCACCGTGACGGACGTGCGTACCGCGACCAAGGAAGAAATCAACCACGGCCACGTGCATGGCCCGGGTGGGCATCATCACTAAGGTTTAAATAAAAAAGCCGGCTTCTGCCGGCTTTTTTATTTTCTCAAGGAAGCGCGCTACTCCCGCATCCCCTTCAACTTGTACAACGCCTCCAATGCTTGCTTAGGCGTCATCTCATCCGGCTCGATATCGTCCAGCGCTTCCACCACAGGATGCGGTAATGCTTCGGTTGCCTCGGGCGCTGCAAACAAATCCGCCTGCGGTCCGGCTGCGATGCTTTGCTGTTCCAGTTGAGCCAAACGGCGACGCGCAGCAGCAATCGTCGATTTCGGAATACCCGCGAGTTGTGCCACCTGCAAGCCGTAGCTCTGACTCGCCGGGCCCTCCTCCACACTGTGCAGAAACACGATGCTGTCACCGTGCTCGACCGCGTCGAGATGCACGTTGGCAACCTGCTTGTAATCTTCGGTCAGCCGCGTGAGCTCGAAATAGTGCGTCGCGAACAGTGTGTAGGCACGGTTACGTTCCAATAAATGCCTGGCGCAGGCCCAAGCCAGTGCGAGGCCATCGAAGGTAGAGGTGCCACGGCCGATTTCGTCCAGCAAGACCAGGCTTTGCTCGGTGGCGTTGTGCAGGATGTTGGCGGTTTCGGTCATTTCGACCATGAAGGTCGAGCGCCCACCGGCGAGGTCATCCGAGGCGCCGATGCGGGTGAAGATACGGTCGATCTTGCCCAGACGCACCGAAGTCGCTGGCACATAGCTGCCGCAATAGGCCAGCAGCGTGATAAGCGCGGTCTGGCGCATATAGGTCGATTTACCGCCCATGTTGGGGCCGGTGATCAGCAGCAACTGGCGATACGGGCTGAGGCGCGTGTCATTGGCGATAAAAGGTTGTGCGATTTGCTCGACCACCGGGTGGCGACCGCCGACAATCTCGATTACCGACTCGTCAGTGAACTCGGGCGCGATGAAATTGAGCGCCTGCGCACGTTCGGCAAAGGTGCACAACACATCCAGCTCGGCCACGGCACTGGCGGTCGCCTGCAGCACGGCGATATGCGGCAGCAACTGCTCCAGCACCTCATCGTACAACGCCTTTTCACGCGCCAGCGCACGCTCGTTGGCGGACAGGACCTTGTCCTCGAAGGTTTTCAGTTCTGGCGTGATATAGCGCTCGGCGTTTTTCAGTGTCTGGCGGCGGCGGTATTCGGGCGGCGCATTTTCGGCCTGTGCGCGGGAGAGCTCGATGTAAAAGCCATGCACGCTGTTGTATTCGACCTTGAGGCCAGCGATGCCGGTGCGCTCTTTTTCCTGCGCCTCGAAGGCGAGCAGAAATTCGCCGTGGTTGGTCTGGATCGCCCGCAACTCATCCAGTTCGGCGTCGTACCCCTCGGCAATTACGCCACCTTCGCGCAACACGGCGGAAGGATCAGGTTGGACCGCTCGCATGAGCAACTCCAGCGCATCCGCAGGTGCATTTAGCGCGAGTGAGGTCAGGCGCTCGGAAGCCGCGCCACGCAAGCCCTCGCTCACCTGCGGCAATTGGCACAGACTGTCGCGCAAGCCGGAAAGATCGCGTGGCCGCGCGGTCTTGAGTGCAATGCGTGCGGTGATGCGCTCGATATCGCCGATTGCACGCAAAGTCTGACGCAAGCCAGTATGCAGGTCCTGCTCAAGCAACTCGCCAATCGCGGCATGGCGCGCGCGAACTGTCTGCTGATCGCGCAGCGGATGATGCAGCCAGCGTCGCAGCAGGCGCGCACCCATCGCGGTCTGCGTGGAATCGAGCAGCGAATACAGCGTCGGCGACGGTTCGCCGCGCAGCGTCATGTCGATTTCCAGATTGCGACGCGTCGCAGCGTCGAGTTGCACGAACTCGCCAGTCTGCTCGACGGAAATACCGAGAATGTGCGGCAATGCGGTGCGTTGGGTATGCTTGACGTAATCCAGCAGTGCGCCCGCAGCAGCGATGGCTGCATTCAGGCCGGAACAGCCGAAGCCGCTAAGATCATAGGTATTGAACTGGCGCGTGAGCGACTGCGTGGAGGAGTCGAGGTCGAATTGCCACGGCGCGAGGCGCTTCTTGGGGCACTTTGCGAGATCGATGGCGACGTGCGCGAAATTGTCGGGAATCAGCAGTTCGGCCGGGGCGATACGCTCCAGCTCCTGCATGAGCAGCGACGGCGCGATTTCATTGAGCACAAACTGGCCGGAGGCGAGGTTAATGCGCGCGAGGCCAAGCATATCTTCGCCCGGGCACAGTGCCAGCAGCACGCTATCGCGCGTGTCATCCAATAAAGCACTATCTGTCAGCGTGCCAGGCGTGAGGATGCGTGTTACCTGGCGCTCGACCGGCCCCTTGGACTTGGCCGGATCTCCCACTTGCTCGCAGATCGCGGCGGCTTCGCCCAGCTTCACCAGCTTGGCAAGGTATTGTTCGATAGAGTGATATGGTACCCCCGCCATGCGGATCGGCTCGCCGTTGCTGGCGCCGCGCTTGGTCAGCGTGATACCGAGCAGGCGCGCGGCTTTCTCCGCGTCATCATGGAAAAGTTCGTAAAAATCACCCATGCGATAGAACAGCAGCATGTCGGGGTATTGCGCCTTGATGCCTAGGTACTGGCGCATCATGGGCGTGTGCTTTTCCATTTCCGGGAAGGAGTTATTGATATGGTTGATTTCTGTCAATCTCATGAATGAATACTGCTTAAAAAGTCCCAGCCGCCGCTGTATCACTTAATGAATCCGGAATACGGCGGACCATTGCTTAAGATTGGGATGTCCCGGAACTGCGGAACGCGAGCCTGTATATTATCTGATGACGAACAGATCGCGTGATCAGAAAAATGAAGTATCAGAAATGACAAAGCGGAAGTGGAGCGAGCTCGCACTTCCGCTTTGCACGGGCAACCATCAATCCTTATTTGACTACAATTTTACTCTCCACAGAGGTAACGCCTTCTACCTCGCGTGCGACCGCAACAGCCCGATCGGCTTCCGCCTGGCTCTTGGCTGTACCGCTTAAATACACAACCCCGTCTTTATCCGTATCAACCTTGATATGCAGGGCGCTGACATCTTTTTCCTTAGCCAATTTTGCTTTGACTTTAGCAGTAATGGCCGAGCCTTTGACAAACTGCTTGACAGAAGAGCCTCGGTCCGATGAGTAGTCGTCGTTCGTATGTCCTGCAACCGGCATCAGTAAGAAACCTATCAAGGCCAGACCGATCGCAAATTTGCTTTTCATAATGACCTCCTGTTGATTGACCCTACTGGAACTGGTTAGAACAGTGTGCTTTGCGGATCGTTCCACATTGATCTCTTCCTTCTTTCCGTCGCCTGCTACCAGGTGATGGAGCGAACCACGTGGCGGAGTGTTTACAGAGCTTGCTTTGAGGAAAGACGTTCGGTCATCTTGTCGTAATAATCGGCTTCGAGTTGCAGGTTGCCGGAACGTGCCGCGCTGACCTGCATGCAAAGCAGGCGCAGTTTTTTCAATGCTTGGCTGCGTTGCTCGCCAGACGATTCGAGTATCCGGCGTTCCAGTTCGGCAATATCTTTCAAGGTTTGCACTTCGGGCGGCACGTAACCGGAGTTCTTGAGAACGCGATACACCATACGCAGCTCCTCCGGCACCAGCCTGTCATCATCGAGATCGAGCGGCTGGCCCTCACCCGGCAGACCGTCGAGCTCACCGCGCACCAGCGCTTCCTGGATACGCTGTTCGGCGATGGACTCGAAGGCATGCATGCGTTGTCAGGCCTCGACCTTGGTACGCAGGGAGTCGGTAAGATGCGGATTGAGGACTTGCAGGATCTGCGAGAACACCTTGGGGTTGCCGGCGACGATATTGCCAGTTTCCAGCCAGCTCTCATTGCCCTCGAAATCGCCCACCAGACCGCCCGCTTCATGCACCAGCAGACCACCGGCGGCGATATCCCATTGCGACAGGCCGATTTCCCAGAAACCGTCGTACCAGCCGGCGGCGACATAAGCGAGATCGAGCGAGGCGGCGCCCGGACGGCGTACGCCGGAGGTCTTCTTGATCATGTCCTTGAACATCGCGCAGTAGGTATCGAGGTGCGCAAAATCGCGGAACGGGAAGCCGGTGCCGATAATTGCCTCCTGCAGACGCGCACGACTGCTGACGCGGATGCGGCGGTCGTTGAGGAAAGCGCCGCGGCCGCGCGTGGCGGTGAAGAGGTCGTTGCGATTGGGATCGTAGATCACGGCTTGCGTGATCTGGCCGCGCTGCTTGAGCGCGATGGAAATCGCGTATTGCGGGAAACCGTGCAGGAAGTTGGTGGTGCCGTCGAGCGGATCGATGATCCATACGTTTTCGCTATCGCCCTGCTGACCGCTCTCCTCGGCGAGGATGGAATGGTCGGGATAGGCATCGAGCAAGGTGTCGATGATGACGCGCTCGGCCGCGTGATCAACTTCGGTGACGTAGTCGTTGTAGGTCTTGCTGCGAATCTTGAGCGCGCCAAGATCGAGTGAGGCGCGGTTGATGATGGAGCCAGCCTGGCGCGCAGCCTTGACGGCGATATTGAGCATGGGATGCATAAATTCTTCTTCCGGAACCCCGCAACGGGGAAAATTTAAAGAGCTGATAAAATTACTGTTTCGCATTTTACCGCCTCCCGCCATGAGCTCCAAACCCGATTCGCTTTCCAACATCCGCATCGTCCTCTGCCAGACCAGTCATCCGGGCAATATCGGCTCAACCGCACGTGCAATGAAAACCATGGGTTTGCGCGATCTGCGGCTGGTGCGGCCGAAGAAGTTCCCGCACGCCGAGGCCGAGGCGATGGCCTCAGGCGCGACTGACGTGCTCACAGAGGTCATGGTGTGCGACACACTGGAAGAGGCTCTCGCCGGCTGCGCATTTGCCATTGGCCTGAGCGCACGCAAGCGGGAGTTGACGCATGAGCTGGCACCCTCGCGCCAGGCCGCCGAACATGCGGTGCAACTGGCGGCATCACAGCCCGTCGCACTGGTATTCGGCACGGAGATGAGCGGCTTGTCCAACGATGAATTGATCCGTTGCCACCAGCTCGCCATGATTCCCGCCAACCCGGAATACTCCTCGCTCAACCTCGCCGCCGCTGTACAGGTGATGGCTTATGAGCTCCGCATGGCCGCTCTGGGAGAAATTTCCGCTGAAGGCGCGAGCTCCTTCCCGCTCGCGAGCCACGACGATGTCGAAGGCTTCTACCGCCATCTGGAAGAAACCCTGGTGCGCATCGGTTTTCTCGATCCGGCCATGCCCAAGCGCCTCATGCCGCGCCTGCGCCGCCTGTTCACCCGCGCACGACTGGAAAAGGAAGAGGTCAATATCCTGCGCGGCATCCTCAAGTCGATTCAATCGCCGCGCTAAGTGATTGCATTTGTGGCAAAATGGTAGACTTTTCTTATCAACTATTAGCGTAATCGCCGCCCCATGTTCAACCATTTGCGCGAAGACATTGCCGTCGTATTCGAACGCGATCCGGCCGCACGTACGCACTGGGAAGTGCTGACCACTTACCCGGGCGTCCATGCGCTCATCACCCATCGCTTCTCGCATTGGCTGTGGAACTGCCGCTTGCGCTGGCTCGCGCGCTTCTCCTCGCACATCGGGCGCTGGTTGACCGGCATCGAAATCCACCCGGGCGCGACCATCGGCCGCCGCGTGTTCATCGATCACGGCATGGGCGTAGTCATCGGCGAAACCGCAGTGATCGGCGACGACTGCACGCTCTACCACGGCGTCACGCTCGGCGGCACCTCGTGGAAAAAAGGCAAGCGCCATCCGACCCTGGAAAAAGGCGTGGTCATCGGCGCGGGCGCCAAGGTGCTCGGCCCTATCACGGTCGGCGAGAACGCGAAAATCGGCTCCAACGCGGTCGTGGTCAAGGATGTGCCTGCCAGCGCCACCGCCGTCGGCATCCCGGCGCGCATTCTGGATCAGGAAAAAGCCAAGCAGCGCGACGACATGGCACAGAAGATCGGTTTTTCCGCCTACGCCGTATCCGACGACATGAACGATCCGATGGCCAAGGCCATCCACGCCTTGCTCGACCATGCCGCCGAACAGGACAAGCGCCTGAAGGAAATGGCCGAGCAAATCGCCAAGCTGGGCGGTGATGCCGAGACCGAGCAGCAGGTCGGCAAGGCCTTCGACGTCAATTATCTGAACAAGATTGTCGATTGAACCCAGCCCGGTAATAGTTGACTAAATAGCTAAGGTTTTATTAGAATTTAGTCCTCAACCCCCTTACCGGAGTTAATCGTTATGCGTCTGACCACCAAAGGTCGTTTTGCCGTGACCGCCATGCTCGACCTCGCCCTTAATGAGGTCGATCGCCCCGTCACGCTTGCAGGAATCAGCGAGCGCCAGGAGATTTCGCTGTCCTACCTTGAACAACTGTTCAGCCGCCTGCGCCGCAACGGCCTTGTGAAGAGCGTACGTGGCCCCGGTGGTGGCTATCGCATTGCCAAACCGCTGGATACCATTTCCGTGTCGGACATCATCACCGCCGTGGACGAACAGATCGATGCCACCCAATGCGGCGGCAACGAGAACTGCCACGACGAGCACCGCTGTATGACGCATGACCTGTGGGCCAGCCTCAACGTCAAGATTCTGGAGTACCTCTCCGGCGTAAGCCTCGCGCAACTGGTGGCTTCGCAACGCAGCGGCGACAAGATCGTGATCCCGGAACCGAAGCGCCGCGAACGCCCGCAAGCCGTCGCCGCCTGAGGGAAGTCCGCTTAGCGACATGAGCGATAACGCCGTCTACTTCGACCACAATGCCACGACCGCGCTCGACGACCGTGTACTGGAAACCATGCTGCCCTTCCTGCGGCAACCGCAAGGCAACCCGACCAGCCGTCACAGCTATGGGCGGCATGCGCGGCAGGCGGTAGAAAACGCGCGAGCCCAAGTGGCGTATGCCGTCGGTGCGCATCCTACTCAGGTAGTATTTACCAGCGGCGGCACCGAAGCGGATAATTTCGCGATACAAGGTTTGGCCTCCGTGCAGACGCCTTCGGCAATCGCGGTCAGCGCGATCGAGCATCCCGCGGTAACACGCCCGGCACAAGCACTGCTGGGGCGCGGATGGAAGGTGGCGCGGATTCCGGTGAATTCTGCCGGCCAGGTTGAAACGGAAGCGGTGCGCGAGGTGTTGCGGCAAAAAACGGCGCTGATCTCGGTCATGGCCGCGAACAACGAAACCGGCGTCATTCAGGACATAGCTGCAATTGCTGAGACTGCCCGCAGCCAGGGCGTGCTGGTGCATACCGATGCGGTGCAGGCACTCGGCAAGATGGAACTGGATTTCAACACGCTGGGCGTGAATGCAATGAGCCTGTCGGCGCACAAGATCCGCGGCCCCCAAGGCGCAGGCGCGCTGATTCTGGACAAGCGCGTGGATATACAGCCGCTGGTGTATGGCGGCGGGCAGGAAAAAGGTTTGCGTAGCGGCACGGAGAACGTGGCTGCGATTGTGGGTTTCGGTCTCGCATGCGAGCGTGCCGTGGCCGAGCTTGCGGAGCGCTCCCGGTCCATGGCGAATCTGCGTGATCGGCTGGAAGCCGGGCTGCGCCGCCTGGGAGCCACTGTATTCGGCGACACAAGCTTGCGCTTGCCGAACACCAGCTTTTTCGCTTTCCCGAATCTCGAAGGCGAGACTCTGGTGATGGCGATGGACCGCAAGGGTTATGCAATTGCAAGCGGCTCCGCATGCTCCAGCGACAGCACCGAGCCGAGCCATGTATTGATGGCGATGGGCGTGGACCCGGAGTTTGCGCGCGGTGCAGTACGTGTTAGCTTGGGAGCAGGCAATAGCGCAGACCAGATCGATGGATTCCTGCTCGCACTGGAAGACGAACTTAACCGATTGAAACGTATGGCCGCCTTGGCGGTTTAAGGATGAAGCAATGAGTGTGAAGACCCCGATCTATCTCGACTACTCGGCCACTACACCGGTGGACCCGCGCGTGGCGGCGAAGATGATTCCCTACCTGACCGAGCAGTTCGGCAACCCTGCCAGCCGCTCCCATTCGTTCGGCTGGGAAGCGGAAAAAGCCGTGGAAGAGGCGCGCGAACAAGTCGCTGCTCTCGTGAACTGCGATCCGCGCGAAATCGTCTGGACCTCGGGTGCAACCGAATCCGACAACCTCGCGATCAAGGGCGCCGCTAACTTCTATTCCGGCAAGGGCAAGCACATCATTACCGTGCAGACCGAGCACAAGGCCGTGATCGACCCGTTCCGCGAACTGGAGCGTCAGGGTTTCGAAGCTACTTACCTGCAACCCGAACCGAACGGTCTGCTCGACATTGAGAAATTCAAGGCGGCGATTCGCCCGGACACCATCTTCGTCTCGGTGATGCTGGTCAACAACGAGATCGGCGTGATCCAGGATATCGTAACCATCGGCAATCTGTGCCGCGAGCGCGGCATCATCTTCCATGTCGACGCAGCGCAAGCGACCGGCAAGGTGGAGATTGACCTGGAAAAGCTGCCGGTCGACCTCATGAGCTTCTCCGCGCACAAGACTTACGGCCCCAAGGGCATAGGCGCGCTGTACGTACGCCGCAAGCCGCGCGTGCGCATCGAGGCGCAGATGCACGGCGGCGGCCACGAGCGCGGCATGCGTTCCGGCACGCTGGCAACGCACCAGATCGTCGGCATGGGTGAAGCCTTCCGCATCGCCAAGGAAGAGATGCAGCTGGAAAATGCC
This sequence comes from uncultured Methylobacillus sp., assembly GCA_946478865.1. The sequence goes on from CAMLDO010000017.1 coordinate 27,549, forward strand.
CGCATCCGCCGCCTGCGCGACCGCCTGCTCAATGGCCTCAAGGAAATCGATGAGGTCTATGTCAACGGCGACCTGGAGCACCGCGTGCCGCACAACCTCAACGTGAGCTTCAACTACGTCGAGGGCGAATCGCTCATCATGGCAGTCAAGGACATTGCGGTATCCTCTGGTTCCGCATGTACCTCCGCCAGTCTGGAACCGTCCTACGTGCTGCGAGCACTGGGCCGTTCCGACGAACTGGCGCACAGCTCGATCCGTTTCTCCATCGGCCGCTTCACCACCGAGGAAGACATCGATTACACGGTCAACCTCATGAAGAGCAAGATCGGCAAGCTGCGCGAACTGTCCCCGCTGTGGGAAATGCATCAGGAAGGCATCGACTTGAATTCGGTGCAATGGGCAGCACATTAATAGCAGTCGCTAGTCGAGGACAAAAGGTCATGGCAAACGCATTTTTGGCTATGATCGACGTCTAATGATTAAGGACTTGCGACTGACTAAGGAGCAACGAAAATGGCATACAGCGACAAAGTACTGGATCACTACGAAAACCCGCGCAACGTAGGCGCACTGGACAAGAACGACCCCAACGTCGGCACCGGCATGGTCGGCGCTCCGGCCTGCGGCGACGTGATGAAGCTGCAGATCCGCGTTGGCGACGACGGCGTGATCGAGGACGCCAAGTTCAAGACCTACGGTTGCGGCTCCGCAATTGCTTCCTCCTCGCTCGTGACGGAATGGCTCAAGGGCAAGACGCTGGATCAGGCGCTGGAGATCAAGAACTCCGATATCGCCGAAGAACTGGCGCTGCCGCCGGTCAAGATTCACTGCTCGGTGCTCGCGGAAGACGCGATCAAGGCGGCAATTGCCGACTTGAAGCAAAAGTCCGGCGAAACTGACGAAACCGTAGCCAGCGCGCAGGAAGCCTGAGCATGGCGATAACCCTGACTCAGGCAGCGGCCGATCGTGTGCAGAAATTCCTCGCCAATCGCGGCAAGGGCGTGGGCTTGCGCCTCGGCGTCAAGACCTCCGGCTGCTCCGGCATGGCCTATACGCTGGAATTCTCGGATGATGTCCTCCCCGAGGACATCACGTTCGAGAGCCACGGCGTGACCGTGCTGATCGACCCCAAGAGCCTCTCCTATCTGGATGGCACGGAACTCGACTACGCCAAGGAAGGCCTCAACGAAGGCTTCAAGTTCAACAACCCCAACGTCAAGGACAGTTGCGGCTGCGGCGAAAGTTTCACGGTATAAAGGAGTTTGCGCTATCGCCTTTGGGCGATAGCAGCATTGCGAAATGGCCAATCTCACATCCGAAATTCCGCAGAACCATTTCGAGCTGTTCGACCTGCCCGTCAGCTTCGCCATCGACCGCACGGTGCTCGACCAGAGCTACCGCAAGCTTCAGAGCGAAGTGCATCCTGATCGTTTCGCCGCGGCATCCTCCGCGGAGCGCCTGCGTTCCATGCAATGGGCCACGCTCGCCAACGAAGCCTATCAGACGCTGAAATCTCCCGTTGCCCGCGCACGCTACCTTTTGCACCTTAATGGCATCGACACGCAGGAAGAAACCAACACGGCGATGCCTGCGGACTTCCTCATGCAGCAGATGGAATGGCGCGAGGCCATCGACGAAGCACGCGAAGCCACCGATATCACCGCGCTGGAAAAATTGCTGATCGACCTCAATCGCGAAGCTGCGAGCCAGGAAATGCAGCTGCATGCCGCCATCGACGAGCAGCACGACTACCCGCGTGCCGCCAGCACCGTGCGCAAGCTGCGCTTTCTTGATAAAGTGCGCGACGAAATAGAACGCGCAATCGAAGCATTGGAAGAATGAATTCTTTGAACCGCCAAGACTGCGGTATCAGGCGGTAACTCATTATGGCTCTACTGCAAATTTCCGAACCCGGCAAAAGTGCCGCCCCGCACCAGCATCGGCTGGCGGTCGGCATCGATCTCGGCACGACCAACTCGCTGGTCGCCACTGTGCGCAGCGGCTTGTCCGTCGTTTTGAGCGATGAAGAAGGCCATGCACTGCTGCCTTCCGTGGTGCATTACCTGCCAGACGGGGCCGTGGAAGTTGGTTATCCCGCTCAGGCGCAACAGAGCCACGATCCGCAAAACACCATCGTGTCCGTGAAACGCTTCATGGGGCGCGGAATCCATGACATTGCCGACATCGGCCATCATCCTTACCGTTTTGTCGATGCACCCGGAATGGTGCAGCTCACTACTGCCGGCGGTGTAAAAAGCCCAGTGGAAGTATCCGCGGAAATCCTGAAAGTATTGAAAATCCGCGCCGAGAAGTCGCTAGGCGGCGAACTGGCCGGGGCTGTCATCACAGTGCCGGCTTACTTCGACGAGGCGCAACGGCAAGCGACCAAGGATGCTGCCAAGCTGGCTGGCCTCAATGTGCTGCGCCTGTTGAACGAACCCACCGCTGCGGCCGTGGCCTATGGCCTGGATAACGCCTCGGAAGGCGTATTCGTGATTTACGACCTCGGTGGAGGCACCTTCGACGTATCCATCCTGCGTCTCTCCAGGGGCGTGTTCGAAGTGCTTGCCACCAACGGCGACTCCGCACTTGGCGGTGACGATTTCGACCGCCGCATCTTTTGCTGGATGCTGGAAAAGTCGCAGGTACCGCCGGTCGGCCCGGAAGATACCCGTTTGCTCCTGACCAAGGCGCGAGAAGCCAAGGAACAGCTCACGTACCACAACGAAACACGTATTACTGGCGTGCTTTCGACCGGTGACGTGATCGACCTTACGCTGGATAACGCCACATTTACCGAACTGACGCAGCACCTCGTCAGCAAGACGCTGACACCGACGCGCAAGGCGCTGCGTGATGCCGGAATTGCCATTGAAGATGTGCAGGGCGTGGTCATGGTAGGCGGCGCCACGCGCATGCCGCAGATTCAGCACGCCGTAGCCGAATTCTTCAAGCAGGAGCCGCTGAACAATCTCGACCCGGACAAAGTCGTGGCGCTCGGCGCAGCGATTCAGGCCAATGTGCTGGCCGGCAACAAGGACGAAAACGAGTTGCTGCTGCTGGATGTGATCCCGCTGTCGCTGGGTCTGGAAACCATGGGCGGCCTGACCGAAAAGGTTATTCCGCGCAATTCCACCATCCCGGTGGCCCGCGCTCAGGAATTCACCACGTTCAAGGACGGCCAGACCGCGATGAGCATTCACGTGGTACAGGGCGAGCGCGAACTGGTTTCCGACTGCCGCTCATTGGCGCGCTTCGAGCTGCGTGGTATTCCCCCGATGGCGGCGGGAGCAGCCCGCGTGCGCGTAACCTTCCAGGTAGATGCCGACGGCCTGCTTTCCGTCTCCGCACGCGAGCAGACCAGCGGCGTCGAGGCCAATATCGTGGTCAAGCCGTCCTATGGCCTGACCGACGACGAGATTACCAACATGCTGCAATCCTCGTTCTCGCATGCCGAAGAGGACAAACACGCGCGTGCATTGCGCGAGGCACAGGTAGAAGCTGATCGGTTGCTGGTCGCGATCCGCGCGGCACTGGAGCAGGACGGCGAAACATTGCTGAATGCCACGGAACGCGCCGAGCTAGAACGCCATATGGATTCCCTGCAAACTGCGATGGCGGGCACCGACCAGAATGACATTACGCAGGCCATGGAAGCGTTGAACCATGCTTCCGAAACGTTTGCCGGCCGCCGCATGGATGCTTCCATCCAGAAAGCGCTTGCCGGCCAGAAAATCGATGAACTGAAAGTCTGACATGCCGCAAATCATTGTTCTTCCGCATGAAGAGCTGTGCCCTGAAGGCGCCGCCATCGAAGCCAAGAAAGGTGTATCCATCTGCGATAACCTGCTGGATAACCATATCGACATCGACCATGCCTGCGAAAAGGCGTGTGCCTGCACCACCTGCCACGTGATCGTGCGCGAAGGCTACAACTCGCTCAATCCGGCCGAGGAAAAGGAAGAAGACCTGCTGGACAAGGCATGGGGACTGGAGCCAAACTCCCGGCTTTCCTGCCAGGCCATTGTCGCCGACACCGATCTCGTCGTGGAAATACCGAAATACTCCATCAACATGGCCAAGGAAGGTCACCGCTGATCGGAAGAGAAGTCCCCTTCTCAGCCCAGCCACTGCGGAGCTGATCAACTTCACGCAACGCAGGCAACTTTCCTGCAATTAAGCAGCATTGTGATAGCGCCCGGGGTCCAGTAGCTGTTCGAACTCCAGAGCCGATACCGGCGGACTCATAAGGTATCCCTGCACCTGGTCACAGCCCTGCTCACGCAGAAAGTCCAACTGCTCATCGTTTTCCACGCCTTCAGCAATCACTTTGAGATTCAGGCTATGCGCCATGGCGATGATGGCCTGCGTGATGGCGACATCGTCGCTGTCGCCCGGGACATCCCGCACAAATGAACGGTCAACCTTGAGCGAATCGATGGGAAAGCTCTTGAGATAGCCGAGCGAGGAATAACCGGTACCGAAATCGTCGATGGAGACCAGCGTGCCCATGTCGCGGAAGCGCTGCAGGATCTCGATGGCACGCTCCGCGTTCTGCATGATCATGCTCTCGGTAATCTCCAGCTCCAGATAGGCCGGCGGCAGGCCGCTCGTACCCAGTGCTTCGGCAATCGTCTGACGCAACCCTTCATCCCGGAATTGGTGCGCCGAGAGATTGACCGCGACGCCGATCAGCGGCATTCCCGCATCCTGCCAGGCACGATTCTGGCGGCATGCCTCGCGCAGCACCCAGGCACCGATCGGCACAATAAGGCCGGTTTCCTCCGCCAGCGGTATGAACTGGGCAGGATGTACCAACCCCAGGTCGGGATGATTCCAGCGGATCAGCGCTTCTGCGCCCACGAGCTCATTGGTCGCAAGATCGACTTTCGGCTGGTAATGCAGCACAAACTCGTTGCGCTCCAACGCGCGCCGCAGGCTGTTTTCCAGCGCGAGACGCTCGAAGCTGTGCACATTGCTTTCCGAGGCGTAGAACTGGAAGGTATTCTTGCCGCGCTCCTTGGCGCGATACATGGCCACGTCGGCATTCTTCAATAGCGTGTGCAGATCGGTGCCGTCTTCGGGATAGGCACTGATACCGATACTGGCGCTCACGAACAACTCCTGCCCCATGAGATAGAAAGGCTGCTCCAGCGCGTGCATAATCTTGCGCGCGACATTGCCGAGATACTGGGTGTCGGAGAAATTCTCGATCAGCACCACGAACTCGTCCCCGCCCTGACGCGCGATGGTATCGGAATCGCGCAGGCAATGCTGCAAGCGTTCTGCGGCTGTCTGCAGCAGCATATCGCCCGCATGGTGCCCCAAGGTATCGTTGATGACCTTGAAGCGGTCGAGATCGATGAAGAGGATCGCCAGACGGCCATGATCGCGCTGCACGCGCTTCAGCGCATGCTCGATGCGCTCCTGCAACAGGGTACGGTTGGGCAGACCGGTCAACGCGTCATGGTTGGCGAGGAAGTGCAGCTGCTCCTCGGACTGCTTGCGCAGCGTGATATCGGTGAAGACGGCCACGTAATTCACCACTTTGCCCTTGGCATCCCGCACTTCGCTGATCGAAAGCCATTCCGGATAGACCTCGCCGTTCTTGCGCCGATTCCAGATTTCGCCCATCCAGCGCCCTTCGGCCTTGATGGTCGTCCACATCGCCTCGTAATAGTTCTCGCCATGCTTGCCGGAACTCAATATCGCCGGATTCTGGCCGATGATTTCCTCGCGGCCGTAACCGGTAATATTGACGAAGCCTTGGTTGACCTCCAGCACCTTGAGATTGGCGTCCGTGATCATCAGCCCTTCAGCAGTATTCTCGAATGCCTGCTGGGCCAGCGCCAGCCGCGACTCTGCCTCCTTGCGCGCAGTAATGTCCAGCATGATGCCCACTAGCTCGTCCGGCTTGCCGTCAGGCGTGGAAATCACGCGTACGATATCGTGCAGCCAGACCACGCGGCCATCCGACGCGATCATGCGATAGTCGAAATTATGTGCTTCCAGCTTTTCCGATTCGCGCAGGCAGAACTCCGGCGCCCACTCCCGGTCGTCCGGATGCATGTGATCCAGCCAGAATGTAGGCTCCTCGGTCCATGCACGCCGGGGAAATCCCAGCACCGACTCGGCCTCGGGGCTGACGTAGGTGAATCCGCCGCCAGGCACAGCTCGCCAGATAATGGCCTGTGCGGATTCCACCAGCTCGCGATACATCTGCTCGGTCTCGCTCAATGTCTGCTCGACCCGCACCCGACCGCTATAAGTGGCAGCCAGGAACAGACCGGTAATCGCCCAGATGGACATGTAGGCCCAATAATTGACCAGCCCTGCGCCCACCACTTCATTAAAATATCCACTGTCGTTCAACATGCTGCTGATCGCCACGATAAATACCAGAGCCGTGCTGAGCACGGCTCCGCGTAGCTGAAAGCGGACCGCCGCCCAGATTGCAAAGGGAAACAGCGTGAATGAGCGTGGCTGATACTCGCCATTGAGGGGAAGCCACTGAAAGAAAATGGCTAGGCTGGAGGACAAGAGCATCACTCCCAGCAAGACCGCTTCGAGCCATTGCACACGTGTAAGCGGCGTGTTTTTGCCGCGTTGAGCGAAGACCAGCAGCAAAGGGGCAAAAGCGAGATTGCTCAGCGCATCCCCCATCCACCAATTGATCCAGCCCTTGAAGGATAATTCGAGCGGCATGATGCCAAAGGAGACGAGGCACGCGATGCCGATGCTCGCACTCACCATGGTGCTGATACCTGCTCCCAGCATGACCAGCAGCGCTACATCGCGCGGACGATCGAAGATGCGCTGGAACCCCGCCTTTTCCAGTAAATATGCACCGGCCAGAGCTTCCAGCGTATTGCCGATCGCTATACCTGTCGCTGGCAAGGCGCCGATGCCGGTCCCCAACTCCGCGATCAGCGCTCCTATGAATACGCCGGGCCAGAGACGTCGGCCCAAAAGCAGCAACGCCGCAAGAGAAAGCCCGGTAGGCGGCCAGATCAGGGTAATGATGCCGATATTGGAAAAGTACAGGCCGATAGCCGCTCCGGCCCAATAGATCGCGGCCAACCCCAGAATAAGCAGAATGTCCTTTTTGCCGTACTTATGCAGCATGCGCGTATCCATCTATCGAATAACGATTGTAATGGAAATGCCGCACCTGCCCAGCTAAAAATGCAATTTCAAAGGATGAGCCGATCAAGGCGTGCGTGCAATAAAAAAGCCCGCACGAAGCGGGCTTTGAGACGGCAGAATCGCCGAGAGGAGATTGGTTTGAGTTATTAGAAGTCGAACTGAGCGCGTAAAGTAAGCGCCTTTTCGCCGTCTTCAGTCACACCACTCAGTGTCACAGGTGTTTCAAAGTCGGTATCGACGTAGTTCAACAGGAAGCGGGTGTTAGCGTTCGGCAGCCACTTCAAGCCAACTGTCCAGGCATCAGCTTCGTTCGTCAGACCAGCAGTCAGCACGCCAGTACCTGCCGCGTTCGTGGTTTTGAAGTCAGAAGCATCAAACTTGCTGAAGCGGATACCCGCTTCCCAAGCGCCCCAGCCACCGCCCTTGGTCTTGAAGTCATTCTTCGGCTTGATGCGATCGAACTTGCCGCCCTTATAGGCATCAGCATAACTCTCGCCGGTAATCAGCCAAAGCGCCTCGGCGTAATAAGCCTTGATATCGTTATCATAGGAAGCCGTGGCTGTGTCGCCTTCAAAACTAGACTTGGCCCATTCACCTTGCAATTTGACAGGACCGTAAGCAAAAGCACCTTCCAGGCCGCGGCGGGTACGTTCCATAGTGTTATTGGTAGTGCTTTCTGCGGCGAATGCGGTTGCACCAAAGAAGCTGGCACCGCGACCTTCTGTACGTTGGCTACCGACTGCTGCAGTGGGCAGATCACCGTTGGCATAGCTGGCGCCCAAGTGAATAACTGCGTTGTTAATGCCGGCAATTTCAGCAATGTTGGTATCGATGTGAGCAATCCAATCCTTGCTGTCTTCACGAATGTCGGTTTCGTTGGTGTTCTTGCCTTGGCCGGTAGACAGTGCCAGAGCGTAGTTGACACCCTTGAACGGAGTACCGTGCACCATGGCGCCACGCTCCTTGCCCGGAACCAGGCTGGTGTTGTTCACGAAGGAACGTTCCTGGAAGTCGATGAAACGGGAACTGGTGCGCTCTTCCAGGCTGAACGGCATCTTGAATTGACCGAACATGAACTGGGCTTCTTTCCACCACTTCACATTCAGGTAGGCTTCGTCCAAGTGTGATGCATTGGATTGGCCAGCAAAATCGGCGATCACTGCAAAATCGTAGTAATCGTAGAACGTACCCTTCACACCCAGATAAGCACGGCGGACATCAAAGGTATCCGCATCGTTCGCATTCGTACCCGTCGAATTGCTTTCATTCCAGTCGAAAGTGCGATGATCCAATTGAATACGACCGTTCACCGACATCTTCACAGAGCCATCACCACTTTCAAAAGTGATTCCGTCCTTGAACTTGGCCTTAATCTCGTTCTTCTTCTTCTCTTCAGCCGCTTCCTTTTCGCCGGTACGGCCCTTCATCAACAGCGCGCCCTCTTCTTCGGTCAGCACACCCTTGCCAACCAGCGCATTGATGATGTCATCGGTGGAGTCGGCCATCGCCATCGGGGCAGCGCTCAGCAGCAGCGCGCCAGAGACGGCTGCGAAGACGCCGCGCATTTGGATACTTTTCATGAATTACTCCCGTAGTTGTGGAAATCAGATTGGCTAAAAGCCATGAGCTTCAACTCGGGAGCGATTTTGCGTATCTAATGTGACATATTTATGACGATGACTTTAAAAACCACAGCGCTGTTGTAAATATGCAACACCCTGCGGTACCTCTGTGAGGCGGGGAATATGAGGGCTATAGCGCGATGCGGCCTTCGGACAGAACCTGGCTCAGCTCTTCGGCAGGCATGGGTTTGCTGAACAGAAAACCCTGGATATGGTCGCAACGGCGTTCTCGCAGGAACGCCAATTGCTCGGTGGTTTCCACCCCTTCCGCGACGCTGACCATGGACATATTCTGAGCCAGGCCGATCACTGCCGAGGCAATCGCGGCATCTTCGGAATTGGTGGGTACGTTCAGCACGAAGGACTGACAAATCTTCAACGTGTCGATGGGGAAATGCTTGAGGTAGGTCAGCGAGGAGGCACCGGTTCCGAAATCGTCGATCGCAATGCTGACGCCAAGCTCCTTCATGCGCCTGAGCGTATGCACGTTCTGATCGATGTTTTCCATGAAGATGCTTTCGGTCAGTTCGAGTTCAAGCAGCTCCGCAGGCAATCCGGTGTGATTCAGGATATGCTCGACCTTCGCAGCTAGATCGGTTTGGGTAAACTGCCGCACCGACAAGTTGACCGCCACGCGCACGGGACTGCCCCCATCCAGCCAGAGCTTTGCCTGGCGGCATGCTTCGGTCAGCACCCAATCTCCGACCGGGAGTATGAGCCCGGTTTCCTCCAGCAGCGGGATGAATTCGATTGGCGACACCAGCCCCAACTCCGGGTGCTGCCAGCGCAGCAATGCTTCCACGCCGATGATGCGGTGATCTTCCATCGACACCTGCGGCTGGAAATACAACAGGAACTCATTGCGTTCCAGCGCGCGGCGCAGGTTGTTTTCCAGCACCATGCGCTCGTAGGCGACGGCGTCCATCTCCGGCATGTACAGCTGGAAAGTATCCTTGCCCAGGCTCTTCGCGGAATACATCGCGACATCGGCGCGCTGCAGCAGCATTTCGGCCACCTCGCCCGAGGGCGGGCAGCAGGCAATGCCGATACTCGCGGTGATGTAGATTTCATGCCCATCGACTTCGAACGCCGGGCGCAAGGCGTCGAGGATTTTCTGCGCAACGATTTGCGCGTCCTCGTCATGCTGCACATTGGTCAGAATGAGGGCGAACTCGTCGCCGCCCAGTCGCGCCACGGTATCCGTACCGCGCACGCAGGCGCCGATACGTCCTGCCACCTGCTGCAGCAGTCTGTCGCCTATGGTATGGCCGAGCGTGTCGTTGACGTTCTTGAAGCGGTCGAGGTCGACGAACAGCACACCTACCTGGTCGCCAGTACGCTGCGCATTCGCGAGTGCCTGCTGCAGCCGCTCGTTGAACATGAGGCGATTGGGCAGACCCGTGAGCGGATCGTGGTTCGCGAGAAAATGCAGACGCGCCTCGGTCTGCTTGAGCGCGGTAATTTCGGCAAAGACGATGACGCGGTGGGAGACCTCCTTGGCCAGCCCCAGCACATCGGTAATGCTCATCCATACCGGGAAGCGCTCGCCGTTCTTGCGGCGCAAAAAGGATTCGCCGCGCCAGCCATTGGAGCCATCATGGCTCACGGGCACGGCTTCCAGCGCATCGCCCCAGATGATGTTGCGGTGCTGCCCTAGCACTTCCTCGCTCTCGAAACCGGTCATGGCACAGAATGCCGGGTTGACGCTCACCACCTGGTTACGGGCATCGGTAATCACGATACCTTCCATGGTGCTTTCGAACACCTGAGCTGCAAGACGCAGGCGTTCTTCTGCACGCTTGCGTTCGATTGCATAGCGCATCGCGCGCGACAGCCAGCGCGCATCCACGCTGCCCTTGACCAGAAAATCCTGTGCCCCGGCCTGCACCAGTTCGGAAGCGAACGCTTCGTCGTCAAGCCCGGTCATGACCACGATAGCGACCGTGGGCGCCTCTGCGTAGACCTGCCAGAAAGTGCGCTTGCTCTCCGAGTCGGGCAAGGAAAGATCGAGCAGGATGATGTCGAAATCCTGCTCGCGTATGCGTGCGGTCGCCTCCTTGAGAGACTGGGCCATGACCAGCGTATAGTCTGGCAATGCTTCCATGAGCATGAATTCGAGCAGCCGGGCATCGCCCGGATTGTCTTCGACCAGGAGTATGCGCATTGAGAGCCTATTTCAGTGATAAACGAATGTGCGCTGACCATGCATTGCGCGCAGGGCTAGGGGAGAGCCGCGCAGTTCGGTCATTCCAAACAAGCGGCGAATAACAACGCCATGCGCGCAATGCATGGCCAGCCCGGAGGGTTTGAACACAAAAGGGTGCCTGCGGCGTTACGAGGCTTGCCCATGGAACCACCATTGGCTGCGCCTCACGCCTTGCACTCATTCTTTTTGTGTTCAAACGCATCTTTCGTTTATCACTGAAACAGGCTCTAACCCTCTCCCGCCAGCGCAACTTCCACCTTGCCGCCCCGGCGCAGAAGCTTCGAGGCGTCCGCGGGAATCAGCGGGCGGCTGTAGAGGTAACCTTGCGCATCGTCGCAGGACAGGCTACGCAACAGATTGAGTTGCTCGGGCGTTTCCACCCCTTCGGCCAGCCCCTTCATCTTGAAGACATGGGCGACCTGAATGACGGCGCGGGCGAAATTGGCCCCCTCGTCCGACGACGATGCATCCTCGACCATGGAGCGGTCGAGCTTGATGGAATCGAAGGGGAAATTGCACAGGTAGCGGAAGGAAGCGCGACCGCTGCCAAAATTATCCAGCGCCAGACGAATGCCGAGGTGATGCAGCCGGGTCAGCACCATGAGCACACGGTCTTCGTTATCCATGAGCGCAGATTCCGGCACTTCCAGCTCCAGATTCTGCGGAGCCAGCCCGCTGCGTTGCAGGGCATTGGCCACGATATCGGCCAGATTCGCCTGCAGTAGCTGGCGCGAAGCCAGATTGACCGACATGACCAGCGGCTCGGCGCTTTCCTCCTGCCATTGCCGGCCCTGCTTGCACACTTCACCCAGCACCCATTCGCCGACGGCGAGAATCAGATCGGTGCTTTCCAGCGCATGCATGAATTGTCCGGGCAGCAGCAAACCGCGCTGCGGATGCTGCCAGCGCAACAGCGCTTCCATGCCGATGATGCGGCCGCTCGCAATGTCCACTTGCGGCTGATAATTGACGACGAATTCATTGTTTTCCAGCGCGCGGAACAGCTGGCCGCGCAGGCCGCTGCTCTCGCCGGCCTCGATGTTCATCGTCGGCGAATAGAAACGGCTCGCACTCACGGCACCTGCCTCGGTCTTGGCCTGGTACATCGCGACATCGGCGTTGCGCAGCAGATCTTCCATGGTATCGCCGTCGTTCGGATAGATGCTGATGCCGACGCTCACATGCACGTGCAGCAGGCGATCGTGCACCGAATACGGCGACTCCATATAGTTGAGGATTTTCTGCGTGACCGCCATGACGTCGTCCACGCCTCGGATATCGTGCAGGATCAGCACGAATTCGTCGCCGCCCATGCGTGCGATGAAATCGGTCTCGCGCACGCATTCGCGCAGGCGCTCCGCTACCTGGCAGAGCAGTTGATCGCCGACATGGTGGCCGAAAATATCGTTGATCGGCTTGAAGTCGTTGAGATCCATGAGCAGCAACGCGATCTGGCTCTCGTTGCGGCGCGACCATGCCATCGCGGTCTTGAGGCGATCGTAGAGATGCTTGCGATTGGCGAGGCCGGTGAGGCTGTCGTGATGCGCGAAATAGTGCAGCCGGTCTTCCAGCCGCTTGCGCTCGATGGCGTAATGCAGCGCGCGTATGAGCAAGTGCGCGCTGATGTGATTCTTGACCAGGAAGTCCTGCGCGCCGTGTTGCACCGCACTGATGGCCAGCGCCTCGTCGCCGATGCTGCTCAGCACCACCACCGGAATTTCGGGCGCCGACGAATGAATCTTCAGCAGGGTATCCAGTCCGGCCCCATCCGGCAGCTGCAAATCCAGCAGGATGACGGTGACATCCTGCTCGCGCATGACGCCGAGTGCCGATTCAAGCCGCTCCGCCACGTGCAGCACGAACCGCTGACGCTTGTCCTCGGCGAGCATTTCGTTGACCAGGCGCACATCGCCCGGATTATCTTCTACCAGCAGCAGATGAATCGGCGGTTGGGTCATGGCAGCCTCTGGTAAGACTAGTCGGTAATTACGCTCGAAGGTAACGTCACGATGGTCAGCCAGAAGGTTTCGATCGACTGGATGACCTTGATGAACTGCTCCAGATCGACCGGCTTGGTGACGTAGCAGTTGGCGTGCAGTTCGTAGGTCCGCAGCACGTCCTGCTCGGCTTCCGAGGAGGTGATGATAACCACCGGGATCAGGCGCAGGTTGGGGTCGGCCTTCACCTCGGCCAGCACCTCGCGTCCGTCCTTCTTGGGCAGGTTGAGGTCGAGCAGGATCACGTCGGGGCGGGGCGCATCGAAATACTTGCCTTCGCGACGCAGAAAGGCCATCGCCTCGACGCCGTCGGGAACCACATTCAGGTTGTTGCTGATCTTGCTTTCGCGCAAGGCTTCCTTGGTCAAGCGCACGTCGCCGGGATTATCTTCCGCCAACAAAAACTCTACCGGCCTACCCATCAATCTTGTCTCCATAATGACTCCTTATCTACTCCTTGCTCTCAGGGGCGGCGGATAAGGTAAACAGAAAAGTCGCGCCCTGACCCGGCTCGGACTCGACCCAGATCATTCCGCCATGGCGCTCAACGATTTTCTTGCAGACAGCCAGGCCGATCCCTGTACCCGGGTACTCCTGCTTGCCGTGCAATCGTTGGAAAATCACAAAAATACGTTCGAAGAATTCCGGCGCGATGCCGATGCCGTTGTCCTTTACCGAAATCACCCAGTCGTGGCCGCGCCGTTGCGCGCCGACATGAATGCGCGGCTTCTCGCCGCTGTGGAATTTGACTGCGTTGCCGATCAGGTTCTGCAGTAGCTGCGTGAGCTGCGATATGTCGGCCATTACACGCGGCATGGGATCGTGCGTAACTTCCGCACCGGCTTCCTCGATCGCCATGCGCAAGTTGATGAGCGCATGCTCCAGCGAGAGGCCGGACTCACATGGTTGCAACGGCTTGCCGCGCGTGCCCACGCGCGAAATCATGAGCAGGTCATTGATGAGCGCCTGCATGCGCATCGCACCGTCCACCGCGTAATGGATGAATTCGTTGGCGTCCTCGTCCAGCTTGTCCTTGTAGCGGCGCGCGAGCAGCTGCGTATAGCTCGCCACCATGCGCAACGGCTCCTGCAAATCGTGCGAGGCGACGTAGGCGAACTGTTCCAGCTCGCGATTGGAGCGCGCCAGTTCGTCCGTACGGCTCACAAGCGCCTGCTGTGTCTGCTTGAAAGTGGTGATATCAGAGAACTCGACGATGATGTGCGTCACCACGCCCTTACCATCCTTGGCGCCGGTGACGTTCATCCAGGAAGGGAACTCCTCGCCCGACTGGCGCTTGAGCATGGTTTCGCCCTGCCACTGCCCGCCCGACTGCACCGTAGCCAGCACGTCATCGAACGACTCCTGATTTGCATCCGCATGCAGGGAACGCAGGCTCTTGCCGATAATCTCCTGCGGGGTATAGCCCATCACTACAGTGACGCTCTTGTTGCCATGCAGGATGGTGCCATGCATGTCGGCAATGAACACGCCTTCGAGATTGGTCTCGAATACGGTCGAGAACACGCGCAGCTCTTCGCGGTCGGCATGCACGAAAGCCGAGACTGTGAGCGCGATATCGAACATCGCCAGTCGGGTCAGCACTCGGTAATAGTCGGTCAGCTTTTGCGTATCGCCGCCGGCGATTTCCAGCACTTCGGGCAGCAAGCGGTCCAGATAGAAGGCGAAGGAGCCGAGGAACCAGCGCAGGCGCAGGCGATGGCTCTGCTGCACGACGCCGGCACGCACGCGCTCGCGCACATACTCCTCGTCGAGATTGGCATTGAGGAATTGGGAAAAGTAGCCGCGCTGCTGCTGGCGGATTTCCGCCATGCGCGCGGGATCGTCGAAGGTCGCGCTGATGCCCTGGAACTGCCCGAGATAATCGCCCAGCGCATCTACCAGCGCCGTCTCGCGGCCGGCAAGCTTTTGTTCCAGCTCCCGGATAATCGCTATTTCGTGCTCGCCCAAGCCGAAAATCTGCTTGCGTGCGGCCTGCTCTTCCACGCCCGGGAAGATACGCTCGATCAGAGCCTCGAGTTCGGAGGGATGGTCGGTCATGATCAGCGGAAGGAGATCATGAATGGATGTGCTTCTACAGCGATGGACGCATCGACGCTATCCTGACAGAGAGGATACGAACCCCAACAAATGACTGCCAACCCACACCTCCAGAGAAATTGTTTTCACTGCGCGGCCTTTGGAAAGACTCTTTTTTTATTGTTGTTGTGGGCGCCATATCGGCGCCTTGTTGTTATCACTCTCTGCGGTAGCCGGGCTGCAGGCAGCCCGAATCTCAACCTAAACAGGAGCTTCCGGTCTCATATGCGGGAACAATATCACATCACGGATGCTGGGGGAATCGGTCAACAACATGACCAGGCGGTCGATACCGATGCCGCAGCCGCCGGTCGGAGGCATGCCATATTCCAGCGCCCGGATATAGTCGGCGTCGTAATACATCGCCTCGTCGTCGCCGGCCTCCTTTGCTTCCACCTGCTGGCGGAAACGCGCGGCCTGGTCTTCCGGATCGTTAAGTTCTGAGAAGCCGTTGGCGATTTCGCGGCCGGTGATGAACAGCTCGAAGCGCTCGGTGATGCCGGGCACCGTGTCGGAAGCGCGCGCCAGCGGCGACACCTCGACCGGGTAATCGATGATATAAGTCGGCTCCCACAGCTGGGACTCCGCGGTTTCCTCGAATAGCGCCAGTTGCAGCGCGCCGAGACCGACATGCGCCAACGCCTCGATGCCCCACTTGGCCTTGAGTTCGGCGCGGATGAAAGCAGCATCCGCGAGTTGCGCATCGCTGTATTCCGGTGCGTACTTCTTGATCGCGCCGACAATGGTCAGGCGCTGGAACGGCTTGGCCAGATCGACCTCGCGGCCCTGATAGGTCACGGTCGCGGTGCCGCAGGCGGCAATCGCGGCGGCGCGGATGCATTCCTCGGTGAAGTCCATGAGCCACTTGTAATCGGTGTACGCGGCGTAGAACTCCATCATCGTGAATTCAGGGTTGTGGCGTACGCTCAGACCTTCGTTGCGGAAGTTGCGGTTGATCTCGAACACGCGCTCGAAGCCGCCGACGATGAGGCGCTTGAGGAACAGCTCCGGCGCGATGCGCAGGAACATCTGCATGTCGAGCGCATTGTGGTGCGTCGTGAAAGGCTTGGCTGCCGCGCCGCCCGGGATCGGGTGCAGCATCGGCGTTTCCACTTCGAGGAACTGGTGACCGGTCATGAACTGGCGGATCGCCGAGACGACGCGGCTGCGCGCGGCGAAGGTCTTGCGCGTGTCCTCGTTCATGATGAGGTCCACGTAGCGCTGGCGGTACTTGGTTTCCTGGTCGGCGAGGCCGTGGAATTTCTCCGGCAGCGGACGCAGAGACTTGGATACCAGGCGCAGCACATCTACCTTCACCGACAGCTCGCCGGTCTTGGTCTTGAACAGCGTGCCTTCCGCGCTGAGGATATCGCCCATGT
>CAMLDO010000018.1 GCA_946478865.1 uncultured Methylobacillus sp.
GCGACGCATGGGTGGAAGTCAGCGGCAAGAAGATGGCCCCGCCGCAAATCTCCGCAGAAGTACTGCGCAAGATGAAGAAGACCGCCGAAGACTACCTCGGCGAAGAAGTGACCGAAGCCGTGATCACCGTGCCGGCCTACTTCAACGACAGCCAGCGTCAGGCCACCAAGGACGCCGGCCGTATCGCCGGTCTGGAAGTGAAGCGCATCATCAACGAGCCGACCGCAGCCGCTCTGGCTTTCGGTATGGACAAGCAGGAAGGCGACCGCAAGATTGCGGTGTATGACCTGGGTGGCGGTACGTTCGACATCTCCATCATCGAAATCGCCGAACTGGATGGCGAGCATCAATTCGAAGTGCTCTCCACCAACGGCGACACCTTCCTCGGTGGCGAAGACTTCGACAACCGCCTGATCGACTACCTCGCCGACGAGTTCAAGAAGGAAAACGGCCTCGACCTGCGCAACGACCTGCTGGCCAAGCAACGCCTGAAGGAAGCTGCGGAAAAGGCCAAGATCGAGCTGTCCTCCAGCCAGCAGACCGAAGTCAACCTGCCGTATATCACCGCAGACGCGACCGGTCCGAAGCACCTGGTGGTCAAGATCACCCGCGCCAAGTTCGAAAGCCTGGTGGAAGATCTCATCGAGCGCACCATCGCCCCGTGCCGCACGGCACTCAAGGACGCCGGCGTGAAGATCGACGAAATCTCCGACGTGATCCTGGTCGGCGGCCAGACCCGCATGCCCAAGGTGCAGGAAAAGGTGAAGGAAATCTTCGGTCGTGAGCCGCGCAAGGACGTGAACCCGGACGAAGCCGTGGCCGTCGGTGCCGCGATCCAGGGCGGCGTGCTGCAAGGCGAAGTGAAGGACGTGCTGCTGCTGGACGTGACCCCGCTCTCCCTCGGTATCGAAACCCTGGGCGGCGTGATGACCAAGCTCATCCAGAAGAACACCACGATCCCGACCAAGGCCAGCCAGGTGTTCTCCACCGCCGACGACAACCAGTCCGCCGTGACCATCCACGTGCTGCAGGGCGAGCGCGAGATGGCCTCCGGCAACAAGAGCCTGGGCCAGTTCAACCTGTCCGACATCCCGCCGGCACCGCGCGGCATGCCGCAGATCGAGGTCACCTTCGATATCGACGCCAACGGCATCCTGCACGTTTCGGCCAAGGACAAGGCGACCGGCAAGGAAAACAAGATCACGATCAAGGCGAACTCTGGTCTTTCTGAAGAAGAAATCCAGCGCATGGAAGCCGACGCGGCCGCCCACGCGGATGAAGACCGCAAGGCGCGCGAGCTGGTCGATGCCCGCAATGCCGCCGATGGCATGGTACACAGCGTGAAGAAGTCGCTGTCCGAGCACGGCGACAAGCTGGATGCCGACGAGAAGTCCAAGATCGAAACCGCGATCACCGAAGTCGAGGAAGCGCTCAAGGGCGACGACAAGGACGCGATCGAGGCCAAGACCAACGCGCTCATGGAAGCCTCGCACAAGCTGGCCGAGAAAGTCTACGCCCAGCAGCAGGCCGAAGGCGGCGCGGGTGCCGAAGCCGGTGCGCAAGCCGAGAAGCCGGTCGACGACAACATCGTCGATGCGGAATTCGAAGAGGTCAAGGACGACAAGAAATAAGTCGTGGGCTGAGCAGCTAGCCGTTAGTATTGCGTTTTTCGACTGACGGCTGGCGTCCATCCACTAACGACTGAATTCTTATGGCAAAAAAAGACTATTACGAAGTTCTGGGCATCAACCGTGACGCCTCGGAGGACGAGATCAAGAAGGCCTACCGCAAGCTGGCCATGAAGTACCACCCCGACCGCAACCCGGATAACCCGAAAGCGGAGGAACACTTCAAGGAAGCCAAGGAAGCCTACGAAATCCTGTCCGACGCCCAGAAACGCACCGCCTACGACCAGTACGGCCATGCAGGCGTGGACCCGCAGGCCGGCATGGGCGGCGGCGCCCATGGCTTCGGCAACTTCTCCGACGCGTTCGGCGATATCTTCGGCGATATCTTCGGTGGCGGCGGCAACCGTCGTTCCAACGTCTACCGTGGCGCAGACTTGCGCTACAACATGGAAATTTCACTGGAAGAAGCCGCACGCGGTACCGAAACCAAGATTCGCATCCCGGTCATGGCCGAGTGCGAAACCTGCCACGGCTCCGGCGCACGCCCCGGCACCAAGCCGGTCACCTGCACCACCTGCGGCGGCCACGGTCAGGTGCGCATGCAGCAAGGCTTCTTCTCCATCCAGCAGACCTGCCCCAAGTGTCACGGCAGCGGCAAGATGGTCAAGGAACCCTGCCCCACCTGCCAGGGCGACGGCCGCGTCAAGCAGCACAAGACGCTCGCCGTCAAGATTCCTGCTGGCGTGGATGAGGGCGACCGCATCCGCTTGTCGGGCGAAGGCGAAGCGGGCGTCAATGGCGGCCCTCCGGGCGACCTCTATGTGGTCGTGCATTTGAAGGAACACCCGATCTTCAAGCGCGACGGCGGCGATCTGCATTGCGAAATGCCTATCAGCTTCAGCACCGCAGCGTTGGGCGGAGAGATCGAAATCCCCACGCTGGACGGCCACGCCAAGGTCAAGATTCCCGCCGAGACACAGACCGGCGCAGTGTTCCGCCTGCGCGGCAAGGGCATCAAGGCCCTGCGGAGCAGCGAGTTCGGCGACCTGATGTGTCACGTCGTCGTGGAGACTCCAGTGAAGCTGACCGAACGGCAAAAGGAAATCCTGCGCGAACTGGAAGAAATCAACCAGCAGGACGCGCACAAGCACAGTCCCAGAGCCAAATCGTGGATGGAGAAGGTGAAAGACTTTTTCCAGTAAGTGATCAGCAACATAAAAAAGCCCGCGATTGCGGGCTTTTTTATTGCACTTCAGAATACTGAAAAGCGAGCCACGAATCACTCGACGAACGAGAAATCCGCTTTTTTGTCCCACCGGATACAATCTGTTCGCAACTTGAAACATCAGATTATTAAGGAGCCAACATGCGACTAGGCGGCCAGAGAGCCAGCAACAACGTCGAAGATCGACGCGGCATCAGCATAGGCAAGGGAGGACTGGGTGTAGGCGGCATCGTGATTGCCGTGATCGCCTACTTCCTCGGCTTCGATCCCGGTACCGCATTGCAATTGGCCGGTCAGGTTGCTCCGCAGCAGGAAACCCGTGAAGCACCCCAAGGGGCGCCGTCGGACGAAATGGGGCAATTCGTCTCCAAGGTGCTCGGTAGCACCGAGGATGTCTGGGGCGAGATATTCCTCAAATCAAACAGCCAGTACCGCCAGCCGACACTAGTGCTTTATGACGGGCAAGTCAGCTCGGCCTGCGGCCTGGGCCAATCGGCAATGGGGCCTTTCTACTGCCAGGGCGATGAAAAACTCTACCTCGACCTCTCATTCTTCCGCGACCTTCAAACACGTTTCAACTCACCCGGCGACTTCGCCCAGGCTTACGTGATCGCTCACGAAGTAGGACACCACGTGCAGAAACTCACCGGCTCCCTGCAGAAATTGGATGCGGCACGCGGCAAGGTCTCCGAGACCGAATACAACGCGCTCTCGGTGCGCATGGAATTGCAGGCCGATTGCTATGCAGGCGTCTGGGGATATCACGCGGGCACATTGAACCAGTTGGACGATAACGACATTGCCGAGGCGCTGAGCGCCGCAACGGCCATTGGCGACGACCGCCTGCAACAGCAGGCAACCGGTCGCGTCACACCCGACTCGTTCACCCACGGCTCATCGGAGCAGCGCGTGCACTGGTTCAAGCGCGGTATGGAGTCGGGGCGCCCCAAGGACTGCGATACGTTCGCGACTGCTTCATCTTAAGGACAGAGCCTGTTTACTTCAAACAAAAAGGCCGAACTTTACGTTCGGCCTTTCTTTATCCTAAATCCTTACTTCAACACCATCGCCAGTATCCAGAGTCCGACCAGACCCAGCAGCACTCCCACCACCGTATACAGAAACACCACCACTCCATGCGGAATCGGCTCCGGGCCGCCTTGCACGTGCATATCGCTCATAACGCCTCCCTCGATTGTTGAAAAACCAAGTAGAAACAATTACTAACGCGACGCCCATCCTAATCAAGGCGGATGGAATTTTCAATAGCGTGGCTCAGGATCAATAGCCGGCGGTACCCTTCTGGATGAACTCGATCTTGTAGCCATCCGGGTCCGTAATGAAAGCAATCACGGTCGTGCCGTGCATCATCGGGCCCGCTTCGCGGATCACCTTGCCGCCGGCCTGCTTGACCTTCTCGCAGGCGGCATAGGCATCGTCCACTTCGATCGCAATGTGACCGAAGGCGTTACCGTGGTCGTAGCTCTCGGTACCCCAGTTATGGGTCAACTCCAGCACGGTGTGGTCGCGCTCGCCGCCGTAGCCGACGAAGGCCAGCGTAAATTTGCCATCCGGGTAGTCTTCCTTGCGCAGCACCTGCATGCCGAGGATGTGGGTATAGAACTCGATGGAGCGGTCGAGGTTACCGACGCGCAGCATGGTGTGAAGAATTCGCATCTGTCTGTCTCCTGCAAAGGGAAAAACGCCATTATCCCCGTAAAATAATCGTATGGGCATTTTCTCCAATTGGCGCAGAAAGCGCATCCTTCAACGTTCCCGCATTCCGCAACAGGAATGGGACAACATCTTGGCGGGCCTGCCTTTGCTCGCCGGATTCACGCAGGAGGAACTGCAACGCCTGCGTAACCTTGCCACGCTTTTCCTGCATGAAAAAAGCCTGGAACCGGTACAGGGACTGGAGCTGACCGATGCAATGCGCATCGACCTGGCCGCACAGGCGGCACTTCCCATTCTCAATCTCGGCTTCGATTGGTATGACGGCTGGACTTCCGTGGTGCTCTACCCGGCAGAATTCGCTACAAGGCACGAATGGGTAGACGAAAGCGGTCTGGTGCACAGCCGCCGCGAAGTCCGGGCAGGCGAAGCATGGCAGCGCGGGCCGGTGGTGCTGTCATGGGTGGATGTTGCCGCTTCCGGTGGGTGCGAAGGCTACAACGCGGTGATCCACGAGCTGGCGCACAAGCTGGATTACAGCAGCGGCAGCATCAACGGCTGCCCGGCTTTGCACGAAGGCATGCGCGTGCGCGACTGGCGCGCGGCGTTCGAGCCGGCCTATGAAGATTTATGCCGGCGCGTTGATGCCGGAGAGGAAACTGCAATCGATCCGTATGCCGCTGAGGCACCCGAGGAGTTTTTCGCGGTGACGAGCGAGTATTTCTTCGAACAGCCGAACCTGCTCAAGCAACTCTACCCGGCGGTGTACGCGCAGATGCAGCTGTTCTACCGGCAGGATCCGGCTGCCCGTCTCGACTGATTATTTCTTGGCGTTGGCGCCGATGAGGCGGGTGTACTTCGCCATCAACTCGTCGTGCGTCTCGCGCACGTCCGGATTGAACGGGATACAGTCGATGGGACAGACTTCCTGGCACTGCGGCTTGTCGTAGTGGCCGACACACTCGGTGCACTTGTCCGGATTGATTTCGTAGATTTCCAAGCCCTGCGAAATCGCGCTGTTCGGGCACTCGGGCTCGCACACGTCGCAATTGATGCATTCGTCAGTAATCATCAAGGCCATAATTCAAACTCACTCACTTGCACGCTGGCGTATCTTTTCGCGCAGCCTCGCCTCGATCGCAGGCGATACGAACTGGGACACATCGCCCCCCAGCAAGGCGATTTCCCGCACCAGGCTCGCGGAAATGAACATGTACTGCTCGGCCGGGGTGAGGAACAACGTTTCGACTTCGGGAAAAAGCTTGCGGTTCATCCCCGCGAGCTGGAATTCGTATTCAAAATCGGATACCGCACGCAGACCGCGCACCACCACGCTCGCTCCCTGCTCCTGCACAAACTTCATAAGCAGGCCGGAGAAGCCGACCACCTTCACGTTCGGGCAATCCGAGAGCACTTCCGCGGCGATCGCGACCCGCTCGTCCAGATTGAAAAAGGATTTCTTGGAAGTATTGGCCGCCACCGCGACGATCACCGTCGAGAACAGCTTGGCCGCACGGCGCACAATATCCTCGTGCCCGCTCGTGAGCGGATCGAAGGTTCCGGGATAGACGGCGATGGAGTTCATGGTGCGTATTTTAACAGGTGATAGTGCACGGCACCTGCTTTGCCGTGCTTGAGCACCTGCCAGCCGTCGCCGTCCTGCAACTGCAGCTCGCCTTCGGCATAGACCACGCCTTCTTCTGCCAGATGATCGGGCAGCAACGGCAGCAGCTTGGGCAACCAGCCCTGGCCGAAAGGCGGATCAAGGAAAATTACGTCAAACCGCTGCTTATCCTGTGCAAGGAATTGCAGTGCGTCCATACGCTGGATACGCACCTGCTGCGCCTTGAGCAGAGCGGCATTTTCGGTGAGCGCACGATGCACAGCGGGGTTCTGCTCCACCAGCGTGACGGAGGCCGCATAGCGCGACGCAGCCTCGAACCCGAGTGCGCCGCTACCCGCGAACAGATCGAGACAGTGCTGTCCGTGCAGCTCTTGCCCGAGCCAGTTGAACAGGGTCTGTCTCACGCGGTCCGGCGTCGGGCGCAGGCCGAGTGCATCCGGAAAGCGCAGCATGCGGCTGCGCCACTCCCCGGCGTTGATGCGGACCTTATTTTGCGGCGCCGCCAACGATGACCGTCACCATGTTGTCCGGCTTGATACGCCGTGCGAAAGCATCCTTGATCTGCTGCGTCGTCACCTTGGCGACCTCCTTGTTGAAGTCGTCGAGATAGGTGAGCGGCAAGCCGTAGAAGCCGATGACCGACAGGTAGTCGAGGATCTTGCCGTTACTGTCGATGCGTAGCGGGAAACCGCCGATGATGTTGTCCTTGGCCGCCTTGAGTTGCTTCGCATTCGGGCCGGACTGGGTGAACCTGTTGAGCGTCTCGCGCACCAGGGCCAGTGCAGCGTCGGTCTGCTCGCGCTTGGTCTGCAATCCGATCTGGAACGGCCCGGCCTCGCGCATCGGCATAAAGTAGCTATACACGCTGTAGGCCAGGCCGCGCTTCTCGCGCACTTCTTCCGTGAGCAGGGAAACGAACCCGCCGCCGCCGAGGATGTAGTTGCCGACATAGAGCGGGAAATAGTCCGGGTCGCCGCGCTTAACGCCGGGATAGCCCATGAGAATATGGGATTGCGCAGCCGGATGCGGAATGCGTTTTTCCACGGCGGCAGTCGGCAGCGGCACCGGAGGAATGGTTTCTGCTGCACTGCCTTCCGGCAGGCCTGCCGTCATTTGCTCGGCAATTGCCTCGGCTTGCGCCCGGGTGACGTCGCCGATGATGGCGATGATCGCATTGTTGCGGGTGTAATGGCTGCGATAAAAAGCAACCAGGTCGTCACGCGTAACCTTTTCCAGCGTCTCCGGCTCCATGCCCTCGCTCAGGGCATAAGGATGGCTGCCGAACAGCGCCTTGGCAAACGCCTTGTCAGAGATGCTCTCCGGCTGGGTCGCGGCTTCGCGCAGGGCTGCAATCGCGCGCGCCTTTTCGCGCTCCAGCACTGCGGCCGGGAAGTCAGGCTTCTGCACGATGGAAGCCATGAGATCCAGCGCCGCCTTGCGTTCGCGCTCGCTCGACAGCGTACGCAGCTTGATGCTGGCGCGATCCATGTCGAACTCCCCGCCGGGCTGTGCGCCGAGATCGGCGAAGCGGTTGGCGATCTGGTCCTCGCTGAGGCCAGCCGCACCCATTGCCAGCAGCCCTTGCGTCATGCCCGCGACACCGGCCTTTTCCGCACTATCGAAGCTGCTGCCTGCGGCGAAATTTACTGCCACGTCGAGGATAGGCAAATCGTGGTTCTCGACAAAATAGACCTTGGCGCCGGTTGCACTTTGCCAGTGCTGAATCGGCAATGCAGCCTGTGCCGCGGTGACCGCGAAAGTCGCGATCAGCAAAAACATTTTTAACATGGTATTCAACCCGCTCTTTCCCGAAATCGACTTAGTGAACATGCGGCACCTCCGGCGCTTCCGGCTTGTTCTCGTCGATGGGTTGCGGATCCAGCGTCGCGACGGACAGGTGGTCGTCCACCAGATATTTGTTCGCCACTTGTTTCACTTGCTCAGCAGTGACCGCTTGCAAGCGCTTGGGGAACTGGTCGATATCGCGCCAGGAAAGACCGGTGCTCTCCAGCATCCCGATCTGCATCGCCTGATAGAACATCGAGTCGCGCTGATAGACGTCTGCAGCGATCACCTGCGCCTTGACGCGCTGTAGCTCGTCCTCGGTGATGCCTTCCTTCTTCAGTTTGTCGATCTGCGCACGGATCGCCTTTTCCAGGCTTTCGGCGGTATGCCCTTCGCTCGGCATGCCGTCGAATTCGAACAGCGCCGGGCCACGGTTCACTGCGTCGTAGCCAGCGCTCACATTCACCGCGATGCGCTCCTGACGCACCAGCTCGCGATTGAGGCGCGACGCGGGATTGCCGTCCATCACGCCGGCGAGGATTTCCAGCGCATACGGCTCCCAGTCATCGACCTTGTTCAGTTTGGGCGCATGATAGGCAAGCGCGACGTAGGGCAGCTTGGCCGGCGCCTTGACGATAACGCGGCGCTCACCCTTCTGCTCGGGCTCGTCCTGCGGCTTGCGCTCGGGCAGCTTGCGCGCCTTGAGCGGACCGAAATATTTCTTGGCGAGCTTGAACACTTCCTGCGGCTTCACGTCGCCGACCACCACCAGCGTCGCGTTATTGGGCGCATACCAGCGCTTGTACCAGTTGCGCGCATCGTTGGCAGTCATGCTCTCGAGATCGTTCATCCAGCCGATTACCGGACGACCATAGGGATTGGCCTGGAACGTGGTCGCCATGAGTTGCTCGCCCACCAGCGCCTGGGCCTTGTCGTCGGTGCGCCAGCGGCGCTCCTCCATGACCACCTGGATTTCCTTGGCGAACTCGGCGTCCGACATGTTGAGGTTCACCATGCGGTCAGCTTCCAGCTTCATGGAAAGTTCGAGATGGGATTTTTCGAGCTGCTGGAAATAGACGGTGTAGTCGCGGCTGGTGAAGGCATTCTCCTTGCCGCCCGCCGCCGCGACGATGCGCGAGAACTGGCCGGCCGGCACCTTCTTCGTGCCCTTGAACATCATGTGTTCCAGCACGTGCGCGACACCGGTCGTGCCGTTGAATTCGTCCACGCTGCCCGCGCGGTACCATACCTGCGAAACCACCACGGGGGAGCGATGGTCTTCCTGCACGACCACCTTGAATCCGTTGGGGAGTTTCATTTCCTGAATATTGCCGGCGAACGCCGCTACTGGCAGGAACGCCAGCAAGACCAACCACCATCGAGTGAACACGTTGATTCTCCGTTTTTTCGTCGATTATACCTGTACGCAGGCCATGCCCTGCTGTGCGACTTATGACCGGGGCCGACGGATGGAGTTCGGATTAGCGCAACCATCTCAATACGACTAAAATACCGCCATGCTCAATTTCTTCAAAAAGAACAAGGACGAAACGCCCGTCCCCGAATCCAAGGCCAGCTGGACCGAACGACTCAAGCAAGGCCTCGCCCGTACCCGCACCCAACTCGGCAATCAGCTTGGCGGCCTGTTCGGCGGCGGCAAGATCGACGAAGAGGTCTACGAGGAGCTGGAATCCGTTCTCCTGACCGCCGACGTCGGCGTCAGTGCCACACAGGCCCTGCTGGAGCAGGTGCGCACCACCGTCAAGCGCAAAGCGCTCACCGATACCACCCAGTTGCGCGACGCGCTGCAGCAGGCTGTGACCGACCTGCTCGCACCGCTCGCCCAGCCGCTGGAAACCGAAGGCCAGCAGCCTTACGTGATCATGCTGGCCGGCGTGAACGGCGCCGGCAAAACCACCACCATAGGCAAGCTCGCCTGGCGCTTGCAGGCCGAAGGCAAATCGGTGCTCATTGCGGCCGGCGACACCTTCCGCGCCGCTGCACGCGAACAGCTCGCTGAATGGGGCGAGCGCAACAAGGTGCAGGTGATCGCGCAAACCGGTGGAGACCCGGCCGCGGTGATTTTCGATGCAGTCAACGCCGCCAAAGCGCGCAGTATCGACGTCGTGCTCGCCGATACCGCCGGCCGCCTGCCGACGCAGCTCAACCTCATGGAGGAAATCCGCAAGGTGAAGCGCGTAATCGACAAGGCACTGCCCGGCGCACCGCATGAAATTCTGCTGGTACTGGATGCCAACACCGGCCAGAACGCGATTGCGCAGGTCAAGGCTTTCGACGATGCAATCGGCGTTACCGGCCTCGCGCTCACCAAGCTCGACGGCACCGCACGCGGCGGAGTGATCGCCGCAATCGCCAAGGAGCGTCCGATCCCGATCCGCTTCATCGGCGTCGGCGAACAGTTGGATGATTTGCAGCCATTCGACGCCGAGGACTTCGCGGAGGCATTGTTCTCGTGATCAAGTTCGACCGCGTCGGCAAGCTCTACCCGGGCGGCTACGAGGCGCTCAAAAACCTTTCCTTCGAAATCGAAAAGGGCGAGCTGGTATTCGTCACCGGCCACTCCGGCGCTGGCAAGAGCACGCTGCTCAAGCTGATCGCCGGGTTGGAGCGCCCCACTTCCGGCACCGTGCTCATCGGCAACCAGAATGTCAGCAAACTGCGCCGCGCTGCCGTGCCTTTTCTGCGCCGAAAATTCGGGCTGGTGTTTCAGGATCACAAGCTGCTTTATGACCGTACGGTATTCGATAACGTCGCGCTGCCGCTGCATATCAACGGCGTCGTGGGGCAGGAAGCCGCCAAGCGGGTGCGCGCAGCGCTCGATAAGGTCGGCCTGCTGGGCCGCGAAAAAGTGATGCCTGTCACCTTGTCCGGTGGTGAGCAGCAACGCCTGGCGATTGCCCGCGCCGTGGTGAGCCGTCCGGCCATTCTCATCGCCGATGAACCCACGGCCAACCTCGACGACACCTATGCCACGGACATCATGAAGCTGTTCCATTCGTTTCATCAGGTCGGCGTGACCGTATTGATCGCCACGCATGCCCACGGCAGCGAAGAGTATGGCGGCCGCACGCTGCATCTGGCGCAAGGGCAATTGCAATGATCCGCCAGCAGCTTGCCCAACATAAACTCGCCTTTGCCCTGGTCATGAATCGTCTGCGCCGGGCGCCATTTGCCTGGCTTACGATGATCGCCGTCATCGGCGTCACGCTCTCGCTTCCGGCAATACTGTATGTCGCCCTGGATAACCTCGAGCGCCTCGCTGGCGGATTCCAGACAGCCCCACAGATCAGCCTGTTCATGGCACTGGAAACCTCTGATGATCAGGCCAAGGAAGTCGAAGGCCAGCTGAAGAAACACGAAGGCGTGGCTTCATACCGTTTCGTCGCTCGCGACGAAGCCTGGAAAACCATGCAGGCCAATACTGGCCTCACGGACGCCGCCCTGGGCATGGAAAAGAATCCCTTGCCCGATGCCTTCATCATCGAAACGAAAGATCGCGACCCCGCGGCACTCGAAGCCATACAGCAAGAAATGCAGCAATGGCCCGGCGTGGAACGCGCCCAGCTTGACTCCGCCTGGGTCAAGCGCTTGCATGGCCTGCTGGCGCTTGGTGACAAGCTGGTCGTAATAATCGCCGCGCTGCTCGGGTTTGCTCTTCTGATCATTACCGGCAACAGCATTCGCCTGCAAATCGCCACCCAGCGCGAAGAAATAGAATTGAGCCGTCTCATCGGCGCCACCGATCGCTTTATCCGCCGCCCTTTTCTCTATGCGGGCATGCTGTATGGCGTGGGCGGGGGGCTGGCCGCGCTGCTGATCCTGTCCGCAGCCACATGGCTTTTCAACGCCTCCGTCGCAGAAATTGCTGCCTTGTACGCTTCCGATTTCCGCATCGTCGTGCCATTAGCCGACCTTGCGCTGACACTGGTGGGAGGCTCGGCCATCCTGGGCTGGCTCGCCTCTTACTTTGCTGTCAATCGCGCGCTTGCCGATATCGAAAACTATTAAGCTCGCCGTCTCTCTCACATATTTCAGCTTAGTTTCCCGAAACTTTTCATGACTAGCACTCTCAAATGGTGAGTGCTAAAATGAACTCGTACCCGGGAGGTAAAACGCAATGAGTTATTCCCTATCTTTACCCATGCCGTCTGCAGTTGAAAGCCTGGATCGTTATCTGCAAACGATCCGCGCCTTTCCCGTACTCACGGCCGAGGAAGAGTACGACTACGCGACCCGCCTGCAGCGAGACAACGACCTGGAAGCGGCCAAGCAACTGATTCTTTCCCACCTTCGTCTGGTGGTAAGCATCGCACGCGGCTACTCCGGCTATGGACTGCCGCAAGCCGACCTCATCCAGGAAGGCAACATCGGCCTCATGAAGGCGGTGCGCCGTTTCGACCCGGAACGGGGCGTTCGTCTCGTTTCGTTCGCAGTCCACTGGATCAAGGCCGAAATTCACGAATTCATTCTGCGCAACTGGCGTCTGGTCAAGGTCGCCACCACCAAGGCGCAGCGCAAGCTGTTCTTCAACCTGCGCAGCATGAAGACGCATAGCGGCAGCCTGCATCCGGACGAGGTGCAGGAGATTGCTCGCGAGCTCAAGGTAAAGCCGGAAGAAGTGATCGAAATGGAATCGCGCATGGGCGGCCAGGATATCGCGCTGGAATCGCACGGCGAGGATGACGGCGAAGAAAGCTGGAGCCCGATCGCTTATCTGGAAGATCATCGCCCTGAACCGTCCGAGATGCTAGCCGAGCGTCAGATCGAAGTGCTGCAGACGACTGGCCTAGAAACGGCGCTGAACAGTCTCGATGACCGCAGCCGACGCATCGTGGAAGCGCGCTGGCTGAAGGAAGGCGAAAGCGCTACGCTGCATGAACTGGCTGCCGAGTATGGCGTATCCGCCGAGCGCATCCGCCAGATCGAGCAGAAGGCGATGCAGAAAATGAAAACCATCATCGGAGCCGCGTTGTAAGCGGTCACCGCTCTAAATAAAAAAGGCTGCGATTGCAGCCTTTTTTATTCTTGATACCTCTTGTGCCTGTCGATTAGGCCAGGATCACGGAGAAGAAAGCGATCCACGACCAGACGATCAGCGACACGATCACGGTCATCGGCAGGTTTTCCCAGGAAAACATTTGCATTTCTCAAGCCCCTACGCTAATTAAAGATATTACTGTCTTATTTTATTCGCTTCATCTTCCGATTTCAAGCGATTATTGAAGGGGATGAGCGGATCGTCGTCATCCATGAGGATGCGCTGTGCCGGGCCTTCGAGATCGTCGAACTGGCCGGATTTGATTGCCCAGAGCACCCCGACCGCCGCCACGCCGACAAAGACCAGCGTCAACGCGAACAGGAACAGCAGGTTTTCACTCATGCCGCCAATACCTCCGGCGCAGGATGATCCTCATAGGTGAGCGCATTGCCGATATGCTGGCGCAACACCTTGAGATCGGCCATCTGATTGCGGATAGACTGCTCGAAGCTTTCCAGTTCGGCGATACGGTCTTCCAGCGAGTCGGTCGCCTTGTAAATGCGCTTGATACTCTCCATGCGGCGACGCAACTGCAGTTGCTGTTCGCGAATTTGCGACTCCATTGGCGCCATCACAGCCTTGAGCCAGTTCTCGACATCGCGATTGGCGATTTCGTAAACGTTCACCACGCGATTCGCCACTGTTTCGAAAAACTTGGTGGTCAGCGTCATTTTCTCATTCACGATCATGTTGATGGCCGTGTCGAACTGCTCCTTGTAGGCACGCTCCAGCTTGTTCAGCTCCTTCTGATAGCGCGCTGTGGAGAAGCCTGGAGCATTGATCGGCGTCGTACCGTGCTCCTGCGCATACTTCTGATACATCGCGTCCATCATGGTCTTGATTTCGCCAATCTGCCGCTCGGAGCTGACCATGCGCTCGACGATATCCTTGAAAAATCCATCCAT
Organism: uncultured Methylobacillus sp.; assembly: GCA_946478865.1. The sequence goes on from CAMLDO010000018.1 coordinate 13,901, forward strand.
GGCAGCGCGCATGGTCTTGGTGAAATTGGCGGCCACCATGGCGTGTCGGGTTTTGGCCACTTCCATGCGCAAACGTTCCATGCCGAGATAGGCAAAAAGCGTATTGGTGTGCTGCGAAAATACGCTGCGCAGCGCCTGGAACCGCTGCAGGCCGCGCTCGAAGTTTTCCTTGTCGGCCTTGACCTTGTTCATCATGTGCTCGACCACATCGGCATTCTTGCCGCGCAGGCCCTTGAGCTCTTCCAGCTGATCCGACAGGCCTTGCAATCGCGACTCCAGAATCAAACCGGAATTGGCGATCAGGTCTTCGATCTCGCTTTCAGTATTGTCGCGGACGATCTCCTTCTTGGAAGGAATAAGCTCACCGGAAAGCGCTTTCTGCAATTCGGGTAGCCGGCTCTTGACCAGCAAGGCTTCGTCCTCGTTGATCTTGGCCAGCAAGCCTTTTTGCGCGGATACCGGGAAAATCTGGCTGGGATCGAGATCGAGCAACTCGGCGCTCACCTTGATCTGCTTGGCGATTTCCTTTTCAACGTCGCGTTCGCTTTTGAGTTCGTCCCACAGGCCGTCAATCTTGTTCAGCACGGCCATACGGCCCTTCTGCTTCCAACGCGCGCCGCTGATGTACTGGCGCCACACGTCGCTCTCGGACTTGGTAACGCCGGTATCGGCTGCGAGGATGAACAGCACCGCATGCGCATTCGGCAGCATGTTGAGCGTGAGTTCGGGTTCGGTACCGATCGCATTGAGGCCCGGCGTATCAAGGATCACCAGCCCCTGCTCCAGCAAGGGATGCGGGAAGTTGATAACGGCATAGCGCCAGCATGGGATGTCGATGGAACCGTCATCATTGAGGTTCATCGCATCGTCCGGATTATTCGGATCGTACAGCTCGTAGCGCTGCGCTTCCTCCACGGTCACGCGCTTGGTACGACTGACCTCCTTGAACGCATTGATCATGCTGTCGCTGGAATTCACGTCGAACTCGAACACGGTCCACTCGTCGGGGAAACGCTTGTATTCGGTGGTGGTGGTATCGGTATCGCGCGTCTCGATCGGCAGCAGGCGCAGCGAGGTGGGGCGCGAAGGATCGTACAGCAGCTCGGTCGGACACATCGTGGTCCGGCCCGCGCTCGAAGGCAGCAAACGCTGCCCGTAGTCGGCGAAGAAGATCGCATTGATCAGTTCTGACTTGCCGCGCGAGAACTCGGCGACGAACGCCACGTTCAGCTTGTCCTCGTGCAGGCGATCGAGTAGATGCTGGATACGCAGATCGACCTGCGCGTCGTTCAATTCCTGTTCGATGAGCCAGCTGCGGTAATCGCAGATGGTGTCGATCAGGGCCTTGCGCCAAGCACTGTAAGCAGCAAACTGATCGGCAAGCTTGTTTTCAACCATGGATGTTCTCGCCTAAATACCCCTGCGCTACTCTAGCATGATTCATTAATTAATCAAAAAATCAGGCGCGTAAGCACATTGCTGCATGCACAACGCGAACTGCCGTGCCTAGCGGTTTCTGCTATCATTCCCGCTCTGATCTTTTCCCTGTTACAGACCCATGAGCGGCCTCACTCCCAGCACGCCACGTCCTACCGACATCCGTCTGCATCAAGTCTCGCGCAAGCTGGAAATTGTCTTTGACGATGGCTCCAATTTTCAGCTGCCCTGCGAATTCCTGCGCGTCTACTCCCCTTCTGCCGAAGTCCGGGGGCACGGCCCCGGTCAGGAGGTGCTCCAGGTAGGCAAGGAAGACGTGAATATCGTCGGAATCGAACCGGTCGGGCAATACGCGTTAAAGCTGACGTTCTCGGACGGACACGACACCGGACTCTACTCCTGGGATTATCTTTACGATCTCGGCATTCGGCAGGATGAGTTGTGGCAGAGCTATCTCGATCGATTAGCGGCCGCAGGCCAGACACGCAAAGGATAGGCATGGACGAAAACACCACGCATTTCGGCTTCAAGACGGTCGCCGAATCGGAAAAGGCGCGCAAGGTGGGCGAAGTCTTCCACTCCGTGGCCAGCCGCTACGATCTCATGAACGATGTCATGTCCGCCGGGCTGCATCGGCTGTGGAAGCGATTCACGATTGAATCCAGCGGCGTGCTGCCGGGCAACCGCGTCCTGGACATCGCGGGCGGCAGCGGCGATCTGTCGCGCCTGTTTGCGAAAAAGGTCGGCAAGCTGGGGCAGGTGATCCTCACCGACATCAATGCCTCCATGCTCGCCGTCGGCCGCGACCGCATGCTGGACGAGGGGCTCGCCGTACCTGCTGCTCAATGCGACGCGGAAAAGCTGCCGTTCCCGGACAATTATTTCGACTGCGTATCGGTCGCGTTCGGGCTGCGCAACATGACGCACAAGGATCGTGCGCTCAAGGAAATGTACCGCGTCATCAAACCCGGCGGTCGATTGCTGGTGCTTGAATTCTCGCAAGTGTGGAAACCGTTGCAGCCCGCGTATGACACCTATTCCTTCAAGCTGCTGCCCGTGATGGGCAAGCTGCTCGCAAACGACGCCGAGAGTTATCGCTATCTCGCCGAATCGATCCGCATGCACCCGGATCAGGAAACGCTGAAGCAGATGATGCAGGAGGCCGGCTTCGACAAGGTCGACTATCACAACCTGACCGCCGGCGTGGTCGCGCTGCACAAAGGCTTCAAATATTGAAGCCGACTGCTGACGTACTGAATCACCTTCTGCGACAGAACAGCTGGGCTGGCGAACAGTTGCGGCCGTTTGCCGGGAAAACCGTACGCATATCCATCTCTCCTTTTTCCTCCACGTTGCGAATCGAGCCGAGTGGCGAGTTTTCCCCGGCACTCGATCAGACTCTCATCGAGGCTGAAATCGCGCTGAGTCCGGGCACCGCCTTGCGCGCATTGTTTGATCCGGAAACAGCGGCTTCTTCCGCTGTCTTGAATGGCGATCCAGAGCTGGGCGCTGCCGTGGGCAAGGTTCTGCGCAAGCTGCGCTGGGATGCCGAAGCAGACCTCAGCCGCATCGTCGGCGATATTCCGGCACATGAACTTTCCAAAGCCGGGGCCCATGTGCGACAGGAATTGGGACGCCAGGCGCTCGCACTGGCCGGCATGTTTTCCGAATACTGGCTGGAAGAGCAGCCGCAAATTGCAAAACAGCGTCATCTGGAACAGTTTGCGCATGATGTGGATGCGCTGCGCGATGATGCCGAACGCCTCGCGAAACGCCTCGAACGGCTGGAGAAGAAGTCCTGATGCGTTTCTTCCGCCTGTTCCGCATTCTGTCCGTCGGCTTGCGTTTCGGCCTGGACGAATTCTTTCTCGGCCACGCCCGCCTGAAACCGCTGCAATCTCCCATCCGGCGCGTGTTGTTCTGGCGGCGTTTCGATCTGCCTCGCGGCGTCCGTCTGCGTCTTGCGTTGGAGACGCTCGGCCCGATTTTCGTCAAGTTCGGGCAGATGCTGTCCACCCGTCGCGACCTGATTCCGCTCGATATCGCCGATGAGTTGGCAAAGCTGCAGGATAACGTGCCGCCCTTCCCCGCCGAACAGGTACAGGCGGTATTACTCGAAGCCTACGGACCGGACGCGTCGGCAGTCTTTGCGGAATTCGACCCCACCCCGGTCGCCAGCGCCTCGGTCGCGCAGGTGCACTTCGCCACATTGCCGAGCGGTCAGCCGGTCGCGGTCAAGATATTGCGACCGGGTATTACCAGCGTCATCGTCAAGGATCTCGCGTTGCTGGATATCGCGGCGATGCTGCTGGAAAAACTCTGGGCCGACGGCAAGCGGCTGCGCCCGCGGGAAGTGGTCGCGGAATTCGGCCGGCATCTGCACAACGAACTCGACCTCATGCTGGAAGCCGCGAACTGCAGCCAGTTGCGCCGCAACTTCGCGGACGGCCGCCTGCTGCTTGTGCCGGAAGTGTATTGGGACGCTTGCCGCGAGCAGGCGATGGTGATGGAACGCATGTCGGGCACGCCGATCAGTCAGGTCGCGCGGCTGCGCGAACTCGGCGTTGACATCCCGCAACTTGCACGCAATGGTGTCGAGATTTTCTTCACCCAGGTATTCCGCGACAGTTTCTTCCATGCGGACATGCACCCCGGCAATATCCTCGTCGCCGACGACAGCCGCTACATCGCGCTGGATTTCGGCATCATGGGCACACTGAGCGATACCGACAAGCAATACCTCGCACGCAACTTTCTCGCCTTTTTCCGCCGCGACTACCGCGAAGTGGCACGCGCCCACATCGAATCCGGCTGGGCACCCAAGGATACGCCGCAGGACGAGTTCGAGACTGCGATCCGCGCCGTATGCGAGCCCATCTTCGACAAGCCGCTCAAGGACATTTCCTTCGGCCGCGTGCTGCTGCGCCTGTTCCAGACTTCGCGCCGTTTCGGCGTGGTGATCCAGCCGCAACTGGTCATGCTGCAGAAAACGCTGCTGAACATCGAAGGGCTGGGGCGCGAACTCGATCCCGAGCTGGATTTGTGGAAGACGGCCAAACCCTATCTGGAACAGTGGATGAGCGAGCAGATGGGCTGGCGCAGCGTCGTGGACAACTTCCGCAATGAAGCGCCACATTGGGGCAAAGTGCTGCCGCAACTGCCGCGGCTGGTACACGAACACCTGCTGCGCAACGAGTCCGCCAGACTGAACGAACGGCTGGAAGCCCTGGAAAAACAACAGCAGCGCCGCAACACGCTGCTGTTCTGGGGGACTGCGGCCGTGGTGCTGCTTGCGCTGCTTCAGCTCGGCGGCATTATCCTGCTGTTTGCCAACTAGACCGCCCTGACCATTTCCTTCACTTTTTGCGGATCGATATTGAGCAGCTCGCCGATATCCCGGTAATCGTCGGGCAGTGCGGCGTCGTCCCAGCCATTGGCTGAGTGGCGCGCGAGGTTGAGCGCCAGCATCACATTGCACACGCGTTCGTTGCCCGATTGCGCGGGATCCATCAATGTCAGCAGCAATTCCGGCAGTTTCCACTCCGTCGCCAGCGCCTGCTGCAGCTCTATGCCCTTGAATCCCAGCACTTCCTGCTGCACTGCGGCGCTGCGCAATGTCTTGTCTGCGTCGAGCTTGGCGCGAATCTCCAGCATGGGGCCGGGGTTGAAGCACCACATCACCATTTCCGCGATATAACTCAGTAACGCCGCGATACGCACCTCCTCCGCGTGCAGATCATGCAACAGCAATGCCCAGTCGAAGGCATAACGCGAAGCACGCTGGGCACGCCGCACAGTGCGCAGCAGTTGGGTCAGCGCTGGCATATGGCCATGCAGGATGTCCTCCACTACCGGCTCGGGACGGATTTCGCGGAAAAAAGTGTTGAAGCCCATCATCATGATGGCCTGCTCCACCTGCACCATATCGTGAGTCTGACTGCGGTGTTTGTGGGCCTGCATGTAGCGCAGCAGCTTGACGGTCATCATCGGGTCGCTGGTCACGAGTAGCGCCAGACTGCGCGCGTTGAGATTGTCCTCGTCGGCATGCATGCGTTCCAATTCCCTGACGGTGTGCTTCAACACCGGCAATTCGGTCTGGCTAAGCAAGGCCACCCAGCCAGCCAGATCCTGGGGTTGCTGAGACATGGTCGAGTCCTCTCGCTGCGGATGATCGTGAGCGATTGTACCCAAGCGTCACCACCCTGTCATTTGACGGGACGTTTGTTTAGAATACCGGCGCATATCAGGCCAATGCGCCCTATATCAAGGGAAGGAAAAATCTTGCTACTCTGGTTCGTCATTGCCTACTGGATCATTTCCGTCGGCATCGGTCTGTGGGCCGCCAGTCGCGTCCACACCACCAAGGACTTCGCCATCGCCGGGCGACACCTGCCCTTTTACATGGTCACCGCCACGGTTTTCGCCACATGGTTTGGCTCTGAAACCGTGCTCGGCATTCCGGCCACCTTTCTGAGCGAAGGCCTGCACGGCATCGTCGCCGATCCATTCGGTTCGTCGATGTGCTTGATACTCGTTGGCCTGTTCTTCGCCGCTCCGCTCTATCGCATGAAGCTGCTCACCATCGGCGATTTCTACAAGAAACGCTATGGCCGCAAGGTAGAAGTGCTGACCACCATCGCCATCGTGATTTCCTATCTGGGCTGGGTAGGCGCGCAAATCACCGCGCTGGGGCTGGTGTTCAACGTCGTCTCGGGCGGCGAGATCAGCACCACCGCGGGCATGGCGATCGGCGCCGGCACCATTCTGATCTACACCATGTTCGGCGGGATGTGGGCCGTGGCAATTACCGACTTCCTGCAGATGATCATCATCGTGCTGGGCATGCTCTACATCGGTAACGAGGTCAGCGGCATGGTCGGCGGCGTAGGCGCCGTAGTGGAGCATGCAAGCGCCGCCGGAAAATTCGAATTCTGGCCCGCACTGGACCTCAAGGAAATCATCGCCTTCACCGCGGCCTGGATCACCATGATGTTCGGCTCCATCCCGCAACAGGACGTGTTCCAGCGCGTGCAATCGGCCAAGACCGAAAAAATCGCGGTATGGGGCTCGGTACTCGGTGGCTGCCTGTATTTCGTGTTCGCCTTCGTACCGATGTTTCTCGCCTATTCCGCCACGCTGATCGACCCCAAGATGGTGGAAAGTCTCATCGACAAGGACCCGCAGCTGATCCTGCCGCAACTCGTGCTGCAGCATGCGCCCCTGTTCGCACAGGTCATGTTCTTCGGCGCCTTGCTCTCGGCGATCAAGAGCTGCGCCTCGGCCACGCTGCTTGCACCCTCGGTCACCTTCAGCGAAAACATTCTGAAGCCTATGGTCGGCCATCGCATGAACGACCGCCAACTGCTGCGCATGATGCGCATCGTGACGCTGGTGTTTACCGTGCTGGTGACCCTGTATGCGATGAACTCCGAACTGAGCATCTTCCAGATGGTGGAAAACGCTTATCAGATCACGCTGGTGATGGCGTTCGTACCGCTGGTCTGCGGCGTGTACTGGAAGCGCGCCACTAATCAGGGCGCATTGATGGCGATCTTCTTGGGCCTCACCACCTGGCTGTCCGTGCTGCTGTTCGGCCCGGAAGATCCCTTCATGCCCGCCCAATTCGCCGGCGTTATCGCCAGCGCGCTGGGCATGGTCATCGGCTCTCTGCTACCGACCTTCTTCGGTCATGAGGTGCATGTGGAAGCGCCGGGCTACCTGCACGAGCATGCGGCTCATCCGCATGGCCCGCAGCATCACGAACATTGATAACTACCGGGACTGGCAGCGCGGGCAATAAAACGTCGAGCGCTGCCCCTGCCTGATGGTGGCGATCGGCGTACCGCACACCTTGCACGGCTCGCCGGTACGCGCATACACGAAATATTCCTGCTGGAAGTAGCCCGGATTGCCATCCGCGCCGAAAAAGTCGCGCAAGCTGCTGCCGCCCGCGCGTATCGCATCCGCCAACGTTGCCTTGATTTCCTGCACCAGCCGCTCGCAGCGCGCCTGGCTGAGTTTGTTGGCAGCGAGTTTGGGGTTGATGCGCGCGCGGAACAGCGATTCGCTGGCGTAAATATTCCCCACACCGACCACCAGCCGGCCATCCATGATGACCTGCTTGATGGCGGAAGTCCGCGTGCGGATATTGCGATATAACCACTCGCCGCTGAATCCCTCCCCCAGCGGCTCGACGCCGAGACCGGCGATCACTGGATGCCGCGCGGCATCCTCCGCCCACAGCACCGCACCGAAGCGACGCGGATCGCGCAGACGGATCACGGCGCCGCTGTCCAGTTCCAGATCGACGTGGTCATGCTTGCCCGGCGGCTCGAACACAGCGAGATGGCAAAGACGCCCCGACATGCCGAGATGCAGGATCAGAGTGCCGTGATCGAAATGAACCAGCAGGTATTTGGCGCGGCGCGAGAGGCTGCGCACAGGCTGTCCGGCAAGCAATGCATCAAGGTGTGCTGGCACGGGCCAACGTAGTGCCGGATTGCGCACCACCACTCTGGTGATGGTGCGCCCCGTCATCGGACGTTCGAGACCGCGTAGCGTGGTCTCGACCTCCGGCAATTCAGGCATTACTTGGGCGCGCCGACCGGCGGGTTCAGCAGTGCGAAGCCGAGGTCGGACGGGAAGTGATACTGCATCGCCTCATCGGGGCGGGCGAGTATCATTTCAGGCGATTCGAGATGCTTTTCCACACGGATACGCTTGCCGTCCTTGAGGATGATCTCGAAATAAGGATAGGTTTCCTTGGAGTTACGCTTGTACGGCTCGACCGATTTGGCACTCAGCGTCTTCCAGCCATCGCCAAACCATTCGTCCATTTCGGCCTTGTCCGGCTTGGCCGCCGGGATGGAGACCTTCCAGGCTCCGTCGACATGCTCGACCACGAGGCCGCTGGTTTCCCACTGCTCCAGGTGCGAGAAATCAAAAGCCGCGACTTCCTCATTGGGCGCCAGCAGTCGCTTGTCGAGCAGTTCCACCACCTGGGTGCCTGCAGCATCGTAAAACTGTGTCGACACCAGATAGACCGAGTCGCCGAAAGCGATGTACTGGCGACCGTTGACCGGATTGTTGGTACCGAACAGTACTTCCTTTCCATCCAGCTTGAGACGCAAGGAAGGATTGTCCAGACCGAAACGTGCCAGATCGGAATTATCGAACTTGTCCACACTGTCAGCATTGAGCACTGCCAGAATTCGTCCCACCACCTCTTCGCCGGCGCGCGCCGAGTAGGGCTGCACCAGACGCCAATGGCCTTCCTGCTTTTCCAGCACGACCGGATTCTTGGCCGGAAACTCGATCTCGACCTTGCGGATATCGGACGGGCTGATCTCCGATACCTTGATCTCGTTGAACGAGACGCCTTCCTTCTTCGGATTGAAATAAAGGAAGAGGCCAAGCCCTGCAATGACTGCCAGCAGGACCAGATTCACCAGCCAGCGCGACTTCATCGCGTACGCCTCCTGCGCCAGATGACGATACCCACGATCAGCAACGTGAGCGGCAACAACACCACGAAACCGCCGAAGATGAGAATGCCCTGCGTTGCGGTATAGCTCACGGTTACATCCTTGAGCGGCTTCGGCTGGATGCTGATGAGCTGGTCATCGCCGGCGAGCCAGTTGACCATGTTGATGCCGAGGTCGAGGTTGCCGCCGTTGGAGATGAAGGAGTTGGCGAGGAAGTTGCCGTTGCCGACTACCACCACACGCTGCGTGATGTTTTCGGCCTTGCGCTGCATCGCCACGGCGATGTTCACCGGTCCCGGCACGTCGCTCTTGCTGTCGAAGCTGATCTTGCCGTCCATCTTGCCGGTTTCGAGCCAGCCGTTATGCGCCACGGCAATCAGGCGCGTCACATCCCAGTCGCCGGTCTTGTCGTTCACGTCCACCGCGCGCGCTTCCGGGAAAGCAGTCAGCAGCGTGAACTCCTTGGTGATCGGATGCTCGGTGTACTGACGGCCGATCACGGTACGCGGATCAATGCCGTTCTGCGAGGAAGTCGGATCAATCGCGATGCCCGGCGTGAGAACGAGGCCCAGGTACTCGGCGAGCGGCTGCAGGCCATGCAGCGACTCCTGATCGATGAGCCACAGCAGATTGCCGCCGGTGGCGACGTAATGCACGATCTTCTTGACCTCGGCCTCGGTCACGTCCACCTGCGGACCGGCGATGACGAGCATGGCGCCGTTGCGCGGTATATCCTGCGCGACAGTCAGGTCCGGGTTGGCGAGCTTGAAGCCCTTGGTGCCGAGCTGGTGGCCGAATTCGCCGAGATCGAAATTCTTCTCGCCGATGAGGCTACGTTCGCCGTGGCCGTCGAGATACATCACGGCGCGCGATTGCGAACGCTGCAGGCGCACCAACACGTTGGTCAGATCACGTTCGGTATACACCGGCACCAGATTTTCGGTGCGCTTCTGGAATTCCACTATCAGTTCGCCGTCCTTGCGGATACCGGCTTCCTGCGCACGCTTCGGTTCCTTGGTGGAGTTGACGAAGGTCAGGTTGATATCGGATTTGGCGCGCTGGTAGCGGGCAACGAAATCGTGGATAGCCTTCTTGCGCTCGGGGTCGTCGTTTTCGACAAAGGCGGTGATGTTGACCGCGCCTTTCATCTTCTTGACGACATTGGCGCTGCCCTCGGTCAACTGATTACGTGCGGCTTGCGTGACGTCGCGCTCGACATGGAATTCGCGCGTGAGATAGCCCAGCATGCCCACCAGCAACAGGAACAGGACGACAAACAGCCAGTTCTGGACGAACAGCTGGAAACGGATTTTGCGATTGATCTTCATCTTGGTTTCTTTCCTGCCTTATCCACGCAGCCGGTCGGCATCCAGACGGCGCACGGTCAGCACCAGGAAGGTCGCGATAAACAATACGAAGTAGGCCAGGTCGGTCGTGCTCAGCACACCGGTCGCCAGCGGCTCGAAATGGCGCATGAGCGAGAGGTAGTTGAGCGGGCTCTCCGGGTCGGCGGCGAAGTTATCGATGATCACCAGGCCCAGCAACGCGATAAAACTCATGATCGCGGCGATGATGGGCTGTTGCGTCAGGCTGGACATGAAAATGCCCAGCGAAGCGAAAGCCGCAGCCATAAGCCACAGGCCGAGCGCATTGGTGAGCAGATGCGCGATATCGAGGTCGGTCGCGACATTCATCGACAGCGTCATCGCCAGCACCATGAGCGTCACCAGCGAGATAAACGCCATGAGGCCGACGAATTTGCCGAACACGATCTCGAACAGCGAGACCGGCGACGAAAACAGGAACACCATCGTGTGGTTCTTGCGTTCCTCGGCGATCTGACGCATGGTCAGCAGCGGCACCGCGGTAAGCAGCACCAGCACGGCAACGCCGTATACCTGCGGCATCACGAACGCGGTAAAGCCGATGCGCTGTTCGGGCAGCATGGAACCCTGCATCGCCTCGAAATAGCGGCCCACGCCATTGGTAAAGAACAGCGCAAGCAGCAGTTGCAGCATGGCCAGGATCACCCAGGCCATGGGAGAGGCAAACAGGCTGCGCAGCTCCTTGCCCGCAATGGTCAATATCATCTTCATGCTAAATCTTCCTGATGGGTCAAATGCAGGAACACGTCCTCGAGCGAGGTCACGTCCGGAGCGATCTGGTACAGACCCCAACCACCCGCCACAGATGCCTGCACGATGGCTTCAGCCACACCTTCCACATTCTCGGCAAAACGTACCCGCAGCAAACCGTCAGCCTCTTCGACTTCGGTAACGCCGGGCACCGAAAGCAGCGATTCCCTTGCCGAGGCCTGACGCAGTCCCACCAGCAAACGGTTGCTCTGGCGGTTGCGCTTGAGCGCGTCAATCTCACCGCTGAATACCAGCTTGCCCTGATGGATGATCTGCACCCGGTCGCACACCATTTCCACCTCAGGCAGGATGTGGGTGGACAGGATCACGCTGTGCTCGCCGCCCAACTCCTTGATGAGGGCGCGGATGTCGCGAATCTGGATCGGGTCGAGACCGCGCGTCGGCTCGTCCAGCACCACCACCATCGGATGGTGGATGATCGCCTGGGCAATGCCCACACGCTGCTGGTAACCGGTAGAAAGGTTTTCGCACAGGCGCTTGCCCATTTCGGTCAGGCCGGTGCGCTCCTTGGCCACGTCCACGGCACGCTTCACTTTTGCGCGGGGAATGCCGTGGATGCGCGCGGACAACGCCAGCATTTCGTCCACGGTCAATTCACGATACAACGGCGGCGTTTCCGGCAGATAGCCGATCAGCGCCTTCGCTTCCTTGGGGTTCTCGATCATGTCGATGCCGCAGATCTTCACGGTACCGGCGGTAGGCGCCAGATTGCCCGTCAGCATCTTCATGGTGGTGGATTTGCCTGCGCCGTTCGGCCCGAGGAATCCGAGCACTTCGCCCTTGTTGAGGTTGAAGTTCACGTCGCTGACGACAGCACGGCCCCCGTAGGCACGCGTCAGGTCGTTAGCCTCGACGGTAACAGTATTCATAGGATGGAACGTCCGGAATCAAATGAGCTGCAAAACTTATAAAAAACGCCTGACTATTGTCAAGCGCGCGTGGATTGGAAATTCCCATACAAACAAGCTATATTGGTCAGGCATTATGGATGAACTTGGTTGGACTGTCACGGACTAACCCACCATCCTGATTAATACCTTACGGACCGGTTCCAGCCCATGAAAAAATTTCCCTTTTCGATAAAACGCGCCACCCTCGCGATCGCCCTGATGTGCGCGGGACTGGGAGCTCAGGCAGAAGAAGCCGCTCCTCCACCGGTGCAAGGGCTGACCAGCGAATTCATCTATAAGTATCTGGTGGGCGAAGTAGCCGGCCAACGCGGTGACATCGCGCTCGCCAGTTCCATTTTTTACGATCTTGCAAAAAATACCCGCGACGCGCGTCTTGCCGAGCGTGCAGCCCGCGCTGCCGTCTACGGCAACCAGCAGCAACTGGCGCTCCGTTCTGCCGGATTGTGGGCCGAACTGGACCCCAAATCGATAGAAGCGCAGCAGGCAATGGCGCAACTGCTGCTCGGCGATGGCAATCTCGAAGAAGCACGCCCTTACCTCGAAAAACTGCTGGTCGCGGATGACACCCGCGCCAATGGCTTTCTCTACCTGAACGGCATTCTTTCACGCCACCCCGACAAAGATGCTGCCCTGGAACTCATCCAGACGCTCGCTGCCCCCTACCCCAAGCAAGCCGAGGCACGGCTGGCTGTCGCCCATCTGGCGCTCAATGCCGGCCAGCACCAGCTGGCCATTCAGGAACTGAGTGCCGCAGAGTCACTGCGCCCGGGCTGGGAGGCTTCTGCTGCCCTGCACGGCGAAGTATTGCTGCGCGAATCCCCGGAAAAAGCGCTGAAGTTCTACAAGGACTACCTGAAGAAATATCCGGAAGCCAGCAACACCCGCCTGACCTATGCCAAGCTGCTGGTCAACGAGAAGAAACTCGATGAAGCGCGCGTCCAGTTCACCAAGCTCGCAGATACCGTGCAGGAAAATCCGGAAATGGCGGTCGTCGTCGGCCTGCTTGCCGGACAGTTGGGCGATTACGTCGAGGCCGACAAGTATTTCAAGCAGGCACTTGAGCACGGCTACAAGGAACCTGAGCAGCTTTACCTTTATCTTGGTCAATCCGCCGAGAAGCAGAAACACAATGCGGACGCCTACGCCTGGTACAAGCAGGTGCAGAGCGACGAGTTGCGCTTCGACGCGCAACTGCGCATCGCTGCCCTTCTCGCGAGCGAAAACAAGCTGGCCGAGGCGCGCCAACTGCTGCATTCCATCCCCAACATGACGAGCGAGCAGGAAGCCATCGCCTTGCAAGTCGAGGCCAACTTGCTGGTACAGGACAAGCAGCACGAGGAAGCTTATGCCATCCTCGACCGCGCGATCAACACGCTGCCCAACACGCCGGAAATGATCTACGACTTCGCCATGCTGGCGGAAAAAGTGCAGCGATTCGACGTGATGGAGCAGCAACTGCGCAAACTGATACTCCTCAAGCCCGATTTCGCACAGGCCTACAACGCCCTCGGCTACACGCTGGCCGACCGCAACGAGCGCCTGGATGAAGCGGCCAGCCTGATCGCGAAAGCGCTGGAGCTGAGCCCGAACGATCATTACATCCTCGACAGCATGGGCTGGGTGCAATACCGCCTGGGTATGCTGGAAGAGGCGGCCGACTATCTGCGTCGCGCCTACTCCGAACAGACCGACCCTGAAATCGCCGCCCATCTCGGCGAGGTCCTGTGGCAGCAAGGCAAACGCGAAGAAGCGCTCAAGACCTGGGAAGAGGCGCTACGCGCACATCCCGACAATGAAGTCCTGATCAATACCACCAAGAAATTCCATCAGTGAAGTTACGTACTCTCTTGATCGCGGCCATACTTGCGATGGCCGGCTGCGCCACTCTGCCTCCGCCTTCCGCCCCTTCCGATTCCGAAGCCCAGGCCCGGCATCTTCGCAAACTTGAAAACATAGGCGCGTTCAGCTTGGCCGGTCGCATGGCGGTGCAGACCGATAAACGCGGCTTTTCGGGCCCTTTGCGCTGGAAGCACACGGAGGAAGGCGATCACTTCTCGCTCTATTCCCCGCTCGGAGCTCAGGTCGCGGACATTCAATCGACAAAGGATGGCGTAACGCTGGTTACCAACGACCGCAAAACTTACAAGGCCGATACCGCCGAAACGCTATTGCAGAACACCATGGGATGGAGCCTGCCTCTCACCGGCCTGTCTGACTGGATCCTGGGTCGCCCGACGAACAGCCCGCATGAAATTGTCGCGCTCGACGATCATGGCCGGCTGAAACGCCTGAAACAGGATGGTTGGGATATCGAGTATGCCGCCTACAAGACGGTGGACGGCACGGACCTGCCGGGCAAAGTCCTGCTGCGCAGCCAGCAACTCGACCTCAAGCTGCTAGTCGAGCAATGGGGTATGCTGACACGCGAATGATGGACCACGATTTCCAGTCCTTTCCGGCTCCGGCCAAGGTCAATCTCTTCCTGCACATCGTCGGCCGCCGGCCTGATGGTTATCATCTGCTGCAATCCGTATTCCGCCTGCTGGACCGTTGCGATACCTTGCACCTGAGGCCGACCCGAGACGGAACCATACGCCGCTTGCATGACATTCCTGGCGTACCCGCAGATACGGATCTGTGCGTGCGTGCGGCGCGGCTTCTGCAAGAACATACTGGCTCCAGCATGGGCGTGGATATCCGCCTCGACAAAATCCTGCCCATGGGCGGCGGCGTCGGTGGCGGCAGTTCCGATGCTGCTACTGTATTGCTGGCACTCAACCGCCTGTGGAACCTCGATCTGCCGCGTAAGGAGTTGATCTCCCTAGGCCTGCGCCTCGGCGCAGATGTGCCCATCTTCGTGTTCGGGCAAAACGCATGGGCGGAAGGCGTGGGCGAGCAATTGCAGGCCATCAGGCTGTCATCGGCCTGGTACGTCGTGCTCACACCCGACGCGCACGTGTCCACAGCCGAGATTTTTTCGAACAAGGAATTGACAAGGGATACGAATCCCGCGAAAATGGCGGCCTTTTTCAAGGGCTACGGTCGAAACGACCTGGAACCCGTGGTTTGTCGGCACTACCCCGCAGTAAAAAACTCTCTGGACTGGCTGAAGCAATTCGGCGATGCTAGAATGAGCGGCTCCGGCGCCAGCGTGTTTCTGGAAGTGGACAACGAAGCCGAAGCGCAGCGGATTTATTCGCTGAAACCCGAAAAGATTGCCGGGTTTGTCGCGCAAGGGTTGGACAAACACCCGTTGCACGATTTTGCAGACTGAAGATTATTGGGGAGTCGCCAAGCTGGTTAAGGCACCGGATTTTGATTCCGGCATGCGAAGGTTCGAATCCTTCCTCCCCAGCCAAACAAGAACGAGCGTGTAGCCAATACACGCTTTTTTCATTTTGAGAAAAGGAAACGCGCTCTTGGCCTACGGCGACATGATGGTATTTACCGGCAATGCGAATCCCAAGCTTGCCGAAGAAGTAGTCGCTCACCTCAACATCAGCCTCGGTCGCGCTACTGTCGGCCGTTTCAGCGATGGCGAGGTGATGGTTGAGCTACTGGAAAACGTCCGCGGCAAGGACGTTTTCGTGCTCCAGTCCACCAGCGCACCGACGAACGACAACCTCATGGAAGTGATGGTGATGGTGGATGCGCTGCGTCGCTCTTCCGCTGCCCGCATCACCGCCGCCATTCCTTATTTCGGTTACTCCCGTCAGGACCGTCGTCCCCGTTCCGCCCGCGTTGCCATTACCGCCAAGATCGTCGCCAACATGCTGACCAGCGTCGGCGTGGACCGCGTGCTGACGATGGATTTGCACTCCGACCAGATTCAGGGCTTTTTCGATATTCCGGTCGACAACATCTACGCCTCCCCCATTCTGCTGGGCGACGTGTGGAAGCACAACTACCCGAACCTCGTAGTGGTCTCGCCCGACGTCGGCGGCGTGGTGCGCGCCCGTGCACTGGCAAAGCAGCTGAATTCGGATCTGGCGATCATCGACAAGCGCCGTCCCAAGCCGAACGTCGCCAAGGTGATGCATATCATCGGTGAAGTGCAAGGTCGCACCTGCGTCATCATGGATGACATGGTGGATACCGCCAACACACTGTGCGAAGCTGCAAACGCACTCAAGGAACAAGGTGCCGAGAAGGTCGTCGCCTACTGTACGCATCCGGTGCTGTCCGGTACGGCGGTCGAACGCATCAGCAACTCGCGCCTGGACGAGCTGGTAGTAACCAACACGATTCCGCTGCGCGCCGATGCGGCTGCCAGCCCTAAGATCCGTCAGCTGAGCTGTGCGGAAATCCTGGCCGAAACCATACGCCGCATCAGCCGCGAGGATTCGGTCAGTTCGCTGTTCATGGAATAAAAGAATTCTGCTTCCAGTCATCGACTGGAAGCGAATGGACGCTGCCTGGTCGCGGGCAGCTTTTCAACTACTAGGAGCTTAAAATGCAAATTGAACTCAACGCCAAGAAGCGCGAGGCGCAAGGTACGGGTGCGAGCCGCCGTCTGCGTCGTGCGGGCAACGTTCCCGGCATCGTTTACGGTGGCGGCAAGGACGCTGTCAACATCGAACTGAACCACAAGGAACTGTTCCTGCAGTTCCGTCACGAAGCGTTCCATGCTTCCATCCTGAACCTGAACGTGGATGGCAAGACGGAACAAGTGCTGCTGCGCGACTACCAGATGCACCCGGTGCGCACCGAAATCCAGCACATCGACTTCCAGCGCGTGAGCGCCACCGAGAAGATCCACGTGAAGGTGCCGTTCCACTTCATCAACCAGGAAGTCGCGCCCGGCGTGAAACTGGCTCACGGCATCGTCAACCACGTCATGACCGAAGTCGACGTGAGCTGCCTGCCGAAGAACCTGCCTGAGTTCATCGAAGTCGACCTGGCAACCCTGGAAGCCGGTCACTCCATCCACCTGTCGCAGATCAAGCTGCCGAAGGGTGTGGAACTCGTGCAACTGACACACGGCGACGACGCTGCTGTGGCTTCCATCCCGGTTCCGCGCGGTGGCGTGGCAGCTGAGGAAGGCGAAGAAGAGGCTCCGGCTGCAGAGTAAGCCGGTCCCGGCATGCAGACAACGCGCGTTGCGGTCAGCCGGAACGCGCGTTTTTTATTGACGGAATCCTGACGCATGAATGCCATTCGCCTGCTCGTCGGCCTCGGTAATCCCGGCCCGCAATATGAAGCCACACGGCATAATGCCGGTTTCTGGTGGATCGATGAGGTGGCGCGTGCCCATGGTGCCCGCCTTGCAGTGGAGCCCAAGTTCTTCGGCCTGGCCGGTCGCATGAAGGCGGGAGCGCATGAGGCATGGCTGTTGCAGCCGACCACATTCATGAATGCCAGCGGCCGCTCTGTCGCTGCGCTCGCTCGTTTCTATAAAATCACCCCGGCAGAAATCCTGGTGATCCACGACGAGCTCGACCTGCCCCCCGGTACTGCGAAGCTCAAGAAGGGCGGCGGCAACGGTGGACACAACGGGTTGAAGGACATTTCCGCTCATCTCGGCACCCAGGATTACTGGCGGCTGCGCCTCGGTATCGGACATCCTGGCGACAAGAGCGCTGTGGCAAACTTCGTGCTCCACGAACCCGGCCGCGATGAGGCCAACCTGATTCAGGACACCATCGACCAGAGCGTCAAGCTGCTCCCGCTGCTGCTGGAAGGCAGCATGGAAGCGGCCATGCTCAAATTGCACACCAAACCAAAGGGATAAACACCATGAAGTGCGGAATCGTCGGACTGCCCAATGTCGGCAAGTCCACCCTGTTCAACGCCATCACCCGCGCCGGCATCGAAGCCGCCAATTATCCTTTCTGCACCATCGAACCCAACGTGGGTATCGTGGAGGTGCCGGATGCGCGGCTCGACGCGCTCGCGAAAATCGTCAACCCGCAGAAACTTCAGCACGCCATCGTTGAGTTCGTGGACATCGCGGGCCTGGTGGCTGGCGCCTCCAAGGGCGAAGGGCTGGGCAACAAGTTCCTAGCCAACATCCGCGAAACGGACGCCATCGCTCACGTCGTACGCTGCTTCGACGACGGCAACATCGTGCACGTCGCCGGCAAGGTGGACCCGCTCGCCGACGTGGAGGTGATCAATACCGAACTCGCGCTCGCCGACATGGAAACCGTGGAAAAAGCCATTGCCCGCGAGACCAAGAAGGCCAAGTCCGGCGACAAGGAAGCCATCGTGCTGTGCACGCTGCTGGAGAAGGTGCAGAAGCACCTCGATCAGGGTCTGCCGGTACGCACCCTTGGACTGGACAAGGATCAGCTGCAACTCATCAAGCCGCTGTGTCTCATCACCGTGAAGCCGGTGATGTACCTCGCCAATGTCGAGGAGAACGGCTTCGAGAACAATCCTCTGCTCGCCAAGGTCGAGGACATGGGCAAGAAGGAAGGCGCGCCCGTCGTCGCCATCTGCGCCAAAATCGAATCCGAGATCGCCGACCTGGAAGATGCCGACAAGGTGATGTTCCTCGAAGAAATGGGATTGGAAGAGCCCGGCCTCAACCGCGTCATTCGCGCCGCCTACGACCTGCTCGGTCTGCAGACCTACTTTACGGCCGGCGTGAAGGAAGTGCGCGCCTGGACCATCCACAAGGGGGATACCGCCCCGCAAGCCGCAGGTGTGATCCACACCGACTTCGAAAAGGGCTTCATCCGTGCCCAGACGATTTCCTTTGAAGACTTCATCGCATGCGGCGGCGAACAAGGCGCCAAGGAAGCCGGGAAAATGCGTGCCGAAGGCAAGGAATACGTCGTGCATGACGGCGACGTGATGAATTTCCTGTTCAACTAAACGCTCATCGAAAAAAACCCGCCGGAAGGCGGGTGAGGATGAGCATGGCACTACAAATCGGAACTAGCGGGGATCGAGCTCGCGGCCGCCGCGATCAGGGTCCAGCGTGGGTGGTTTGCCTTTCTCGCGCTGTACGCGGTTCTGGCTATCGTCCCGGTAAGGCTGCGGCCGGGTAGGACAATCGCGGTTCACCGCCGCCTCGGGATCAGAAGAACGCATCGTGGGATCGCAATCTGCCGGCGCACCCATTTGTTCCGCAGGAGCGGGCGGCAACGGACGCTCGGGCATTTCGGCGGAAGCCATGGTGGCAGCGCCGAGAAACAGCAAGCCAATCGACAAAGCAGGTAATCTGGGCATCATTGAATCCTCCATGTCGTAGCAGTCACGGCGTCATGCAGATGCCGTTTCTGCAAGGAATGATGCATGTTACCCGCCCCTTGTCGCCAAGGCTTTCAGTGCCCCGTCCTTTCTGCCCTAGGATTCATCCGACATGATGGATGGATTTAAGCGCGAATCGGCTTTGACAATCCGGACGATAGAAAATAAAATGCCGGACTTTTCTGGTTTCGGTGATGTAGCTCAGCTGGTTAGAGCGACGGATTCATAATCCGTAGGTCGAGGGTTCAAGTCCCCCCATCACCACCAATAGGACGCGGGTTCGGTTTTCCGAATCCGCGTTTTTGTTTTTGCGGGGCAGCTTTTCGTCAGCAACCGCCATCCGTACAAAAAGCCTGGGTTACCGGGCACCCGCCCCTTACCTCTGCCATATTAAAAGCACTGCTCACCTTCCACCGCTGACACAGCACCACGGATTGCGAAAAACTCAGCCATATCCCCATGGCTTGGGCTGTGATTAAATCCTGATGCAAGCGCTCGACAAGACGGACAATCGACGGAGGCCTTATGGATTACATCGATATCGCAGTCATCAAGTTTCTCAACAGTTTCGCCTGGAAATTCACGATGTTCGATCGCTTCGTGATCGATATCCTGCAGATGAACACTTTCAAGGCGATGCCTATTGTCTGCGTGGCCATCTGGATCTGGTTTTCCAAGGATTCGGGAGACCGGGAGCGCAAGGCTATCTTCAATGGCTTCCTGGGAGCGTTTGCGGCCGTTCTGCTGACGCGCAACCTCCAGAACTTCACTCCGTACAGGCCGCGCCCGGCGATGGAACCCACGCTCGATTTCGTACTGCCTGCCGGCGCCTATGCCAATTATGGCAGCTCTTTCCCGAGCGATACGGCCGGACTGGCATTCGCGCTGGTGCTCGGTATCTGGCTCGCTTCTCGGCGCAGCGGGTACTTCGTGCTGTTCTGGTCGGTGGTAGTGGTATGTTTTCCGCGACTCTATGGCGGGTTTCATTATCCGAGCGACATGATCGCCGGGGGGCTGATCGGACTGGCTTGTACCTATGCCCTGATCCGCTTCGACCGGCTTACCGGCTCGCTGTATAACGCGACCATGAAACTCGCGACGAATCATCGCCCCTGGTTTTATGTGCTGGGATTCATTGTGGCTTATCAGACCACCCATTATTATCTGGACCCACGGAAAGTGGTCGAGCAAGGGCTTTTCACTCTCGGCTTCAAGCAGCAGAAATTGCAACAACTACAGAAACAGGAAGCAGAAAGACGGCAGGCTCACATGGCTTGCCCAAAATAGAAAAGGCCCGCAACGGGCCTTTTCAAACGAGTATGAGGAGAAGACTACCAGTAAAGATCTTCGCGCAGATCGGTGCGTTTTTCGTTCAGCTTCGTGAGGGAGTCTTCTGTTTTGTGGGAGGCAAGATGAAACACGGCTTGCATGGCAGAATGGATGTGTTCGAAAAAGCTCCTGACGACATCCCGGAACGTAGAAGTATCAATGACATCTTTTGCGAATCTGGACATGATGCAATGCTCCTATAACCGAATGGACCCCAAGAACCAATTCCCAAGGACGACGACACGGTCAGCTGCCTGTCAGAGATCGTAATTCCTTGTTTTCCAGAACTCGCCCATGATCAGAATGCAGCCGAGGTTGAGTATTAGACACAGCCGCTCTTGCAAAGTGTCGCAACCAGCCCTTTCGTACCCATTGGCCACCAAAAATTTTGGCTTGCGGCATGGCTCCATCACCCGCTTGGTGGTTTAATCGAACCAATTGTTGCCTTCGTTGACTATGCTTGACCATGAGTAACCTATTTCACCGCACCCCTTCGCTGACCGGCACGGATGCCGAACAAAAACGCCGGGAAATCCGGGATTACTTCCACGCTACCTGCGACCGCTACGAACAACTGTTCGAAACGCTGGCGAGCGACGAGGCCTATTACCGCAAGCCGATCTCGCTGCGGCATCCCCTGATCTTCTACTTCGGCCACACCGCGACGTTTTTCGTCAACAAGCTGGTGCTGGCCGGGCTGGTGCCGCGGCGCATCAAACCCGCGTTCGAATCGATGTTCGCGATCGGCGTGGACGAAATGAGCTGGGACGACCTCGACGAGACCAACTACCCATGGCCGACGGTCACCGAAGTGCGCACTTACCGCGCGGAAATGCGCCGAGTGATCGACCAGCTGATCGCCACCCTGCCGCTGGAACTGCCTATCCACTGGGATCATCCGTGGTGGCCCATCCTCATGGGCATCGAGCACGAGCGCATTCACCTCGAAACCTCCTCCGTGCTGATCCGCCAGCATGCCTTGCAGTATGTGAAGTCGCATCCGGACTGGCAGCCCTGCTCCGTGAGCGGAGAAGCGCCGACCAACGAACTGGTGGATATTCCCGCAGGTGCCGTGGTGCTCGGCAAAACGGACGCCACCTACGGCTGGGATAACGAGTACGGTCGCCATGAAGCGGAGGTGCCTGCGTTCCAGGCGAGCCGCTATCTGGTGAGCAATCGCGAATTCCTCGGCTTCGTCGAGTCCGAGGGGTATCTCAACGACAGCTATTGGGAAGAGGAAGGCAAGCAATGGAAGATCTACGCCAAAGCCCAGCATCCGACTTTCTGGGTACCGGACGGCAGTGCCTGGAGGTTGCGACTCATGACCGAGGAGGTGGCGATGCCGTGGGACTGGCCCGCGGAGGTGAATTACCACGAGGCCAAGGCATTCTGTAACTGGAAACGTGCCGAAAGCGGTGTGCCGGTACGCCTGCCGACCGAGGACGAATGGTATCGGCTCTATGAGATTTCCGGTGTAGGTGAAGTGCCGGCCGATGCTCCGGTACCCGCCAATCTGCATCTCGACCATTTCGCCTCCTCCTGTCCGGTGACCCGTTATCGCCACGGCGATCTCTATGACGTGGTCGGCAACGTGTGGCAATGGACGGAGACGCCGATCTATCCGTTCGATGGTTTCCGCGTACATCCGCTGTACGACGACTTCACCACGCCCACCTTCGACGAGCGCCACAACCTCATCAAGGGCGGCTCATGGATTTCGTGCGGCAACGAATCGCTCAAGAGCGCACGCTACGCCTTCCGCCGCCACTTTTTCCAGCATGCCGGGTTCCGTTATGTGGTGTCCGAGGTAGATCCGCCGGCAGCGATGCCCGCCTCGCAGTATGAGACCGACAAGCTGCTGTCGGAGTATGCGGAATTCCACTATGGCGATACCTATTTCGGGGTGCCCAATTTTTCCAAATCGCTCAGCGAAATCGCCGTGACCGCAATGCAGGGCAAAGCGACGCGGCGCGCGCTGGATATCGGCTGTGCTGCCGGGCGAGCTACCTTCGAGCTCGCGCAACATTTCGACCGGGTCACCGGCATCGACTTTTCGGCGCGCTTCATCGGGCTCGGCGTGCAGCTCGCGCAGCAGGGCGTGCTGCGCTACACACTCGCGGACGAGGGCGACCTGGTGTTCTACAAGGAGCGCCGGCTGGATGAACTAGGCCTGGATGCCGTGCGTGACAAGGTGGAATTCTTCCAGGGCGATGCTTGTAACTTGAAGCCGCATTTCACCGGCTACGATCTCATCCTTGCCGCCAACCTCATCGACCGTCTGTACAGCCCGCGCAAGTTCCTGAGCACGATACATCAGCGCCTCAATCCCGGTGGCATTCTCATGATCGCCTCGCCCTATACCTGGCTGGAAGAGCATACGCCGCGCGACGAGTGGATAGGCGGCTTCAAGCAGGCAGGCGAGAACCTGACTACGCTGGACGGACTGAAAGCCGTGTTGGGCGAGCATTTCCGCCTGGTCGGTGGGCCGCAGGAAGTGCCGTTCGTGATTCGCGAAACACGCCGCAAATTCCAGCACACGTTGTCGGAAGTCACGCTGTGGGAGAAGATCGGTTGAGCATCGATTTCGATCGCGAGATTCCGCGCCTGGAATCGCATGCCCTCAAGTACGCCGCACGGCAGGATATCTTTGGTACGGAAGACGTGCAGCCGATGTGGGTCGCGGACATGGATTTTGCCGCGCCCGAAGCCGTTACACGCGCATTGGTCGAACGGGCGCAGCATCCCATCTATGGCTACACTCTGCTGCCGGAATCCGTATACGAGGCGCTGATTGGCTGGATGCGCAAACGCCACGGCTGGGAAATCGCACGCGAATGGATACTGCTGGTCCCCGGCGTCGTGCCTTCGCTCAACGCGGTGGTGATGGCGCTCACCGAACCGGGCGACGGGGTCATCGTGCAGCCGCCGGTGTATTTCCCGTTTTTCTCTGCGGCAACCAAGACCGGACGCAGGCTAATCCAGAACCCGCTCAGACTCGAAGGAAATCGTTACCGCATCGATTTCGAGCAACTGGATGCATGCGCCGCCCAGGCACGGCTTCTGCTGCTGTGCTCTCCGCACAATCCGGTCGGCCGGGCATGGGATAAGGCTGAGCTTGAGCGGGTACTCACTATCGCGCGCAAGCATGATTTGACGGTGCTGTCCGACGAAATTCATGCCGATCTGGTTTATTCGGAATTTCGCCATCACCCGCTGGGTAAGCTCGCAGGCGATGGGCTCGATATCGTCACGGCCATCGCCCCAAGCAAGACGTTCAATATTCCCGGCCTCGGCCTTTCCGCACTTATCGTGCCGGACCAAGCCCGTCGCAGTGCTATCTTAAAAGTGCTCGACATGATCCATATGAGCGCAGGCAATCCCTTCAGCTTGGCCGCTTTCGAGGCAGCGTATTCCGAGGGGGAAGCCTGGCTGGAGGAGTTGTTGCTGTATCTGCGTAAGACGCGCGATGAGGCAGCACGCTTCATCGAAGCCCATATACCGGCAATACGCCTGGCGCCTACGGAAGCCACCTATCTGCTGTGGCTGGACTGCCGTGGGCTCGGCATGAACGATGCCGAGCTCAAGCGTTTCTTCGTGCACGAAGCCGGCCTGGGCTTGTCGCCAGGCGCGCTGTTCGGCGAACAAGGTTCAGGCTTCATGCGCATGAATATCGGTATGCCGCGCCATCACGTGATGCAGGCACTGCGGAGCCTGCAAGCCGCCCTCTCAGCGCGCGCCTGATTCCAGTTCGGCCTCCAGCAGTTTGAGCGTGAATGTTTCGTCCTCGCTCATCTGGGGGTGTTCGCGCGCAAGATCGCGATCCAGTCGCAAGGTATTCAACAAGCCCTGTTCGTAGGCCTCGAACACTGTCGGATGCACGTAGCATTTGCGGCAGATTGCTGGCGTGTTCCCGAGCCGTTCGGCTGCGGCATCCACTGCCTGCTTGATGTTGCGCTTGGCTTCGATCGCGCTGGCAGCAGGACCGATTTCCTTAAGCATCATCGCCGCCTGTACCGTCCCGGCCCAGGTACGGAAATCCTTGGCGGTGTAATGTTCCCCGGTGATTTCCTGTAAGTAATCGTTCACATCGGCCGAGCCGATCGAGCGGCGCTGCCCTTCGCTATCCACATACTGGAAGAGCTCCTGCCCCGGCAGCTCACGCATGCGCCGCACGATGCGCGCGAGCCGCGGTTCCTTGATTTTCACCGTATGCGCAATGCCGCTTTTGCCGCGAAAACGGAACTCGATGGCGGCGCCCTCGATGGATACATGCCGGTTACGCAGCGTGGTGAGGCCGAAGGACTTGTTGGCCTGGGCATATTCTTCGTTACCGATGCGAATATGGGTGACGTCCAGCAGCCGCACGATGGTCGCGATGACTTTGTTCCGGCTCAATCCGGGACGCGCAATATCTTCATCCAGCCGTTGCCGGATCGCTGGCAGCTTCATGCCGAAGCCCACCATGCGCTCATACTTGGCCTCGTCGCGCACCTGGCGCCATTGCTTGTGGTAACGGTATTGCTTGCGGCCGCGTGCATCGCGACCCGTGGCCTGCAAGTGCCCGCATTCGTCCGGACATATCCAGATGTCCGTCCAGGCAGGCGGAATCGCCAATGACTTGATGCGCGTCAGCGTTTCGGAATCCGTGATCTCCCGGCCTTCGGTATCCAGATAGCGGAAACCGTTACGCACGGCTTGCCGTGTATAGCCGGCGCTCTCGTCGGTGATATAGCGCAAACCGCCCAGACGGGCGGCGAGGATGCCCTCTGCGAGTTGCGGCGACTCGGACGCAGAATCGTCCTCCGGCGCCTGCATGGCGAATGCGTCGGGCATGAGTAGATGCGGAAAAGGATTTTTTCCGCGCAACCCGGCCGGGTCGGGCACGCAAAGACCCGAGGTCTATCGTACCGCCACAACCCGAGCCGGGTCAGCGGGGTAGCAAATCAGGACGGACGAATCTCGCCGCGCCAGGCGCCGGTTTCGCTGCCGCGCGATTCGAGGAAATCCTTGAAGCGTTCGAGATCGCCCTCGACGCGATGCGAGAGCATGCCCAAGGCGTCGCCGGTATTTTCCAGCACGCCTTCAGGGTCATAGTCCATTTGCAGCATGACGCGGGTAGAACCGTCATGAAGCCGGTGGAAACTCACCACGCCGGCGTTCGGGGTGCCGTCCACGCTGCGCCAGGCAATCCGCTGGTCTGGAATCTGTTCCGTGATCTCGGCATCCCACTCGACATCCTTGCCGGCAATCTCGGCACACCAGTGCAGATGGGAATCATCGAGCTGGCGAACTTCTTTCACGCCCTCCATGAAGGCGGGGAAATCCTCGAACTGCGTCCACTGGTTGTAGACGGAAGTTACGGGAGCATTTACATCGATGGATTTTTGTACGGTAGACATGTTGCCCTCCATTGAATTTCGGTTGTGTGCGGAGATGAAAATCAAAGATCACGCTGAAAAATTCTAGGTGGATCGGTTCAGCATGGGCGTCGGATTAATCTGATTTGGCTGTAGGCGACTCACACAAAAAATGCGATCAGGAAGTGCTTGGGGGAAAACGCATTTTCGGCTAGAATCAAAAGCGGACATAAATATCCTGAGTTCTTGATTATGCTGCTTTCCCACACGAGTCAATACGCCATCCAGTCGCTGGTATACATCGCACTTAACGGCAGCGAGGGGCCATTGCTCAGCCGGGAGGTCGCAGCAAAGCTGGACGTGCCTTCCGCTTATCTCGCCAAGATCCTGCAATCGCTATGCAAAGGCGGGCTGCTGAACTCGCATCGGGGACGCTTGGGAGGATTCAGCCTGTCTGAGCCGCCGGCCAATCTCAGCCTGATGCGCATCATCAGCATCACGGAAGGCGCAGGCTTCACCAAGGAATGTCTGCTCGGGCTCAAGCAGTGCAGCGATGAAACGGCTTGCCCGATGCACCCGATCTGGAAACCGATCAAGGAGCGCATCATGCAGATGCTGGAGAGCCAGAACCTGGCGACCGTGGCCGATGCGGTACGCGAAGGCAAGTACCGCCTGACGGACCTGCCCGGCTCGCTGTGCCCGGATATCGAGAACACGCCCAACGCCGCCTGCCCTTCTGCTTCGGCTGCCTGACGCAAGCGGAGCGGCATCGCCGTGCGCGCTGTAGAATGCGCGCATGACCGAACACCAGCCTCCTTACGCACCGCTCACCCCCGACTTCATCCTGAACGCGCTGGAAAATGCCGGCCTCGCTTGCGACGGCCGCCTGCTTGCGCTTAACAGCTACGAAAACCGCGTGTATCAGGTGGGCATCGAGGATGGCGCTCCTGTCATCGCCAAGTTCTACCGCCCCGGCCGCTGGAGTGACGAAGCCATTCTGGAAGAGCATGCGTTTACGCAGCAACTGGCCGAAGCCGAGATTCCCGCGGTTCCACCTATCCTTGTGCAGGGCAAGACGCTGAATGCGTTTCAGGGTTTCCGCTTCGCTGTTTTCCCGCGTCGCGGCGGACGCGCACCCGAACTGAGCGATCCAGACACACTGGAATGGCTGGGCCGCTTCATCGGGCGCATCCATGCAATAGGCGCGACCGAAAAATTCCAGTACCGGCCGACGCTGGATGTGCATAGCTTTGGCGATGAGTCGCGCGATTACCTGCTTAGTCACCGTTTTATCCCCGCCGATCTCGAAGCCGCATACCGCAGCGTGTCCGCCGAAGCGCTGGAGCATGTGCGCGACTGTTTCGACCGGGCCGGACAAGTGCGTATCTTGCGCCTGCATGGCGACTGTCATATGGGAAATGTGTTGTGGACAGATGAAGGCCCGCACTTCGTGGACTTCGACGATTGCCGGATGGGGCCGGCGATACAGGATTTGTGGATGCTGCTCTCAGGCGAGCGCAGCGACATGACGCGGCAGTTCTCCGATGTACTGGCAGGGTACGAGGATTTCTGCGAATTCGATCCGCGCGAGCTGCATCTGATCGAGGCGCTGCGTACCTTGCGGCTCATGCATTATTCCGCCTGGCTCGCCCGCCGCTGGGAAGACCCGGCATTTCCGCACAATTTTCCCTGGTTCAACACCCAGCATTACTGGCAGGACCGCATCCTGGAGTTGCGCGAGCAGATCGCGCTCATGCAGGAAGCTCCGATCAGCTTGCAGCCCTAAATTCCTGGGTAAGATCAGGACTTTCAAATAAAAAAAGAGGCGATACCGTTATCGGCATCGCCCCACCTCGCTCCCAACCCCGGGCTCGTTCAGTCAGTCAGTTATTGCTTGCCGTAGTGCATCGGCAGGAATTGCAGCTTGTCCCACGGGAAACC
>CAMLDO010000019.1 GCA_946478865.1 uncultured Methylobacillus sp.
TCGAAGTCGGCCACATCTTCCAGCTCGGCGACAAGTACTCCAAGGCGATGGACGCGACTTACCTCGACGAGAACGGTCAACAGCAAGTGATGACCATGGGCTGCTATGGCATCGGCGTATCGCGTATCGTGGGCGCCGCCATCGAACAGGGCAACGACGAGCGCGGCATCATTTTCCCGGCTGCGATTGCACCGTTCACCGTGGCCATCGCGCCCATCGGCTTCGACCGCAATGAAGAAGTGCGTACGGCCGCGCTCAAGTTGCACGACGAACTCGCCGCTAACGGGGTAGATGTGCTGCTGGACGACCGCGGCGAGCGCCCTGGCGTAATGTTTGCCGACCTCGAACTCATCGGCATTCCGCACCGCATCACGCTGGGCGACCGTGGCCTCAAGGAGGGCATGGTGGAGTATCAGGCGCGCACCGATAAGGAATCGCGCAATATCCCGTTGAATGACATCGTAAATTTTGTAAAATCGCTATAAGGCGTAACCACTGCTGACCACTATGCGCGTTTGGCTGCTCACACTGTTGCTCACCTGCTCGTTGCCGGCGCTTGCCGGCAATCAGAAGGAAGAACCGCTATCTAATAGCGTGCGGGCCATGCTGCAAAAATCGATCAGCGATAGCGCCGCGCCCAAGCTGATTTTCGCGAGCCATCAGGAAGGCACGCAGTGGCTGGATGACATGTCGCGCCGTCTCGCGAAACGCATCCCGGACGAGGAATTCCGCCTCGATTTCCTGCGCACGGTACATTACGAAGCGACGCGTGCCGGCCTCGACCCGCAATTGGTGCTCGGTCTCATTCAGGTGGAAAGCGGTTTCAAAAAATACGCTGTCTCGTCGGTCGGCGCGCGCGGCTACATGCAGGTCATGCCGTTCTGGGTGCGCAGCATCGGCACGCCCGACCAGAACCTGTTCCACCTGCGCATCAACCTGCGCTACGGCTGCACCATCCTGCGCCACTACCTCGACATCGAAAATGGCGACCTTTACCGTGCGCTAGGCCGTTACAACGGTAGCCTGGGCCGCCCGGAATATCCGAACATGGTGCTTGGGGCATGGAAGCGCTCCTGGTCCTACCCCACAGTCACTCCCTGACACACAAAAAAGGCGGCTTCAAGCCGCCTTTTTCATTACTGCCTGCCGAATATCCGGAAGCCGTAGTAAGTACCGAACTCCCCTTCCGGTTCGTGGTAGACGAAGAAAAGATCGTTGGCATAGCCGAGGCCGTTGAAGTGATTGTTGGCGCGCAGCTTCATCGTAGAAGGCAGAGCGCTCTTGCCGACGAACTTGCCTTGAAGATCGAACACCAGCACCGTCTTGTGATCGATATCCAGCAGCGCCAATTCCTCGCCGGCCACGCCGGTATAAGCAATGAAGTGCTCGCTCACTTCATCGGTCTTTGCTCCCGCCGCATCCAGGTCCAGCGCTATTTCCTTCACCGCTTCGCGGCGGTCCAGCTTCACCACCAGCACCTTGTTGCT
The DNA here is from genome assembly GCA_946478865.1 of uncultured Methylobacillus sp. Next base: position 1,488 of record CAMLDO010000019.1, read on the forward strand.
GCGCTCCTGCTTGGCGTAATAGGCATTCTCGGCCGGGTTGTAAGTCGGCATCGTCCCGGCGCTGCCGAAAGCCGGGTTGTGCCCGGATACTTCATCCGTCTGGTCGGTCAGTTTGCCCGTATCATCCAGCTTGATGGCGAATACGCCGGTATTGGGCGTGAAGCCGGCATTGCTGGAAATATTGTAGGTCACGCTTTCGAGACGCTGGGTGTTCTGGTTGAAGTAGATCGAGCGATTGTCCAGGCCCGGCTTGACCGAATGCAGGTATTCGCCCTTGTCGCTGTAGGCGTGTACTTTCGAGGGCGAGGCCGGCACGCCGAATCCGTCCGGCATCGGGGCCAGACCGCCATCAGCGATGAAGTAGCGGCTATAATCCGGCACGTAGGCGACGCTCATTGGCCGCGACGTCGGTTTGGCAACCAGGGGGATATGCACTACCGCCACCGCCTCGGGCAGCACTTGCGCGTGTGCGGCAACGCTTGCGCCCGACAATGCCGCAGCCGCCCAGCAAACAAGAGTAAGTCTATTCATACGGATTCCTTGAAATAGGTACTGAATTCTAACCTGTTGCGCCCATGGACAAGCAAACCCATCTGTTAGTTTGTATTTCGGCCCACGGCTTCGGCCATATCGCTCAGACCGCACCGGTACTCAACGCCCTGCGCGCGCGTCTCCCCGGCCTGCTCGTCACTGTGCGTACGATGTCGCCCCTCGCGCAGCTCCGTTCCCGCATCACGGGCCCCTTCAACTATCTGCGCGAAGGCGGCGACATCGGCATGGCGATGGCATCGGCGCTGGATGTGCAGCCGCAGGAAACCGCAGCCGCCTACCAGCGTATCCATCGCGATTGGGGGCTGGCGGTTTCGCACGAAGCGAACGCATTGCGCGAGATCGCACCCGACTTCGTGCTATCCAATATCGGCTACCTGCCCCTGGCAGGGGCGTATCGCGCCGGGATTCCGTGCGCGGCGATGAGCTCGCTCAACTGGGCCGATATCTTCGAGCACTACTGCGGCGCCATTTCCGGCACGCACCATATTCTCGAACAGATGCGGCTCGCCTACGCGCATGCGGATGCCTTCCTGCAACTCGCACCGCATATGCCGATGAGCAATCTCGACAACCGGATCGCGTTCGGCCCGGTAGCCGCCATAGGCCGCAACCGTCGTCCGGAAATCGATGCATTCTTCGGGCTGGAAGGCAGCGAAAAGCTGGTGCTGGTGAGCCTGGGCGGTTTCGACAGCCGCTTGCCGACCGAAACCTGGCCGCGTATTCCCGGCGTGCGCTGGATCATTCCCGCCAGCTGGCGTAGCGCTCACCCGGATGCGCTGACGCTGGAAGCATTGGAAATGGATTTCAGCGATGTTCTTGCCAGCAGCGACACGCTGATCTGCAAGCCCGGCTACGGCAGCTTTGTCGAAGCGCCGTGCAGCGGCGTGCCGGTCCTGTATGTCGCCCGCGACGACTGGCCGGAAACGCCTTTCCTCGAACAATGGCTTACGGAAAACGGCATGGCGCGCAAAGTCACGCGGGAACGCATGGAACGCGGCGAATTCTTCGACGAACTGTTCGATCTGCTGGCGGCTGCGCCCCGGCCGGCCGTCATTCCGAGCGGTGTCGAGACGGTCGCCGACTGGGTCGCAAATCGCCTGCAAGGGAATGTGACTTAGGGCCCGGCATCGTGATGCGTTATAATTCTGCGAGTTAGCCCCACTTTCATGGCTCCATGATAAAAAAACTGCTGCAACGCGTCTTTAACGGTAAATCGAAGACCGGACACCCTCCGACCTCCAAGCATAGTGCGCAACGCTATCCCCGCCGCATCCATGGAATCGAGCGCAAGTCGCTCAGTTCGGCCGCGCTGAAAACCACGCAGGAGCTGCAAAAAGCCGGCTTCGCCGCCTATGTCGTCGGCGGTGCGGTACGCGACCTGCTGCTCAAGCGTACTCCCAAGGATTTCGACGTCGCCACCAACGCCACGCCGGAACAGGTACACAAGCTGTTCCGCCGCTCGCGCATCATCGGCCGCCGCTTCCAGATCGTGCACGTGATGTTCGGACAGGAAACGATCGAGGTTTCCACCTTCCGCGGCAGCCACCTCTCCACCGACGAAAACGCGCAGGTGGCCGACAGCGGCCGCATCCTGCGCGACAATGTGTTCGGCTCGCACGAGGAAGATGCAGTGCGTCGCGATTTCACCGCGAATGCCTTGTATTACGATCCGAATACCGAAGAAGTTTTCGACTTCACCAACGGCCTGCCCGATCTCAAGGAAGGCTTGCTGCGCATCATCGGCGCACCGGAAACGCGCTACCGCGAGGACCCGGTGCGAATGCTGCGCGCGGTTCGACTCTCCGCCAAGCTCGGGCTGAAGCTCGATCCCGCCACCGAGGCACCGATCCCCAAGCTCGCCGACCTGCTGCATGACGTCCCGCCGGCGCGGCTGTTCGACGAAATGCTCAAGCTGTTCCTCTCCGGCCATGCGATGGAAAGCGCCCGCGCCCTGCGCGAGCACGGCCTGCATCATGGCCTGCTGCCGATGCTGGACGTGGTGCTGGAACAACCGCTGGGCGAGCGCTTCGTAACGCTTGCGTTGCAAAACACCGATGAACGCGTGCTCGCTGACAAGCCGGTCTCGCCTGCCTTCCTGTTCGCCACGCTGCTGTGGCACGAGGTGCTGGCGCTGTGGCAGAAGCTGCAGGCCAAGGGCGAGCGTCCGATGCCGGCCCTCATGCGCGCAATGCACGAGGTATCCGAGATCCAGGCGGAAAAGCTCGCCATCACCAAGCGCTTCAGCGTCACGATGAAGGAAATCTGGGCCATCCAGCCACGCTTCGAACAGCGCTCGGGCCAGCGCCCCTACCGCCTGCTGGAAAACCCTCGCTTCCGCGCCGGTTATGACTTCCTGTTGCTGCGCTGCCAGTCGGGCGAACTGCCGATGGAGCTCGCGGAATGGTGGGATGCTTTTGCCGTCGCAGATGCCGAGCAACGCAGCGCCATGCTGCTGCCGGATACGGGCGGCCCCAAGAAACGCCGCCGTCGCCGTCCGCGCCGCTCCTCTTCGGGCTCCAACGAGCCGGCCTCTTCCGAAGCATGAACCACCGCGCCTACGTTGCCCTCGGCAGCAATTTGCAGGACCCCGAGCAGCAGGTGCTGCGCGCCTTCGAGGAGTTGAACGGCTTGCCGCAGACCCGCGTCGTCGCGAAATCCGCTCTGTATCGCACCGCACCGGTCGGTTACGACAATCAGCCCGATTTCGTGAACGCAGCAGCGGAGGTAAGCACCGAGCTGGAGCCACTCGCACTGCTGCGCGCCCTGCTCGCCCTCGAAACCGCACATGGACGCGAGCGCCCGTTTCCCAACGCGCCGCGCGTACTGGATCTCGATCTGCTGTTCTATGACGATCTCGCAATGCATGATCCGGAGCTGACACTGCCGCATCCGCGCCTGCATGAGCGCGGCTTCGTGCTGTTCCCGCTCGCCGATATCGCACCCGACCTCGCAGTCCCCGGCAAGGGCACAGTGCGCGCGCTGCTTGAAGCCTTGCCCGACCAGGGCGTGCAAAGGATGGCCGCATGAGCCTGACCGAACGCTATCCCTACATCGTCATCGAAGGTCCGATCGGCAGCGGCAAGACTACGCTTGCGCGCCGCCTGTCCGACCGCTTCTCGGTCGACCTGCTGCTGGAAAACGCAGGCGCCAACCCATTCCTGCCGCGCTTCTACCAGGATCCGCAGCGCTATGCATTGCAGGCGCAGCTGTTCTTCCTGTTCCAGCGTGCGGAACAGGTGCGCGAACTGAGTCAGCGCGATCTGTTTAGCCGCGCCACAGTAGCCGACTTCTTCCTCGAAAAGGACCCGCTGTTCGCGCGTCTCAATCTCAATGATGAGGAATATGCGCTCTATCGCCAGATTTACGAACACCTGCAGCTCCAGGCCACGACGCCCGACCTCGTGATCTACCTGCAGACCCCGGTGGACACCCTGCTGAAGCGTATCGAGCAGCGCGATATCGCCTACGAACAGCAAATCGGCCGCGATTACCTGGTGCGCCTGTCCGAAGCCTACAGCGACTTTTTCCATCACTACGACACCGCCCCGCTGCTCATCGTCAACAACGACAACCTCAACGTCACCACCAGCGAAGGCGCGCTCGACCTGCTGCTGGAACGTATTGCCGCGATGCGCGGCAGCCGCGAATACTTCCATCCGAGGCTGGACGGATGAATCTGGGCGACCTGAAGGCGATGAAGACGCGCGGCGAAAAGGTCGCCGTGCTCACCTGCTACGACGCGAGTTTTGCCGCGTTGTGCGAAAACGCAGGCATCGACGTGCTGCTGGTCGGCGATTCGCTCGGCATGGTACTGCAAGGAGGCAGCGACACGCTTGGCGTGACACTGCGCGACATGGTCTATCACACCCGCGCGACGGCCGTCGGTGCGAAGAACACCTACATCGTCGCCGACCTGCCCTACGGCAGCGACGAAACGCCTGAACAAGCGCTAACGAGCGCCAATGAACTCATGGCGGCCGGCGCCCATATGGTCAAGCTGGAAGGCGACAAGATCGAAGCCGTACGCCTGCTGGTCGAGAACGGAATTCCGGTATGCGCCCACCTCGGCTTTACCCCGCAGTCGGTGCACAAGCTGGGCGGATACAAGGTACAAGGGCGCGACGAGGCTGGCGCGCAGAAAATTATCGATGACGCCGTAGCACTGGAACAGGCTGGCGCCGAGATGCTGGTGCTGGAAATGGTGCCTGCGGCTCTCTCGGCACGCATCAGTCATCAGATCAGCATGATTACCATCGGCATCGGCGCCGGTCCGAGCTGCAATGGACAAGTGTTGGTGCTGCACGACATGCTCGGCATCTACCTCGGCAAATCGCCGCGTTTCGTGCGCAACTTCATGGCGGGGGCGACGAGCATCCAGGAAGCGGTCGTCCATTACATCCGGGCGGTGAAGGACGGAACATTCCCCACCGCTGAACATAGTTTTTAATATGGAAATCATTCGCTCCATTGCCGCATTGCGCGAACGCCTGGCGCCGGAAGCCAGCATCGCTTTCGTGCCCACCATGGGCAACCTGCACGACGGCCACCTCAACCTCGTGAAGATCGCACGCGAGCATGCGCGCTGCGTCGTGGTGAGCATCTTCGTCAATCCGCTGCAGTTCGGCGCGAACGAGGATCTCGCGAGCTATCCGCGGACTCCCGAGCAGGATTGCACACACCTGGAAACAGCCGGCGCCGATATCGTGTTCATGCCGTCGGTCGAGGAAATGTATCCGGTACCGCAGCAGATCGTGGTCGAACCGCCGCCAGTGGCCGACCAGTTGTGCGGCGCAGCGCGTCCCGGGCATTTCCGCGGCGTGACGACCGTGGTGCTCAAGCTGTTCAACATGGTGCAGCCGCAGGTGGCGGTGTTCGGCAAGAAGGATTTCCAGCAGCTCTTCATCCTGCGAGAGATGGTCAAGCAGCTCAACCTGCCGATCATCATGATAGGCGGCGAAACGGTACGTGAAAGCGATGGTCTCGCGATGAGCTCGCGCAACGGCTACCTCAAGCCGGCCGAGCGTCTCGAAGCGCCGCGCCTGCACCGTGCACTGCTGCAAGTGGTGCAGGCCGCACAAGGCGGCCGGCGCGATTTCGCTGCGATCGAGGCCCAGACTGCGCAGTATCTGACGCAACTCGGCTGGATCGTGGACTACATCTCGGTGCGTAGCGCGAACACGCTGCTTTCGCCGGAACCGGACGAGCGCGAGCTGGTCGTATTGGGGGCGGCACGTCTTGGAAAAACCCGTCTCATCGACAATATCGAGTTTGCGCTATAATACGCGTCCTTTTTAAATCAATCGGATAGACCACATGCAAAGAACCATGCTCAAATCCAAGCTGCATCGGGTGCGCGTCACGCACTCCGAACTGGACTACGAGGGTTCCTGCGCGATCGACGAAGAGCTGCTCGATGCGGCCGATATCCGCGAGTACCAGCAGATCGAGATTTATAACGTCAACAACGGCGAGCGCTTCACGACTTATGCCATCCGCGCCCAGCGCAATTCCGGCATTATTTCCGTAAACGGTGCTGCCGCACGCAAGGCTGCGCCCGGCGACATCCTTATCATCGCCACCTACGCGGTCTACAACGAGATCGAACTGGAAAAATTCCAGCCGGAACTGGTCTACGTCGACACGATGAATCGTATCAAGGACAAGCGCCGCGGTATCCCGGTGCAAGCCGCCTAGACGAAAGATATTCAGTTCAGACAATAAAAAAGGCAGCCAAGGCTGCCTTTTTTATTGTCTGAATACTCCGGATCAAACGATGAACTTGGATACCAGTTCGTTGAGGTGGCCGGCCTTCTGCGAGAGGTCTTGCGACATCGAGTGGAAGGAATTGGCTTCATCGGCATTCTGACGGGACAGGCCTTCGATATAAGTCACGGCTTCGGTGATGCCGCCGGTGGCTGCTTCCTGCTGCGCGGTCAGTTCGGCGATAGCATCGGACAAAGTCACGATTTCCTGAACCGCGCCAACGATGCCATTCAGGGCATTCTCGGCCGACTTGGCGCTGCTAGCTGCGGCGTTGGCATCCTGCTGCTTTTCCTGCACGGTCTTGGCAACCTGATGCGACTTGCCCTGCAGGCTGGTAATGATCTGGGTAATTTCTTCGGTGGACTTGCTGGTACGCTGCGACAGATTGCGCACCTCATCGGCCACGACCGCGAAACCGCGTCCCGCTTCACCAGCACGCGCCGCTTCGATCGCAGCGTTCAAGGCCAGCAGGTTGGTCTGCTCGGAAATGTCGCGAATGACCTGCATCACGGAGCTGATCTTGTTGATTTCGTCCTGCAGGGAGGTAATCGACTCGGCGATGCCCTGCACGTCGTTGGAGATGGTTTCGAGAGAGTTGATGGTCTCGCCGACCACCTTGCTGCCGCCGACCGCTGCCGTATTGGCTTCCTTGGCGGAAGAGGCGACGCGAGTGGCTTGGGCAGACACCTCCTTGACCTGATTCGCAAGCTGCATGATGCTGGCCGCGATCTGATGGGTATGTTCGCCCTGACTGGCGATGGCTTCCTTGGTGCGAAGCGCCATCGTACTCATGTTGTCGGCCGAGTGGCCCAGCTCCTGGGAGGTTTCGGTAACACCCTTGATGAGGACGGAAACACCCTTGCGTGCGCGGTCGGACTCGTAAGCCATCCAGGCAAAATCATCCTTCCCCTGCAAGCCAAATTTCTGGGAGAGATTGCCTCCGGCGATGGTTTGCAAATTGCGTGCGATAGCATCGGCGCGATGGGCGGAACGATACCCGAACCATAGTGCAGTCACGACGTTGAGTATCAGGAAAACGAGAATCACGGGCCAGGAATTATCGAAGTACACCGCGACAAAGCCGATCGCTTCAAGAAGAGACAGCATCAGGAACTGTTTCTTGAGGTTCAGCTGCTGTACGATTTTTTCCAAGATGTTCATATCTCTTTCCCAATTCCCATATTTAGTCTGGGTGCCCAAGGCAATACCCCATTCGAGGTATTTTAGCCATTTTGGCTAGTTAGGGGCAAACAATATTCCCTATTCCCTCGCGCCTCAACATTGATTCGGCGCGAGAAAAATCCGGCTGTTCCTCATAGGATACGACACCCAGGCAAGGGGCTGGGATTCTTTTCTCAAGAGACTGCAAATTCTCTTGAAAGGCAGACATTTGCGGATCGATTGTGTTTGCAATCCAGCCTGCGAGTTTCAGGCCGCGTGCAAAAATGCATTCCGCGGTAAGCAAGGCATGACTGAGGCAACCGAGCCGCATGCCTACGACCAAAATGACGGGCAGAGCCAGCCTTGCCGCGAGATCGGCGGTATCCTCGCTGTCGTTCAAGGGCACACGGAAGCCGCCCACGCCTTCGACCACCACGATATCGGCGGCAGCCGCTGCCTGGCAGAACGCCTCCAGAATAGGCTGCATTTCGATGCGTTGCCCTGCCATATCTGCCGCAATATGCGGCGCCAGCGGGGGTTCGAAAGCGTAAGGGTTGATAATTTCCAGGGGCAGCGCCACATTGCTCGCCGCACGCAGTTGCGCGACATCGTCGGACAACAGACGGCCATTCTTCCACTCGCAGCCGGCTGCGACCGGTTTCAGCCCGACTGAGCGATAACCCTCGAGTGCAAAATGATGTACCAGCGCCGAGGAAATCAGCGTTTTCCCGACACCGGTATCGGTACCGGTCACGAAAAACCCATGCTTCATCGGCGATGCAGCCTGATAACCTGCGAACCGTCAGGCAGATGCTCGTTCAAGGCAGCGCTCTTCCAGGCGTGCCCGTAAATCACTTCAAAGGTAGCGGGCAGCTTGCCCTCGCTGCGGAAGCGCTCATAACGCTCGGTCAGTGCTGCGAGAAAGCCTTTGCCCTCCAGCCCGCGTCGTCGGCCTTGCGCCGCATTGCGCGCACCTATGGCCTTGAGATCGCGCATCACGCCCAACACATCGTCGTAGGTGAGCACGAAATGCTCGACATCCATCACCGGCGCGGAGAAACCTGCGCGTACCAGTGCGTCACCGATGTCATGCATGTCGATGAAGCGGCTGACGTGCACGTGCGCAGGATCGGCTGCGCTCGCTTCACGCAACTCCTTGAGCGTATCCGGACCGAAAGTGCTGAACATCAGCAAACCTTCCGGCCGCAGCACACGCGCCATTTCGCCGAAGGCCTGATCGAGATCGTTGCACCACTGAATGGCAAGGTTGGACCAGACGAGATCCATGCTCCCAGCCTGCAGCGGAAGGCTTTCGATATCGGCGCACAGTGCGCTGCGGCGTCCGGGAATGAAACGCCGCCACCACGGATCGGCTGCGGCTGTCATGCGCAACATGCCGAGCGCAATGTCGAGCGCAAAGACATGACTACCCTTGTAACGCTCCTCCAGCGCACGCGCGGCATGGCCGGTGCCGGTGCCTGCGTCCAGGATGCGGGCAGGAGCGATCTTCGTGTAGTCCAGCCGTTCCAGCATGCGTACACGCACTTCCTTCTGCAACACGGCAGCCGCGTCGTAGCTGGTCGCGGCGCGGTCGAAGGAGGCGCGAACGCGTGCCTTGTCTATCGTGTATTCGTCCTGCGGGTTCAAATCGCGGTCTCCGCGGGGTTGGTTTCTTTCAGGAATGCCTGCACCGCCTGCATGAAGGTATCAGGGTGCGACAGGAAGGGGGCATGCGAAGCGCCTTCGATGACGTGCAGCCGCGCGTTCGGCAATTGCGTAGCCATCCAGCGCGAGGCATCGGCAGGCGCGAGCGTGTCGCGGCTGCCATGGATCAACAGTACTGGCTGTTCCAGGCGCGGCAGCTGCGTACGCAGGTCGGTATCGAGCAGAATGTCCAATGCATCCTGCAATACCGCGGGATGCGGCGCCGGACGCGCGAAAAAGCGCTCCTTCAGGTCGCGCAGCAAAGTGCGGGAGGCCTCCCCGCCAAATGCCTGCAGTCCGAGGAAGCGTGCCATCGTCTCGTGATAATCGTTGGCGACCTGGGATGCGAACTGGCGAAACACTTCGGGCGCGACGGCAGCTTGCCAGTCTTCGACCTGCACGAAGCGCGGCGTGGAGCCGATCAAGGCCAGCCTGCCCACCTGCCGGGGGTGATCCAGTGCCAGCCGAATGGCAATTTGGCCGCCGAGCGACCAGCCGAACACAGTGGAATTCTCAGGCAATTCGCCCGCCAGCGTCTCCGTCAAATGCTTGAGATCGTAAGGCGTGATCGGTTTGCTGTACCCCATGCCTGGGAGATCGACCACATGCACGCGATACTCCCGCGCCAGCTGGTCGTGTACGCCCGACCATACGCCTCCATGCATACCCCAGCCATGGAGCAGGACAATGTTCTCCCCTTGCCCGCCGGTTTCTATATGCAGGCTCATGCCTCGGCCTCCGCGGAATGTATGGCCTCGATAAGACGTCGCACATCTTCCGCCGTATGCGCCGCAGATAGCGTGATGCGGAGGCGCGCCGTTCCCTGTGGCACGGTGGGAGGACGAATTGCGGGCACCAATATGCCGCGTGCGCGCAGTTTTTCACTGGCTCGCAGCGCATCCTCGTTGCTGCCTACGATCAAAGGCTGAATGGGCGTAACGGAAGGATCGAGGCGCCACTTCGTCAGGTTCAACCCGCTACGAAGGGTATTCACCAGGCTGCGAAGATGGGCTCGACGCTGGGGCTCCGTGCGAATAATGGGCAGCGCAGCCAATAATGCAGCGGCCAGCGCCGGCGGCATGGCTGTCGTAAAGATGTAGGTGCGGGCTTTCTGGATCAGGTATTCGATCAGCTCAGGCTCGCCGGCCACAAATGCGCCCGAAACGCCGGCAGCCTTGCCCAGAGTCGCCATGTAAATGATGCGCGGGCTTTTCACGCCGAAATGCGCCAGCGTGCCTTCCCCGTGCTCGCCCAGCACGCCAAAACCGTGGGCATCGTCCAGCATTAGCCAGGCGTCATAACGTTCGCACAGCGCCAGCAATTCGGGCACTGGAGCGATATCGCCATCCATGCTGAACACCGCATCGGCGATCACCAGCTTGCGCTTGGCCGGGCTTTGCGCGAGCTGTCTTTCCAGCGCGGCAACGTCATTGTGCGCATAGCGATGCAGGTCCGCCCGCGACAGCACGGCCGCATCGTTTAGCGAGGCATGGTTGAGGCGATCGGCAAAAATCGCATCCCCGCGACCGACCAGCGCAGAAACGATGCCCAGGTTAGCCATATAGCCAGTGGAGAAAAACAGCGCACGCGGCAGGCCGACGAACGCGGCCAAGGCCTCTTCCAGTTCGTGATGCAGTCGATGATGGCCGGTGATGAGGTGCGAAGCACCGCCGCCGACGCCAGCCTCGGTCGCAGCCTGCTGCAACGCGGCAATCAGCGTCGGATGGCTCGCCAATCCGAGGTAATCATTGCTGCAGAAGGATAATATTTCTTCGCCATCCACATGCAGGACAGGCTGCTGCCTGCCGGCCACGATCCGCCGCGCGCGTAGCAGGCCTTGGGAGGCGCGGGCATCGATTTCATCCCGGAGCACGCGAAACGGATCTGAAGCGGTCATGGCGAGAGGGAGGGCGAATGCCCTCCCCTTGGACTAATTGGACTGGTTGATGCCGAGCTTGGCGAACAGCGCCTGATCGGCTTCGACGTCAGGGTTGCCGGTGGTCAGCAGCTTTTCGCCGTAGAAGACCGAATTCGCCCCCGCGAGGAAGCATAGCGCCTGCAAACTTTCCGGCATGCTCTGGCGACCGGCGGACAGCCGCACGTGGCTTTGCGGCATGGTGATGCGCGCGACGGCGATGGTACGCACGAACTCGAACGGATCGAGTTCCTCGGTGCCGTGCATGGGTGTGCCCTCGACCTGCGTGAGCATGTTGATCGGCACGCTTTCGGGCGGCGTTTCCATGTTGGCGAGCTGGGCGATGAGGCCGGCGCGCTGGTTGCGCGATTCGCCCATGCCGACGATGCCGCCGCAACACACGTTCATGCCGGTCGCGCGCACGCGGTCCAGCGTGTCCAGACGATCCTGGTAGGTGCGGGTGGAGATCACATCGCCGTAGTACTCGGGAGCAGTGTCCAGGTTGTGGTTGTAGTAATCGAGGCCGGCTTCGCGCAGTTGTTCGGCCTGGCCGTCCTTGAGCATGCCCAGCGTGGCGCAGGTTTCGAGGCCCAGCGCCTTTACCTCGGCGATCATCTTGAGCACCGGCTCCAGATCCTTCTGCTTCGGACCGCGCCACGCAGCGCCCATGCAGAAGCGCTGTGCGCCGCTATCCTTGGCCGCCTTGGCGGCAGCGACCACGTCATCCAATGCCATGAGGTCCTCGTTCTCGACGCCGGTATGGTAGCGCGCGGATTGCGGGCAGTAGCCGCAGTCCTCGGAGCAGCCGCCGGTCTTGATCGACAGCAGCGTGCTCACCTGTACCTCGTTCGGGTTGAAGTGCTCGCGATGCACGCTTTGCGCGCGGAACATCAGGTCGTTGAAGGGCAATTCGAACAGCGCGGCGATTTCCGCGACGGTCCAGCGCTCGGCAGCCGGCTTGGCCTTGGCAGGCCGGACGAATTCAATGGTGTTTTCAAGCATGTTCAGCCTCGATAGTCATGTCCTGCCAGTTTTCCTTGTTGGCGCGCAGGATGTCGCGCACTGCCAGAGGAACGATAATCAATATGCTCGCCACCCACACCCAGACCCAGAACATCGGCAGGCGCAACGGGCCCATATGGATGATGCCGGGAATCCAGCTGGCCATTTGCGGCGAGAAATTCAGCAACACCACCAGCGAACCGACGACCCCGTAGAAACGATAGCCGCCCGGATAGAGATAATCGCGTACGCGCTGGTTGGGATGGTGGGCCACGGAAGCGTGGACGAAGATCGATGCAGCGATCCACAGCAGCATCGGAATAATGAGGGGCATCAGCAGGACAGCGATGGATGCACAGATATTGAAGATTTTAGCCGCACGCTTCTGGTCAGCAGCGGTAATCGTTTTCGCTGTCATAATGGAGGCCCTATAAGAAAGCCGGAATTATATCCTGTCAAAGATCGGGGCCGCAATTGATTGACATTAGATCAAAAATTAATCAAATCCTGCTACCGCCCTCCTGCCTGTTATGCGGCGCACGCGCAACAGAATCCCTAGTCTGTCACCACTGCGAAACCGATCTGCCCTGGCATGAGGGGCCACAATGCCCAATCTGTGCGTTGCCTACGGGAACCGGCAATATTTGCGGCAATTGCCTCAAGACCACGCCCGCATTCGACGCCACTCACGCCGTACTGGAATATCGCTTCCCCATCAATGCCGTATTGCAGCGCTACAAGTATTCCGGCTTTCTGGCAGCCGCGCATTTAATGGGCAATCTGCTGACCCGCAAGCTGGGCGATGGCCCTCTCCCGGATTTCATCGTCCCCATGCCGCTGCACCCTGACCGCCTCAAAGAGCGCGGCTTCAATCAGGCCGTGGAAATCGGACGCATCGTCGGCAAGCGCCTGAATGTACCGCTCGCAGCAAGCCTCGCGAGACGAACGCGCCCCACTTCGCCGCAAGCCAACCTGCCTCTCAAGGAGCGGCGTCGCAACGTACGAGGCGTCTTCGCGTTCGAGGAACGTATCGACGGGAAGCGCATTGCTTTGCTGGATGATGTCATGACGACGGGAGCGAGCCTCGATGCGCTGGCCCAGACAGCAAAAAACGCTGGGGCCGAGCGCGTGGATTGCTGGGTGATCGCGCGCACCCTGCCGGAATAGCTACAGCCGCGCGCCCTTCTCGCGCATCAGCGTCGCCAGCCGCTGATGCCCCGCTTTGGCTGCCAGTTCGAGCGCGCTTTCGCCGTGACGAGTGCGCGCATTGAGATCGGCACCGCGTTCGATGAGGCGCTCCGCAATCTCCACCGTGCCGCCGGACAAGGCGAGCAGCAGCGGACTCCAGCCGAGACGGTCGCGTACGTGGATCTCGGCTCCTTTTGCGATAAGCATTTCGGCTATTTCCTTGTAGCCGCGCGTCGGCTTGCCGCAGGCAAGCAGCAAGGGTGTCAGGCCCAGTCGGTCGCGCGCATTCGGATCGGCACCTGCATTGAGCAGGATGCGGGCGATGATGGTGTAGCCCTTCTTGAGCGCCGTAACGATGGGCGGACTGCCCATGGCATCTTCCTGATGGATATTGATGCCGGCACGCACGAACAGGTCGACCATGGCCTGGTCTCCCGCATCCAGCGCGCGCTGGAATTCCCGCTGGTTGAATGTGACGCGCCGCCGCTCCAGTTCGCGCAAGGCATCGATCTGCGTTTCCGCCTCGCGCAATCTTTCCGCCTCGCGGAAATCGCGCAGCACGATGATGTCGTCCAGAACATCCTTGGGAAACCCCTGGCGCCCGCCGCGCGTATCGATGATGAGATCGCTGAAGTATGCGTCGATCTCGGACGTATCCCATAACTCGTCTATTTTCTGCAGGATACGCTCGTACTTTTGCTCAAGCGCATGCGGGTATTGCTCGCGCAGGCATTCGAACAACGGATATTTCATCTTCTCCGGCTTTCAACGGCATAATTGAATTAGTCGCGCCAACGCGGCCATCGTTCAATTACCAGGCCTTCGATTCATGTTTCATCTCGTGCTGTTCCAACCCGAAATCCCTCCCAACACCGGCAACATCATCCGTCTTTGCGCCAATACCGGAGCGACATTGCACCTGGTCGAACCACTGGGATTCGCATTGGAGGACAAGCAATTGAAGCGCGCGGGGCTGGACTACCATGAATACGCGACGCTCAAGGTGCACCGTGACTGGGCCGCCTGCCTGGCTGCGCTGGAAGGGCGCCGCATGTTTGCGTTATCGACGCGCGGAAGCCGCCCCTATCAGGAGGTGGAATACCGGGAAGGAGATGTGTTCGTGTTCGGTCCGGAAACGCGAGGCCTGCCGCAGGAACTGCTGGAAACGTTTCCGCCGGAACAGCGCATTCGACTGCCGATGCTGCCGCATAGCCGCAGCCTCAATCTCTCGAACTCGGCGGCAGTGATTACTTACGAAGCCTGGCGGCAGAACGGGTTTGCGGAAGGAAAGTAATAAACCGGGCGCAGAATGGCGCCGCGCCCGCAAAGCTCAATAGTGCTCGGACTTCTGCTCGCGGCTGAGCAGGTTCTCCACTGCAACACGCGGCGAACGTCCTTCGGACAGCACGGCATTCACCTCGCAGGTGATCGGCATGTCCACGCCGAGCTGCTTGGCCTTGTTGAATACTTCGCGCGTGGTGTGCACGCCTTCGGCGACATGTCCCAGCGAGTCGATGATCTGCTGCAGCGTTTCCCCCTTGGCGAGCCGCAGGCCGACGGTGCGATTGCGCGAGGCATCGCCGGTACAGGTCAGTATCAGATCGCCCGCTCCCGCCAGCCCCATGAAGGTTTCGAGACGGCCGCCGAGCGCCATGCCGAAACGGGTGATTTCCGCCAGCCCGCGCGTAATCAGGGCAGCACGCGCATTGGCGCCAAAACCCATGCCGTCACTGATGCCCGCGGCAATCGCCATCACGTTCTTGAGCGCGCCGCCTACGGCCACGCCCACGACATCCGTGCTGCTGTATACGCGCACCGTGCCGCCATGGAATGCCGCGGCCGCTTCGCCGGCAAAGGCCTCATCCGCGGAAGCGAGGGTAATCGCCGTCGGCAAACCTTTAGCCAACTCCCCAGCGAAACTGGGACCGGAAAGTATGCCGCGCAATTGGTCGGCCGGCAGTTCTTCCGCAACCACCTCGTGCATGAGCTTGGAAGTACCGTTTTCCAGCCCCTTGTTGGCCCATACCACCGGCACCTTGCAGCCGGCAGCGCGGATTTCGCGCAGGATGTTGCGAAAGCCGGAGGTAGGCACCACGGAAAGGATCATGTCGGCCGATTGCAGCGCCGCATGCAGGTCGGATTCGAGGCGCAGGGCTTCGGGAAAAGTGTAATCGCCGAGATAGCGCGGATTGGCGCGCAGCTTGCCCATTTCTCCTACCTGGTCGGCATTGCGCGCCCACAACGTGACAGGATGGCGGTGCGCCAGATGTATGGCCAGCGCGGTTCCCCAGGCACCGGCGCCGAGAACGGTGATATTCATTTTGATTTCATCGCGTTGCCTTATACAGGCTCACGCGCGCTCCCTTTACGTTACAAACCCCAAACCTGATTGATGGGGATATAGCCCATCAACCCGTCGCGATGGCGCACCTTGGCCCAGCCATTGCCCGTATTTTCCACGAGCTCCAGCGCCACATCCTGCTCAGCCTTGAAAACAAGTCTCGCAGAGGGATCAGCCGCTTCGCGGGCTTCCGCCTGCGGTACCTTGACGATCAAGGTACGCTTCTGGTCAAGCTGCTTGGCCTCGATCCAGGCGAATTCGCCGCGCACATCGCGTACCTTGATCCAGTCGCCGAGGTTGACGATGACTTCGACCGGATAATACTGATGCGCGACATACAGCTTTTTGCCCTGCGCGGACGGCGCATCGTAGAAAATGGCTCGGGGCACGGAAACCGAACGGTAATCCAGTGCCCAGGCCATCGCTGGCAGCAACATTGCCGCCAGCACGAACGACAGTTTAGTGAGCGGTCGCCGCATCGCCAGCTTGCGCCTGTTGCTGCTGCTTTTGCTGGAGGTAGAGCGCTTCGAAATTGATCGGATTGAGCAGCACCGGCGGGAAGCCTGCACGGGTCACCAGATCCGATACCGCTTCACGGGCATACGGGAAGAGAATGTTGGGGCAAGTCACGCCGAGAATGCCTTCGATGGCTTCGTTCGGCACGTTGCGAATCTGGAAGATACCGGCCTGGGCCACTTCGACCAGGAACACGGTCTTGTCTTCGATCTTGGATGTGACGGTCACGGTGATCACGGCTTCGAACACGCCATCGCCGATTGACGCTGCCGCATTGTGCAGCTCGATGCCGACTTCAGGCGTCTCGCGTTGCAGGAAGACTTGCGGGGCGTTCGGGATCTCGAGCGAGACGTCCTTGACGTAGATTTTCTCGATGCTGAACGCCGGCTGTTGCGCTTGCTCTTCGCCGGTAGCCTGAGCGTTTTCCTGATCTTGTGCCATGCTGATTCCTAAAATGGTTGGGCTAAAAGTTTGCCATTTTAGCCGCTAAAGAAGGCTTTTTGAAAGCCGTTACTCAGCCAGCAGCGGATCAAGCTCGCCCTTCATGTCCAGCGCACGCAAATCGTCGAACCCGCCCACATGGCGCTCGCCGATCCAGATCTGAGGAACGGTGCGGCGACCCGACTTTTCCATCATTTCATAGCGGCGCTGCGGATCGAGATCGACACGCACCTTGTCGATATTCTCGACGCCCTTGCTGAGCAAAAGACGCTCGGCATTGATGCAGTACGGGCAGGTTCCGGTGGTGTACATCGTGATGTTAGCCATGATTATCCTTTTGCTACCGGCAGCTTGGCATTGTTCCAGGCATTGATGCCGCCCTGGAGATTGTGCACACGGGTAAATCCCGCCTTTTTCAGCTGCTCGCATGCCTTGGCGGAGCGCACACCGCCCTGGCAATTCACCACGATGGGCTTCTGCTGATATTTCTTCAGCTCGCCGGCCCGTTCTGCCAGCTTGGCGAGCGGAATATTCCGAGCCTCGGGAATATGCCCGCCGGCAAATTCATTTTCCTCGCGCACATCCAGCACAAGCGCGTTTTCGCGGTTGATCAGCATCACCGCCTCGGCCGGGGAAACATCCTGCGAGCCCGATGCGCCGCCGCGCAACGCAGGCCACAGCAGCATGAAACCAGAGCCGACCGCGAGGCCAATCCAGATTGCGTTATCCATCAGAAACTTCAAGGCTTGCTCCTTCATAGTTGGCTGTATCGCCGTAATTTATGCGACCGGGGCAACGATTCTATCCATCGCTTCGCAGTTGGTAAATCCGCTTCGCTGCAAGTTCCCGTCGCGCAATGCCGCAAACGGATAGCCAGAATCATCTGGAAGATGCACGCACCCATATAATCACTATATTATAATATTCTAATATATAAGATCAAATAAACAAATAAAATTGAGGTCGAAACTCATTGATGGGCTTTAGTCTGGACCTAGGCCGCAGAATACATCGCGCATGAGCTCGATGAGCTTGAGCGTGCGCGGATCGCCGATACGATAGTAAACGCGGTTGGCATCCTTGCGCGTACGCAGCACCTCCTTGTCACGCAGAATGGCCAGATGCTGGGAAATGTTGCTTTGCGTGGTACCCACGGCATCGACGATTTCCTGAACGCTGATTTCCTTGTCGCCCAGCACACACAATATCTTCAGACGCAACGGATGCGACATCGCTTTCAGCGCGCGCGCCGCCTGGTCGATGTGCTCATCATGCTCGATAATTTCAGTCTGGCTCGTTTTTTGCATGTTTTTCAGGCGGCAATTCCGTGGAAACTAGCCGGTTTGCAGAGTGTCAGAAAACCTTAATATGCAGAAAGTATAATGCAAAAACCCTTAAAATATAATAGAATAGCAAAGGTTTATACATTGGAACTTCAAGAAACGAAACGTTGAGATGAAAGTCACGCCTGTTTTGCTGCTGATCCTGGATGGCTTCGGCCATAGCGAGGAGTCCGCGGACAACGCCATCGCCCTGGCTCATAAGCCCAACTGGGATTCCCTGTGGCGCAATTATCCCCATACCCTCATCAATGCCTCGGAGCATTCGGTGGGACTGCCTTCCGGCCAGATGGGCAACTCGGAAGTAGGACATCTCAATATTGGTGCAGGCAGAATTCTCTACCAGGAGTTCGAGCGCATCAACCGTGCGATCGGCGACGGCGACTTTTTCACCAATCCCGCATTGACCGAAGCCGTCAATCTCGCCAAGGACAATGATCGCGCCCTGCACATTTTTGGGCTGCTTTCGAGTGGCGGCGTTCACAGCCACGAGCATCATATCCATAGCATGGTCGAAATGGCGGCACGTCTTGGCCTGCGCAAAATCTTCGTTCACGCCTTCCTCGATGGACGCGACACGCCGCCCAAGAGCGCCGAAACCTTCATCAAGCGCATGGAAGATAACTGCACCCATTTTGGTGCAGGCCGTATCGCCACCATCATCGGTCGCTTCTACGCGATGGATCGCGACAAGCGCTGGCCGCGTATTGAGGCCGCCTACAATCTGATTTCCTGCGGCAAGGGCGAGTTTTATGCCGCGACGGCGCAGCAGGGCCTCGAAATGGCCTACGCGCGCGGCGAAACCGACGAATTCGTCAAGCCGACGGTCATCGGCGAGCCGGTGCGGGTCGAAGACGGCGATGTGATCGTCTACATGAATTTCCGTTCCGACCGCGCACGCGAACTGACACGCGCCTTCCTCGACAAGAACTTCGAAGGCTTCCATCGGGCGCACCAGCCCGAACTCGGCGGTTTTTACACGCTGACGATGTACAACAAGAACGATCTGGCCGCCCAAGTCGCATTCCCTCCCGAGATCGTGCATAACACTCTCGGCGAGCACCTTGCACATCTCGGCCTGAAGCAGCTGCGTATCGCGGAAACCGAGAAGTATCCGCATGTCACCTTCTTCTTCAACGGTGGCGAAGAACAGGTTTATCCGGGCGAAGACCGCATTCTGGTGCCATCGCCTCAGGTCGCGACCTACGACATGCAGCCTGAAATGAGCGCCTACGAAGTCACGGACAAGCTCGAGGAAGCCATCCTGAGCAAGAAGTACGACGCGATCATCTGCAACTATGCCAATGCCGACATGGTGGGGCATACCGGCAATCTCCCCGCCGCCATCAAGGCGGTCGAGGCGGTAGATGTGTGCCTCGGCCGAGTGATACGCGCCATGCAGAAAATCGGCGGAGAAGTCATCATTACCGCCGATCACGGTAACGCGGAATGCATGGAAGATCATGCCCATCAGCAGCCGCATACCCAGCACACCACCAACCTCGTGCCTTTACTCTACATCGGTCGCGCTGCGCATCTTGCGCACACGGGCGCTCTTTCCGATGTGGCGCCCACGCTGCTGCGCATGATGGGCGTACCGCAACCGGCAGAAATGACGGGGCGCCCGCTGGTCGAGTTCGAGGATGTTCCGCTCGCCGTCAACGCGCAGTGACGGCGGTTATAATTCCCGGATGAATCGTTGGTTATGCCATGGCGCCTGCGCGCTCGCCCTGCTTATCCCCGCCTTTGCCCAGGCAGGCAAGGCCGAGGACACCAAGGAAGATCTGCAGGAATTGAAGGGGCGGATCGAGTCTCTTAAAAAAGAGCTCGACAGTACCCAGGAAGCGCACTCCGAAGCAGCGGATGCTCTCAAAAAGAGCGAACGAGCCATCAGCGAAACCAACCGCAAGCTTTATGAAATCGCCCTGCGCCAGAATGACAGCCGTCAAACCCTGCAGGCGCAGCAACGGGAGCTTTCCACGCTGAACGCCACCATCAGCGAGCAGCAGAAAACGCTGAGCAGGCAATTCCATCAACAGTACGTTCACGGACAGCAGGGCTATCTGCAAATCCTGCTGTCCGGGCAGGATCCGAACTCGATATCGCGCGATCTTCAGTATTTTGCCTACATGGCCCGCGCCCGGGCTGACAATATCGCGGCATTGCGCCAGAACCAGCAGCAGGTCGCCGAACTGAACGAAAAAACTACCACGACGCTGGCTGAAATCGAAACGCTCAAGGAAGAGCAGGAAAAGCAACGCAAGCAGCTGGAGTCCGAAAAACGCGAGCGCAAAGGCGTACTGCAACAGCTGGCAGGCAAGATCAAAACGCAGCGAGGCGAAATCAACAAATTGCGCCGCGACGAAAAGCGCCTCACCGATCTGGTCGAACGCCTTGCGCGTATCGTGCCCGCTAAACCCAAGCGCAAGAAGCAAGCCACACCCACCGCTCCGTCTGCGCCGTCAGGACCCGTTGGCAAGAACGAGACCCTGCCCAGTCCTGCGATCGCGGATACCGCCTTCGCTTCCCTCAAGGGCAAGCTGAACCTGCCGGTGCGCGGCGACATCGTGAACAAGTTCGGAACATCGCGTGAAGACAGCGGCGTATCCTGGAAGGGCCTGTTCATTCGCGCCAACGAAGGCAGCGACGTCAAGGCGATCGCCTCCGGCACCGTGGTGTTCGCCGACTGGCTGCGTGGCTTCGGCAATCTGCTCATCGTCGATCATGGGGACGGCTTCATGAGCCTGTACGGCAATAACCAGTCTCTGCTGAAAAACGTCGGCGACGAGGTAGACCCGGGCGACAGCATCGCTTCAGTCGGCAATAGCGGCGGGAACGCGGAGTCAGGGCTCTATTTCGAGATGCGCCATCGCAGCAAACCGTTCGATCCTCTCGGCTGGTGCGTGCTGAGATAATTTCACTCTTTAACATTTCTGCACCAACTGCCCTCGGGATGACACGGACCGGCCTTGTGCTAGAATTTTGAGCACACAGGGAGTGAGGACGACCTCACAACACCCCTTTCGCATTGAGGACGGCCTCACATTCCAGGGAGTATTGAAATGAATTGGCTAATCCTCGTCATTGCCGGACTGTTCGAAGTTGCATGGGCCATAGGGCTGAAGTACACGGACGGCTTCACGCGTTTATGGCCTACCGTGGGGACCCTGCTTGCCATGGTGCTGAGCGTTGCCCTGCTGGGGTTTGCGATGAAAACCCTTCCCGTCGGTACCGCTTATGCCATCTGGGTGGGAATCGGCGCTATCGGCACGGCGATACTGGGCATCATACTTTTTGACGAGCCCGCCCACACGGCACGCCTGCTTAGCCTGACGCTCATTTTCGCCGGCATTATCGGCCTCAAGCTGTCCCACTCCTGAATGCGCAGCAGACTAGCTGCTACCCATAGCCGGAATTAAGTTAAGCCGCCGGTCAGCCCTCGCAGCAGAACGCCTGCGATATAAGCCAGCGTTGCCGCGCCGCCGCCGATCAACAAGGTTTCCAAGCCGGACTTGAGCGGCGGCTGTTGCAACGTCCGGCCCTTCAGCACGCCGATGCCGAAAAAGGTGGCTGCGGTCGCCGCAGTGCTCGCGGCAAATACCTGCTCGCCGTTCAGAACAGGCAAAAAATACGGCAACAGCGGCACGATGCCTGCGGCACAGAAACCGAGAAAGGTCGTCAGCGCCGCCACTCCAGGCACGGGTGGATCAAGCCGCAGCCCGAGTTCCTCGATCAGCATGGTATCCACCCAACGCTCGCGATCCCGTGTGATGCCGGCAACGATTTCCTCCAGCACCTCTCCCTGAAACCCTTTGGCTGCGTAGATTTGCCTCACCTCCTCCCGCTCGCCCTCCGGCACTTCACGCACGTGGCGCTCTTCGGTTTCCCGTGCCCGTGCCAGCAATTCATGCTCGCTTTTCGCTCGCTGGTAATTGCTGGCCGCCATGCTGAAACCGTCGGCAATAAGATTCGCGAGCCCCAGCACAATGGCCACAGCGGCGGGCAATGCCGCACCGGCCGTACCGGCTACAACCGCGAATGTCGTCACGCAGCCGTCTATCGCACCGAGCACGGCATCGCCTACATAACTGTTCTGCTTGGCGGCAGCCAAACGCGCCTCGATAGCAGATGCCTCATGCTCGGCTTTGAGATCGTGATATTTGGAGGCTGGGCTCATTCCGCCAACCCCAGCTGTCTGATCGAGCGATCATGCCATCGTGACAGCAGCACCAGCGCGGCGATGGCTCCCAACATTGCGAGAAACATATCCCACTGCGTATCCCAGATGTCGCCTTGCGTCGCCAGAAACGCCACGGCATCGCTGCCGGAAGCTTCCGCCACCCACCACTCCAGCATTTCATACACGGCGCTGATCGCCAGTGCGACACAGACCACAAGGAAAAACAGCCATTTGCCGGGACTAAGCGGAGACGTGCGCAGCAGAATCTCACGCGCCACGATGGCGGGAATGAAGCCCTGGGCCACATGCCCGACGCGATCGTAATAATTGCGGTCCCAGCCGTTGGCGTCCCGCAGCCAGTTGAACAGCGGCATTTCGGCATAGGTGTAATGCCCGCCGATGAGCAGGATGATCGCATGGACCAGCATCAGCAGGCAGGCGAGCCGGGAAAAAGGGAAACGATGCCAGAACACGGCCAGCAGCGGCAGCGCGATGATCACCGGAAAAACTTCGAGATACCACGTGAACCGGTCATGCGGCGCAATCGCGGACCAGAGAAAGACGGCGCCCAGGATGATCAACAGCATCGCATGATAGCGCCGCTCGGACATTACAGCCGCGCCTCCAGGATGGCAGCCACTTCATCGTCGGAAAGCACGACAGGATTGGTCTTCATGCTGCTGCCGCGGCAGTTGGCGACGACGCGGGGAATGTCCGCCCCCGTCATGCCGTAACGTCCGATGCGTGGCAGTTCCAGGCGCTCGGTCCACTCGGCCAGGATATCCAGCAAACGCTTGCGCGCAGCATCGTCATTGAGATCGGGGCTATCAGCAAGGATGCGGCCCAGCTCTGCGTATTTCGGCAAAGCCGGGCTTTCCGGCATACGGGATTGCAGGCAGTGGATATTCACCGCGCTGCACTCCGCCACCAGCGTGCCGCAGACCACACCATGCGGGATCGGGAAAAAGGCTCCGAGCGGAGCGGCCAGGCCATGCACCGAACCCAGTCCGACCTGTGCCAGCGTGATACCTGACAGCAGCGAGGCATAAGCCATACCGGCTCGATGCACGGCAACCTCGCCTTGCCCGAAATACCATGGCAGCAGGCTGTCGCGCGCCGCCCTGATGCCTGAAAGTGCCAGTGCATCGGTAAAAGGGTTGGCCTTGAGGGACACGTAGGACTCCAGCAACTGGGTCAATGCATCCATGCCGTCGGCGGCGATCAGTTCGCGCGGGCAGGTCGCGAGCAGTTCTGGGTCCAGCACCGCAACCTTTGCCACCAGCGTATCGTGGCGGAACGACTTCTTGAAGCCGCCCTCGCCCTGTACCGATAACACCGCATTCTTGGTAGCCTCGGAGCCGGTTCCGGCCGTGGTGGGCACGGCGATGAAAGGCACGGCCGGCCCTTGGTAAGGCAACTCGGGGCCCACACCTTCGAGATAGTCCATCACGCTGTTGGGCACGCGCAGCAATCCGGCCACTGCCTTGGCCGCATCCAGCACACTGCCCCCACCCATGCCGATCACCACGTCGATGCCAGCATCACGATACTGTTGCGCCAACGTATCTGCCAGTTGCGGCGAAGGCTCGCCGCTGACGCTCACCTGCTGGTACATAACCCCCTTGTCCCGCAGCCCCTGCAGCAACTCGGGCCAGGCAGGCGAATCGAGCAGCGACGCCTTTCCGGTAATCAGCAAGGCATGGCGACCATACTCCTGTGCCAGCGCCGGCAACTGGCGGCGCGTCCCGTCGCCGAAAACGATGCGCGGCAATGCGGCAATCGAGAATGCCGGAATATTCATGGATTCTCCGGATAAAGGCCGTGGTAGCGCACACCTTGCCGCGGCTCGGCCATCCAGTCGGCGACCATATCCCGCCAGCGCAAATAGTGGGCGGTCTGCTTGTGTGCCAATGCATCGGCCTCGTTCGCGTAGGCTTCATAAAGCAAGAAACTCGTGGGTTCCTCGGGCGATTGCAGCACGTCAAAGCGGCGATTACCCGCCTCCCGCACGGAAGCGAGATGATTATCCCGCGTCGCCGCGATGAAGTCGGCTACATGTTCGGGCTTGACGCGGACATGCACCAGCGTGACATGCATGGCTATTCTCCGATCAGATGCAGCAGCACGCGACGCTGGTGCGGCGCGCGGCGGTGTTCGTAGAGGAAGATGCCTTGCCAGGTGCCCAACGCCGGCTTGCCGTCGAGCACGGGGATGCACAAGTGAGTTTGGGTGAGCGCTGTGCGCACGTGGGCCGGCATGTCATCGGAACCCTCGTCCACATGCACGAACAACGGATCGCCGTCCGGCACCAGCCGCGCGAAGAAACGTTCCAGATCGGCGATTACGTCGGGATCGTAGTTTTCGTTGATGAGCAGGCTGGCCGAGGTGTGCTGGATGTAGAGGGTCAGCATGCCGGTAGAAATACCAGCCTCCCGCGCCCAGCCGACGACTTCCGTCGTGATGTCGTAAATCCGGCGGCCGCAGGTGGAAACATTAAGTTGCGATGTAAGTTGGCGCATGGAAAGAGTTCGATCTGGCAATGGGGAGGATTATATCGCCGACGTGCCATGCAAGGCGGAGCAAACAGGAACCAGTGCTTATACCGCCATGCGCCCTAGAACAACACCGAATAGACCAACTCTCTAAGATACGTCACGCCCTTGGCCCGAAACCGGGGCTCCTGGTCTAGGATGTCGATTTCACGGAGCAGCCGTACATCCCCCGCATGCCCGAACAGGCGCTCAACTTCGTGCCCATCTACATTGAAAGGCGGCCCCGCCATCTCGTGCTGGGGATATTCGAAGGCGATCAGCAGCATTGCAGCAGATGCGGGAAGAATGTGCGCAAGATGCCGGGCATAGCGTTCGCGCAGCTCGGGTGGAAGCGCCACCAGCGCGGCCCGGTCGTAACAGCCTGCGGCCCCCGTCAATTCGGCAGAAGTCAGATCGAAGAAGTCGCCGCAATAAAGGCGAATACCGTCGGATTCGTACAGTTTGAGACGTCCCGTTTCAGAAATGACAGGAGTGAGGCCGTTTTCTTCGAAAAACGCCTCGACCGCAATCGAGCTGAGCTCGACCCCTATCACCTCATGCCCTTGCTCCCGCAGCCACACGAGATCGCGACTTTTCCCGCACAACGGCACGAATACGCGACTCCGCTCGGGAAGTTGCAGTGTCGGCCAGAACTCAAGAAGCCAGGGATGTGTGTCGCTGCGATGAAAACCAATCTGGCTTTGCTGCCAGCGCTCGTGCCAAAACTCGGAATGCATGTCTTACGGCAAAGAGCCTCAGCCCTTTTTGCTCAGGAGGGGAGAAGGTGTAACCAGATTTTCCTCATAGGGATGGGAAGCGCGCTGATAGAACTCCATCACGCGCTTCACGTAATTGCGAGTCTCCGGATACGGCGGCACGCCCTTGTAGCGGTCTACTGCACGCTCGCCCGCATTGTAGGCGGCGGCAACCAGCTCGATATTTCCCTGATAGTAGGAAAGCAGCCAGCGCAAATACTTGAGGCCGCCCTTGATGTTTTGCGTCGCGTCGAAGGCATTCTTGACGTTGAAGCGCTCCGCCGTCGCGGGGATGAGCTGCATGAGCCCCATCGCCTGCTTGTTGGAAAGCGCTTCCGGGCTGAAATTGGATTCCACCGCGATCACGGAAAGCGCGAAATTGGGATCGATGCCGTACCAGTCCGCCAGTGAACGCACCATTTCCACCACCCAGCGGCGGTTCTTGGGAAGGTTCTCGACGTAAAGCTGGATACGGGTGATTTCAGGCTCGTCCACAGCGCGAAATGCTGGCTTGGGCGGCAGTTTTTCGGGGAGAACGGCAGCTAGCACACAAGGCGGGAGGCGCTCGGCCTGCATGAGGTTGATGGTTTCCAGCATATTCTGCGCTTCCGCATGCCCTTGATGGGCGGCGATCTGGAACAGCGCAGCGGCCTGCTCGCGGTTTTCCGGCACCCCCTTGCCGAAGGCATATTGCATGCCGAGGCGAAATTGCGCTTCGGCGCTGCCAATGCGGGCTGCCTCGCAATACAGCGTAGCGGCATCCCAGCCCTTTTCCGGATCATCCAGATCAGCAGCCAGCAGATCGCCCTTCGCCAACAACTCGCGTGCACGCGGCGATTCCTCGGAATAATCCGCCGGCGAAATCGCGGCGCCGGCCGAACCTGCGGCCAGGACAAGGGTTAACGCAAGCAGTTGTTGTTTAAACATTTTTCAGCTGGAGCCCTGCAGGCGATGGGAGGTCTTTGATTATACTCTTTCGCGGCCGAAGTAAATATCTATCTGACTGAAGCAGCAACAAAAAAGCCGGGAAGCTCCCGGCTTTTTTGCGGCCATGACAGCGGTCAGCCCTTGCTGAACGCTACCCGCCCGTTCTGCACATCCACTTTGACGGTATCCTTGGCGGCGAAATGCCCGGCCAGGATTTCCTTCGCGAGCGGATTTTCGATCTCCGCCTGGATCGCACGCTTGAGCGGCCTTGCCCCGTAAACCGGGTCGAACCCGTTATTGGCAATCTCGGCGAGCGCTGCATCGGTGACTTCCAGCTCCATATCCATCGCACGCAAGCGCTTGGCCAGGTATTGCAGCTGGATCGCCGCAATCGACTTCACGTGCGCCTCGCCCAGGCCGTGGAACACCACCACCTCGTCGATGCGGTTGATGAACTCGGGACGGAAGTAGCTCTTCACCTCGCCCATCACCGCGAGCTTGATCACCTGGTAGTCGTCGCCGGCCATCTGCTGGATCATCTGGCTGCCGAGATTGGAAGTCATGATGATGACGGTGTTCTTGAAGTCCACGGTACGTCCCTGTCCGTCGGTCATGCGGCCGTCGTCCAGCACTTGCAACAGCACGTTGAACACGTCCGGGTGCGCTTTTTCTACCTCGTCCAGCAGGATCACCGAGTATGGCTTGCGGCGCACCGCTTCGGTCAGCGTGCCGCCTTCCTCGTACCCGACGTAGCCCGGAGGTGCGCCGATCAGACGTGCGACCGAGTGCTTCTCCATGAACTCGCTCATGTCGATGCGGATCAGATGCTCCTCGGAATCGAACAGAAAGCCCGCGAGCGCCTTGCACAGCTCGGTCTTGCCCACTCCGGTGGGACCGAGGAACAGGAAGGAACCGTATGGCCGGTTCGGGTCGGACAAGCCGGAACGCGAGCGGCGGATCGCATCGGACACCAGGCGCACCGCCTCGTCCTGCCCAACTACGCGCTCGTGCAGCTTTTCTTCCATGTGCAGCAGCTTGTCGCGCTCGCCCTGCATCATCTTGGACACCGGAATGCCGGTCGCGCGGCTCACCACTTCGGCGATTTCTTCTGCGCCCACCTGGGTACGCAGCAGCTTGGGCTTGGTTTCCGTACCAGCAGCGGCCTCGGCCTGCTTGAGCTGCGTTTCCAGTTGCGGAAGGCGACCGTATTGGATCTCGGCGAGCTTGTCGTATTGGCCCTGGCGCTGCAATTCAGCCATCTGCGCCTTGAGCTTGTCGATTTCCTCCTTGATGTGCGCGGAACCCTGCACCTGCGCCTTCTCCGCCTTCCAGATCTCGTCGAGATCGGCGTATTCCTTCTCTAGACGCGCGATTTCTTCCTCGATGAGCTGCAAGCGCTTCTGCGAGGCTTCGTCCTTTTCCTTCTTGACCGCTTCGCGCTCGATCTTGAGCTGGATCAGGCGGCGGTCGAGCCGGTCCATGGACTCCGGCTTGGAGTCGATTTCCATCTTGATGCGGCTCGCTGCTTCATCGATAAGGTCGATTGCCTTGTCCGGCAGGAAGCGGTCGGTGATGTAGCGGTGGCTCAGTTCGGCCGCGGCGACAATGGCCGGGTCGGTGATGTCCACGCCGTGGTGCAGCTCGTACTTCTCCTGCAGGCCGCGCAGGATGGCGATGGTCGATTCGACGCTCGGCTCGTCCACCAGCACCTTCTGGAAGCGGCGCTCCAGCGCGGCGTCCTTCTCGATGTATTTGCGATATTCGTCGAGCGTGGTCGCGCCGACGCAGTGCAACTCGCCGCGCGCCAGCGCGGGCTTGAGCATGTTGCCCGCATCCATCGCGCCCTCGGCCTTGCCCGCGCCGACCATGGTGTGAATCTCGTCGATGAAGACGATGGTGCGGCCTTCGTCCTGCGCGAGTTCCTTGAGCACGGCCTTGAGACGCTCCTCGAACTCGCCGCGATACTTGGCTCCCGCCAGCAGCGCCGCCATGTCGAGCGACAGCACCTTCTTGTTCTTGAGCGTCTCGGGCACCTCACCGTTGACGATGCGCTGTGCGAGCCCCTCCACGATGGCGGTCTTGCCCACGCCGGGCTCACCGATGAGCACCGGGTTGTTCTTGGTTCGGCGCTGCAATACCTGGATGGCACGGCGAATCTCGTCGTCGCGGCCGATCACCGGGTCGAGCTTGCCCTGGCGTGCACGTTCCGTGAGGTCCAGCGTGTATTTCTTGAGCGCTTCGCGCTGCCCTTCAGCCTCGGCGCTCTGCACGTTCTCGCCGCCGCGCACGGCGGTAATCGCCTGATCCAACGCCTTGCGGTTGAGGCCGTGCTGCTTGAGCAGGCGGCCTGCCTCTCCTTTGTCATCGGTGAGCGCAAGCAGGAACATTTCGCTCGCGATGAAAGCGTCGCCGTGCTTGAGCGCTTCCTTATCCGTGAGGTTGAGCAGATTGTTGAGATCGCGCGAAATCGTAATCTCGCCGCCGGTACCTTCCACCTTGGGCAAACGCTCGATGGATTGCTGCAGACCGGTCTTGAGCGGGGCCAAATTGACGCCGGCGCGGGATAACAGGGAAGCGGTCCCGCCGTCTTCCTGCGCAAGCAGCGCGGACAGCAGATGCACCGGCTCGATAAAGCCGTTGTCGTTGGCTACCGCAAGGCTTTGCGCATCGGCAATCGCCTGCTGGAATTTTGTCGTCAGTTTGTCGAAACGCATGGTTTGGTTTCCCTTGTAGTATCGTCCGAATGACTGCTATGTGTGGGACAAATGAACGATTTCAAGATTTCCCTTAAAAAAGTACAGGAATAGTTGTATTTTTCCGGTTGCGCACAAGCGCAGCAACGAACACAATATCGGCAGGGAAACCAATTCGGGGATTGCGGTTTACGCAAAGGGCTGTCCACAACACGTATGAAGATCAGTAGTAGAGCACACACCTCGATCACGGCTCTTTCCCGCCAGCGGCCCTTCTTTTCGACTCCATGACCGCTGAAATCCTTCAGGAACTCATCGCTTTACAGCCGGCATCATCATCGCCGGACCTGCAAACGCTGATGCGTGCCCTGCTCAACGCCAGTCCCGATTTAATCTGCCTCAAAGACGGAGAAGGACGCTGGCTGGCCGCCAACAAGAGCGGACTGGCCCTGTTTCAGCTCGACAAGAATTACATTCACAAAACCGACGTGGAACTCGCGGCGATCGCGCCCGAGCAGTACCGCCCCATCTTCGAGGCCTGCAACGAATCCGACGAGCGCGCCTGGCAGGCACGCTCCACGCAGCATGAGGAACTGGCAATCCCCGCGCAAAACGGCGACTGGAAATATTTCGACGTCATCAAGATTCCGCTCTTCCAGGAGGACGGCAGCCGGTATGGTCTGGTGATGCTGGGACGCGACGTCACAGACCGCAAACGGGCCGAGGTCAGGCTCAATCGCCGCGGTGCGATTCTGGACGCGCTCATTTCCACCGACTGGTTGCTGTACTCCTCGGAATCCTGGGAAAAAGCGATGCCAGCGGCGCTGGAGCTGATAGGCAAGGCCGCCCGCTGCTCGCGCATCCGCATGTACCGCAACGTGTCGAGTTCCGGCACGGTGCAAAGCGTCGACATTGCCGACTGGACAAGCCGGCCCGAACCCGATTCCACGCGCCATGCGATCATCGACTTCGATCTGCCGCAGTTTCGCCGCTGGGGCGACTTGCTGTCCCAGGCCGAACCTGTGTTCGGCATACTCTCCGACTTTCCGCCGCTGGAGCATGACTTCCTGCTGGCTCGACAAACTCTATCGATCGCGCTGCTGCCGATCTTCACCGAGAAAACCTGGTGGGGCTTGTTGTGCCTGGAGCGCTCCGACTCGATCGAACGCGTGTCGCCCGAAGAAATCAGCGCCCTGCTTGCCGCCAGCCGCTCGATCGGGGTCGCGATCCAGCGCGAAATTTCCAACAAGCGCCTGAGCCAAGCCACAATCGCTTTCGACACCGCCGCCGAAGGCATCATGATTTGCGATGCCGAGAATCGCATCACCGGCATCAATATGGGTTTCACGGAGATCACCGGCTATTCCGAACCGGAAGTGCTGGGCCAGACGCCCCATATCCTCAACTCCGGAAGCCACTCGCCCGAATTCTTCGAGAACATGTGGGCCAGCCTGGAACATGCCGGACGCTGGCGCGGGGAAATCCGCAATCGCCGCAAGAACGGCGAAATCTATCCGGAATGGCTGACTATCACCGTGGTGCGCAACACCGAAGGCCAGATTCAGCACTATGTCGCGGTGTTCTCGGACATATCGGAAATCAAGCACTCGCAGCAGCGCCTCTATGAGCTGGTCAACCATGACCCGCTCACCGGACTGCCCAACCGCCGGCTGCTCAACGAACTGCTGGAGCATGCGATCCGGCGCGCCGAGCGCGAGAGCACCAAGATCGCGCTGCTGTTCGTGGATCTCGACCGCTTCAAGAACATCAATGACACGCTGGGCCACCAGGTCGGCGACAAGCTGCTCAAGAAAGCGGCCCAGCGCCTGAGCGACTCGGTACGCGACAGCGATACCATTGCCCGGCTCGGCGGCGACGAATTCGTCGTGATGCTGGAGTTCACCAGCGACCTGGAAGACCCGGCCACTGTCGCCAAGAAGATCATTTCCAGCATCCAGGACGAATTCATCATCGACGGCTACGAGCTGTTCATCGGCGCCAGTATCGGCATCAGCGTATTCCCCGAGGACGGGCGCAATGCGGACGACCTCATCAAGGCGGCCGACATCGCGATGTACCAGGTCAAGAACGAAGGCAAGAACGATTACCGCTTCTACGCGAGCCAGCTTTCCGATCATGCACGCGAGCGGCTGACGCTGGACACCTTGCTGCGCCGCGCGCTGGAACGCCAGCAGCTCGAGGTCTATTACCAGCCGCAGGTCTCGCTCGCCACCGGCAAGATCATCGCCGCAGAGGCGCTGCTGCGTTGGCATCATCCCGAGATGGGCGTAGTCTCGCCCGGCAAGTTCATCCCCCTGGCGGAGGAAACCGGCCTCATCGTGCAGATCGGCGAGTGGGTGCTGCGCGAGGCAGCCAACCATGCGATTTGTCTCGTGGAACTCGGCCTGCCGCTCAACTGGATTGCGGTCAACGTCTCGGGCGTACAGATTCACCGCTCAAATTTTGCCGATACGGTGTACGGCGTGCTGGTCGAAACCGGCTGCGATCCGAGCATGCTGGAGCTGGAAATCACCGAAAGCGCGATCATGCGCAACGTGGAATACGTGATCGACGTCTGTCAGCAGCTCAAAGCCATGGGCGTACGCCTCGCCCTGGACGATTTCGGCACCGGCTACTCGTCGCTCTCCTATCTCAAGAAATTTCCGCTGGACAAGCTCAAGATCGACCAGTCGTTCGTGCATGACCTGCCGGACGACGCGGAAGACGCGGCGATCTCCAGCGCCATCATCGCGCTCGGACAGAACCTCGGCCTCAGCATCACCGCCGAAGGCGTCGAAAAAGTCGAGCAGCGCGATTTTCTCCTCGCCCGCGGCTGCAGCGAAGCCCAGGGCTACCTCTACGGACAACCCATTTCGTTTGAAGAACTGATTACCTTGTTGAAAAGCACCACACCGGAACAAGCACCATGAAGCCGGAAGCCGTTAATACCATTACGCTCGACCAACTCCGCGTCGGCCTTTATATCCATCTCGACCTCGGCTGGATGGATCACCCATTTACCTTTAGCAACTTCAAGATCCGCAACGAGAGCCAGATCGCGCAGATCAAGGCGCTCGGCATCAAGCAATTGCGCTATGACCCCTTGCGCAGTGATTGCGAACCGGCTCCGCCGCTGTCTTCCCCGAGCCCGGCGACAGCCACTATGATGCAGAACGATGTCCAGCCGCCGCCCGTGACGGATGATGTCATCGTGGATACCGAAGAGGAAAGTTTCGAAACCAAGCGTCTGGAAGAGCTGCGCAATGCCGTGCAGGAGTGCGAGCGCAAGTTCGTGCAGGCGGTCAGCACGGTCACGCGCATCGAGCGCGAGATCCACATCACCCCACCGAAATCGATGGCAGAGGCGCATGCGCTGGTAGACGGCATGGTGGAATCGCTGCTGACCGAGAGCGATGTCGTGTTGCATGCGATGAACGACAGGCGCGGCATGACGGAACAGTACTCGCACTCGCTCAACGTCACCGTGCTGTCGCTCATTCTCGCCAAGTCGCTCGACATGACCGATCAGGAAGTGCGGCACCTCGCCCTGGGCGCGCTGTTCCACGATATCGGCAAGGACCAGATTCCGGACCGCATCACGCGCAAAACCGATCCGCTGACCAAATCCGAGCTGGCATTGATCCAGGAGCATCCCCAGTTCGGCGTACAGTTTGCCGAGAATTTCAAGTTCGATCCGCGCGTCGCACTTATCATCGGACAGCACCATGAATGCATCGATGGCAGCGGCTATCCCAAACGCCTCAAGGGAGACCAGATCGACCGGCTGGCGCGCATCGTCGCAATCGTCAACATCTACGACAATCTGTGCAATCCGATGGACCCGGCGACCGCGATGACGCCTTACGAGGCGCTCGCCAACATGTTCTCGCGGCAACGTGCGAAGCTCGATCCGTCCATCCTCAAGCTGCTCATCAAGAGCATGGGCGTCTATCCGCCGGGCAGCATCGTGCGCCTGTCCAGCGGCGACCACGGCATGGTGATCTCGGTCAACCCGAGCAAGCCGCTGCGGCCGTGCGTGATGCTGCACCTGCCCGATGTTCCAGCCAAGACGCCGATGCTTATCGACCTCGGCGAAGAGGCCGCGCTCAGCATTACCCAATGCCTGCGCCCCAACCAGTTGCCCAAGGAAGCGCTGGAATACCTGAGCCCGGGCAAACACATCAGCTACTATTTCGACAAGGAACCGACCAAGGCAGGGCAATAATCGCCTCAGCCGCAGCAAAGAAAAAGGCGCCAGTGGCGCCTTTTTGGTTTTCCATGCTGGCTACCGTTTAAGCCTGTTTGCCCAGCCCGACAGCCATTCAGCGCTCACCTGCCCCGAACGCCCCTGCACGCCACCTTTGCCGTCGTAGAAATAAGTGCGCGGCAGCTCGCCGTGCCATTTTCTATCTACCGAGAAATAGAGGCGTTCTGGATCGTCACCGGCAAAAATCCAGCGCTCGCCCTGCCCTTGCGGCAACCACTCGGCCAGCTTTTTATCCGCTTCTGCTTTGAATTCAACACCATCCACATTCACCAGCACCAACTCGATATCAGGTTTCTGGCGCACCAGTGCACCCAGGTGACGGATTTCTTCCGGGCAATAGGCGCAATCCACCGACCAGAAAGCCAGCACCAGCGGCTTGCCCGCATACACCTGCTCGATAGCGGCGCGGCTGCCGGGCTGAAAAGGCTTTAGCTCGCCGGCAAGCACAGGCAGCGCAAGCGAAAGGCAAAGGAGCAGAGCCAGGCGCTTCATTGGTCGGCACCCGCGTTGATGAGACGATATCCGTCCTGCCGGGTGTTCCATGACAGATAAACCATTTTGCCATTCGAAATCAGAAAAGGGTTGTCCGCAGCGCCCGCCGTTTCGGCCACCTTGCGCGGCTCGCCCCACGAACGGCCGCCGTCGTCGGATTCCATCATCATGATGACGGCCTGCGTTTCGGTGAGCTCCTTCCACACCAGCCAGACCCGCTCGCCCTGCGCATACAGCGACGGATGCCCGGCCTGAGCTTCGGCACTGCCAACGCGGCGCGCGGGCGAGGCCACCCAGGCAGTACCGTCCATGCGCGCCACGTACAATCCCGGCTTCTTCTCATTGCCGTCGTACCACGCCAGATGCCAGCCCCAATCGCTGCCGCGGGCGATGGCCGGACCGTGGTGCGGGCAGGCGTCGATTTTCCAGTTGCCGAAGGACGCACGTACCGGTTCCTGGAGCACGCCCGTCGGTCCGATGCGTGCCATCGCGTGGTCGCGGATACCGCCATCGAATACGTGCCGCCACATCAACATCGCCGTACCTGAAGGCTCGGTAGCAAGCGCGATGCGGCAGCATTCACAAGTATGGTCGGCCACCTTGAACTCCTTGCCGAAACTCGCACCGCCGTCGCGCGAGACGGCTGCATAGATTGCGGCCCCCTCGTATTTCTTGCCGGTCTTTTGTGCGGTTTGCAGGTCGCGCTTGTCGATCCATGCCACGTAAATCGTGCCGTCGGCCGCCACCGCGAGCGCGTCAAAGCGATGCGTGATCGCATCGCGGTTGTGATTGACGATGATGGGTTCGGAAAACGTCTTGCCGCCGTCGGTCGAACGGCTGAAGCGGATATGGCCCGCGTAGGGCTTGTCGAGCGCTTGCGTCCAGCTTACGTAGATTTCACTATTTGGGCCGAAGGCGATCTTGGGGCGCAACTCACCTTCACCGCCGATTTTCTCGGGAGTGGCATTCACAGCGACGGGAGCGCTGAATGTACGCCCTTGATCGTCGGAATGGCTGACCAGCACGCGGCCATTTTCCACTGCCGCACGCCACAGTCGTCCAGAAATGTCGAAATCGGCGCTTACCGCCAGCCCCTGCTTGGTCGCAGGCTCATGGCTATGTGTTTTATGCGCGTGGCCCATGGATGTCAGGGCGAGCAGGGAAAAAGTCAGCAACAATTTGCGGAACATCATCGGTTCACTTTTGAGCGGAGCCCCAATGATAAACCACGCCCACATACGCCGTCCTCGGCATGCCAGGGGCAAACTCGCGACCATTAGTCGTCGAAAATGCCGCCGCTTCCGCGTAACGGCGGTCGGCGATATTCATGAGACGGCCGTAGACTTCCCATTCGCGCGTCACGAAATGATTGGCACGCAGATTGAACAGGTCATGTCCTTCGTAGGATGCGCCCGGCGTATTGGCCTGGTCCATGCGGTAGTGGCCGACATGCACCCACTCCAGCCCGACACGGCCGCCATTGAGCAAGGCGGGCGAGTATTCCAGCGAAACGTTGGCGAGCGTGCGTGGCGCGCTTTCGATCTCGTTGCCGGAAAAGTCGGTGGTGGAGTTGACCACCCACTCGTCGTAACGGTGGCGCGTCCAGGAAAAGGCGCCGTTGAGGCGCAACCGGTCAGTCAGCGCGGCACTGAGGCCGAGTTCCAGCCCACGGTGCGTGGTCTTGCCGTTATTGACTGCGATGGTGTCGCCATTCGCGTCGCGGAAGCCGAGCACATCGTTGTCTTTTTGCAGGTCGAACACCGCCACGCTGTAATCCAGCAGCCCCATCTTGCCACGCCATCCGAGCTCGTACTGCCGTGCTTCGATGGGGTCCAGCCCCACGGTATCGAGACTTGCTCCTTGCCGGAACAGTTGCCCTTCCGAGGGGGCGCGGAAGCCTTCCGAATAGCTGGCATAGACGCTGTCGCTCGCGCTCAATTGCCAGGTCGCGCCGATCTTGGGGCTCACGTGGCTGAAATCGACCTCTGTGCTGGCGGGGCGGCGCAACGAGCCAGTCGTAAGCGTCGAAAGGTTGTTGTCGTAATCGTAGGTGATGCGGTCATAGCGCAGACCGGCGGTAATGCGCAAACGCTCCACCGGCGAGAATTCGCCGTGCAGGTAGGGCGAAACACCGGTGTAGGTTACGTCGTAGTCGTAGTTGACGCCGTTACGCGTGAACGAGGTGTACTGCCGCGCGCCGGAGGCCAGCGTTATGAATTGCGGCGTGATGCGGCGCTCGAAATAACTCCCCGGGCTACGGTCGATGTCCACGCCGGCAATGAGCCGCGTGCGCATCGGCTCGAAATCCTTGCGCACCTTGGCGAGCAGGCCGACCGAGTAATTGCGCGACAGGTTGATGCGGTTGGGCACGCCGATGTAGTTAGGCAATTGCTCCATCTCGTTGTAGCGCAGGTAAGGCGTGAGGCTCACCAGCGTGTCGCCGAACGACTTTTCGTAGGCCGACGAAAGCCGCGCCGCCTTGACCTCGCGGTAGGAAATCGGGATGTAATTGAGGCGCGGATGATTGCGATAGTCGGATTCGCGCAAGCGCGTGCTGCCGGCCGATTGCTGGTCGATATCGGATGTGGAAAGCAGCGTTTTGACCGTCGCGTCCTCGCCCACGGCCTGGTCCCAACGCAGCGAGAAGCTGCGGCGGTCATAGCCGGTCGCATCACGCCAACCGTCGGTATGCGTGACATTGACGCTGGGACGTATCCCCCAGGTTTCGCCGCCGGTGCCGCCGGTTAGCAGCAATCGGCTCCAGCCGTATTCACCGACTTCCGCATTCGCTTCAAGTTCCGGTGCGTCCGGCGCGGGGCGAGACAGCACGTTGATCACACCGCCGATTGCGTCCGAACCGTAAAGCGCGCTCGACGGCCCCTTGATCACTTCCATTCCGGCCGATTGCGGCAAATTGATCTCGTACAAGGCATTGTGATTGAAAAAACCGGTGGAACGCGTCGGGATGCCATCCTCCAGATAAAGATAGACCGCGTCGGTCGTGAGCGGCTGGCGTATCGAAGTCTGATGCCCTTCGCCGCTCGTCACGCTCGCGAACACCCCGGGCATCTTGCGCAGGATTTCGCTCGGGTGGGCCGGACGCGTTACCTCGATCTCATCCTGGCGCACCGCATTGATCGTGGCCGGAGTTTCGGAAAGCTTCTGCGCTTCGCGCGTGGCGGTTACAGTGACTTCCTCGGCGGTCCAATCAGGTGGTTGCAAGAGATGTTCGGCCTGGGTCGGCCATGCGACTGTTCCCAGCAGCAAGGGTAGTATTCTTTTCATCATGGTCCGGATTCTAGGGTGCGCCATGTTTTGCCGGAATGCGACATGATGTCGCAGCTGGTCATGCGGCTACATGACGCATTCCCCTGCTCCGCTTCGCGGATTAAAATCGCCGCATGACCACCGCTTCGGCCCTCACTCCATCTGCCGCCCCCAACAACCTGCGCCGCATTTTCGTGTTGCGCAACGTGGTGATCGCGTTTCTGGCGAGTGCTGCGTTAGCGCTGGCATATTTCGAGATTCCCGTGCCGTGGCTGCCCATCTTCGCGTCGGTGGGCGTCATGCTCTTGCTCAATGGATGGACGTGGCTGCGCCTGAGAAGCATGTCCCCGGTGCGTGATCGCGTGCTGTTCATCCAGCTTCTGGGCGATATTGCCGCACTGACGCTGCTGTTTTACTTCACGGGCGGTTACAGCAATCCGCTGGTATGGATGTACCTGCTGCCGATTGCGGTCGCCGCAGTCGCCCTTCCGCCGCGACTGGTATGGGGAATCACCGCGCTGGCGATCACGAGTTACGCAACACTGGTGTTTTTCCACGTCCCGCTGTCGCACCTGCACGTCAACGACCTGGTCGGTGTTGGCCTGGATACCCACCTGGTCGGCATGTGGCTGGGTTTTACCGTGAGCGCCGCCTTGGTCGCCGGCTTCGTCTCGCGCATCGGGCAGAACCTGCGCGACAATGATCGCCTCGTTGCAGAGGCGCGCGAGCAAATGCTGGAAAGTGAGCGCATGCTCGCGCTTGGAGCGTTGGCTGCAGCCACTGCGCACGAGTTGGGAACACCATTGGCGACGATGGCCGTGCTTTCCGGCGAACTGCACGACGCGCATGCCGAAAATCCGGAACTCGCCGCCGATCTCGCACTGCTGCGCAAGGAGGTCGCGCGCTGCAAGGAAATACTTTCCTCACTTGCCGCCTCTGCCGGTCAGATGCGCGGTGAAGGCGCCCGCAGCGTGGCATTAGATGCGTTTCTCGATCAGACCCTGCAGCGCTGGCGCGATACCCGGCCTGCGCTGCAATTCGACTGCCGGCTCGAAGGGGCAACACCAGTTCTCAACATTGCCGCCGACCGTACATTGGGCCAAGCGCTGGTCAATCTGCTGGATAACGCAGCCGATGCTTCGCCTGAACGTATAGAACTCCATGGCAGCTGGAACCGGGAGGAATTGCGTCTCGACATTCGTGACTTCGGCAGCGGTCTTCCTCCGGAGATCGCAGCTCAGGTCGGAAAACCGTTCTTCACTACCAAACAGGAAAAAGGCATGGGCATCGGCCTCTATCTCGCACGCACTATCTTCAGCCGTTTCGGCGGCCGCGTGGAACTGGAAAGCCTCGCCGAGGGCGGCACCATGACCCGCATCCGGTTGCCGCTGGCGGAGCTCATCGTCGAGGGCAACGCATGACCGAGGAAAACATCCAGCCCAGCCTGCTGCTGGCCGATGACGACATCACGTTTTGCGAGGTGATGAGCCGCGCGCTGCGCCGACGGGGTTTCGATGTTGCCATCGCCCACGATGCGGAAAGTGCCGCCCGGCTGGCTGAAAACGATCCGCCGGAATATGCGCTGGTCGACCTCAAAATGCCGGGCGAATCCGGGCTAACGCTCGTGCGGCGCCTGCATGCCATCGAGCCTGCGACGCGTATCGTCGTGCTGACCGGCTATGCCAGCATTTCTACCGCGGTCGAGGCGATCAAGCTCGGCGCGACGCACTACCTCGCCAAGCCGGTGGATGCGGACGATGTGCTCGCCGCCTTCAGCCGCGAACAGGGCGACGACTCCGTTTCCGTCGCCGCGAATCCGCTGTCGGTGGACCGGCTGGAATGGGAACACATCCAGCGCGTTCTCGCCGAGCACGACGGCAATGTTTCCGCCACCGCACGCGCACTCAACATGCACCGGCGCACCCTGCAACGCAAGCTGTCCAAGCACCCGCCGCGCCAGCCTTGATACGCCGCGCCTGATTCTTGCCGGGCAATTTGCTAAACTGAGCGGATGTCGCCACCTGCGCCTTCCCAGCCTGAGAAGCCACGCTCGCTGAAACGCGAGATTGCCGTGATCCTGATCATCAAGGTGATCGTGCTCTATGGGATATGGGCGCTCTGGTTCGACCAGCCGATGCCCAAAGAGCAGCGGCTTGAAAAAACGACACGCATCATCCTGAACAAGTAACCGAGATACCGGGGTTTTCATGCTGCCTTCTGCCGAAGTCGTCGATCTTTCGCGCCTGCAATTCGGGGCCACCGCGCTTTACCACTTCCTGTTCGTACCGCTCACGCTGGGCCTGTCCTGGATCCTCGTGATCATGGAGTCCGTCTACGTGATGACCGGAAAACAGGTCTACAAGGACATGACCAAGTTCTGGGGCAAGCTGTTCGGCATCAATTTCG
>CAMLDO010000020.1 GCA_946478865.1 uncultured Methylobacillus sp.
TTAAGTTTCAACCCCTCTCAATACGGAGATTGCCATGCAATTCAAGTTCGCGAAATCCCTGGGCATCGCAGCCGCTGTCGCAGGCCTGTTTGCCGCCCCCGCCGCCGTCCAGGCAGCCGACAAGATCGTCAAGATCGACGGCTCCAGCACGGTATATCCGATCACCGAAGCTGTTGCTGAAGAATTCCAGGCCGCCAAGAAGGGCGCCATCAAGGTCACCGTCGGCATTTCCGGCACCGGCGGCGGTTTCAAGAAGTTCTGCCGCGGCGAAACCGACATTTCCGGCGCTTCCCGCCCCATCCTCAAGAAGGAAATGGACGCGTGCAAGGAAGCCGGCATCCAGTACATCGAACTGCCTGTTGCCTACGACGCGCTGACCGTCGTGATCAACAACAAGAACGACTGGGCCAAGAACATGACCGTGGACGAGCTGAAGAAGATGTGGGAACCGGGCGCTCAAGGCAAGGTCAAGACCTGGAAGCAAGTCAACGCCGCATGGCCCGACAAGCCGCTGAAGCTGTTCGGCGCCGGTGCTGATTCCGGTACTTTCGACTACTTCACCGAAGCCATCGTCGGCAAGGCCAAGTCCAGCCGCGGCGACTTCACTGCCTCCGAAGATGACAACGTGCTGGTGCAAGGCGTGTCGCAAGACCAGAACGCCATCGGTTACTTCGGTCTCGCTTACTACGAAGAAAACAAGGACAAGCTGAAGGCTGCCGGCATTATCGAAAAGGCTGGCAAGCCGGCCGTGCTGCCGTCGATGGAAACCGTGATGAACGGCTCCTATCAGCCGCTGTCGCGCCCGCTGTTCATCTATGTAAACGCAACCGCTGCCGCCTTCAAGCCGGAAGTGAAGGAGTTCGTCAACTTCTACCTGAAGAACGCACCGACCCTGGTCAAGGAAGTGAAGTACGTTCCGCTGCCGGCCAACGAATACGCTGCTGTCGACAAGCACTGGAAGTCCCTGAAGCCGGGTACCGGTTTTGGCGGCGTGCCTGAAGTCGGCGTCAAGATCGAAGAACTGCTGGCACGTATCAAGTAAGTGCTTTTACCCGCCGGGGCTAGTCCCCGGCGGTTTGGTTTCCACCTTTCCTCCGTTACAATGCGCGGGTTAAAACAATTGTGAACATGGCTACCGAAGTGCTGAACAACCCGTTAGAACTTCAAATCAGCGACCGCCTCGCCAAGAACTTCCGGCGCAATCTGCGCGAGCGGATCATCGAATTCATTCTCATGTTGGCCGCGCTGTCCGCTGTGGCCACTACCGTTTCCATCGTCGCCATCCTGCTGTACGAATCGTTCAGCTTTTTCAAGCACGTTTCCATCGTCGATTTCCTCACGGATACGCAATGGACACCGCTGTTTGAGGACGCTCATTACGGCATCCTGCCGCTGGTTTCCGGTACGCTGACCACCTCGGGCATTGCGCTTCTGGTGGCGGTTCCGCTAGGCACCATAGGCGCCATTTATCTGTCCGAATTCGCTTCGCACCGCGTACGCGAAACCGTGAAACCCATTCTGGAACTCCTGGTCGGTGTACCGACCGTGGTATTCGGCTATTTCGCGTTGCTGTTCGTGACTCCGATGCTGCAAAAGATTTTCCCGGGACTGCCCGGCTTCAACATGCTCGGCCCCGGCATCGTGATGGGCATCATGATCATTCCGTACATCAGCTCGGTGGCTGAAGACGCGATGCGCGCCGTGCCGATGAGCATGCGCGAAGGCTCCTATGCGATGGGCGCCACCCGTTTTCAGACCGCTGTGCGCGTCGTCGCCCCGGCCGCAACCTCGGGCATCATCGCCGCCTACATCCTCGGCATTTCCCGCGCCGTGGGCGAGACCATGGTGGTCGCGATCGCCGCCGGCCAGCAGCCGACGCTGACCTTCAACCCGATGGAAAGCGCTGCCACCATTACTGCTTACATCGTGCAGGTAGCGATGGGCGACCTGCCGCACGGCAGCATCGGCTACCAGAGCATTTTCGCCGCTGGCCTGGTGCTTGCCTTCATGACGCTGTTCCTTAACCTGTTGGGCCACCTGGTCCGCAAGAAATACCGTGAGGCGTACTAAACATGCCTGAGCAAAAAGCCGCCGTGCTGCAAAACCTGAATGAAGTGCGGGCGATGATTCGCCGGCACAAGCTGAACGATTACATCTTCTCCATCATCGGCCTGCTCGCCCTCATGATCGGCCTGATGACGCTTCTGACGCTATTCGTCGACCTGATCACCGACGGCTATATGCGCTTCAACGGCGAGTTCTTCCAGAACTTCCCGTCGCGTCATGCCGAGCGTGCCGGCCTTCTTTCCGCCTGGGTGGGTTCGCTGCTGGTAATGAGCGTGACCTTCATCACTGCCGTGCCGCTGGGCGTCGCCGCCGGCGTGTACCTTGAAGAGTATGCCCCCAAGAACTGGTTCACCGACCTCATCGAGATCAACGTGACCAACCTCGCCGGCGTGCCGTCCATCATCTACGGCCTGCTCGCCCTGGGTTTGTTCGTCTACATCCTCGACCTCGGCCAGAGCATCCTGACCGCAGGCCTGACGCTGGCGCTG
Source organism: uncultured Methylobacillus sp. (assembly GCA_946478865.1). The sequence goes on from CAMLDO010000020.1 coordinate 2,556, forward strand.
CTGATCCTGCCGGTGGTGATCGTGTCGACGCGCGAATCCATCCGCGCGATTCCGGTCAACATCCGCGAAGGTGCATATGCGGTCGGTGCGACCAAGTGGCAGGTGGTCTCCGATCACATCCTGCACTATTCCTCTGGCGGTATTCTCACCGGCATCATCATCGGCATGGCACGTGCGCTGGGCGAAACCGCACCGGTGATCACCATCGGCGCGCTGACCTTCATCGCCTTCCTGCCGCCGTCGCCGATTGGCACCGAGCCGCCGTTCATCAATTTCGAATGGCTGCACGCCGGCTTCACCGTGCTGCCGATCCAGATGTTCAACTGGCTGTCGCGCCCGGACCATGCGTTCCATGTCAATGCTGCCGCCACCGGCGCCATTATCATCATCGTCACGCTGCTCATGAACGGCACCGCCATCTGGCTGCGCTACAAAATCCGTAAAAACATCAAGTGGTAATCCCAAGTTAAGGACCCATTCATGCAACAAACCAATACGCCCATCAAGGCCGAAGCGCGCAACCTGAGCTTCTACTACAACGGCGGCCACAAGGCGCTGAAGGGCATCAACCTGGCCGTGCACGAGAAGAAGATCACTGCGCTGATCGGCCCGTCCGGCTGCGGCAAATCCACCTTCCTGCGCTGCTTCAACCGCATGCACGACCTCTACCCCGGCAACCAGTACGAGGGCGAGATCGTGATGCACCCGGACAACACCAACATCCTGCAGAAGGCGGTGGACCCGATCGAGGTCCGCATGCGCATCAGCATGGTGTTCCAGAAGCCGAACCCCTTCCCCAAGTCGATCTACGAAAACGTGGCTTACGGCCTGCGCGTGCGCGGCGAGTCCAACAAGCGCGACATGGACGACAAGGTGGAGGAAGCCCTGCGCGGCGCAGCACTGTGGAACGAAGTGAAGGACCGCCTGCACCAGGTCGCCTTCAACCTCTCCGGCGGCCAGCAGCAACGTCTGTGCATTGCCCGCGCGCTCGCCACCGACCCGGAAATCATGCTGTTCGACGAACCGACCTCCGCGCTCGACCCGATTGCGACCGCGAGCATCGAGGAACTCATGACCGAGCTCAAGGAAAAGGTCACGATCCTGGTGGTGACCCACAACATGCAACAGGCCGCGCGCGTATCCGATTTCACGGCCTACATGTATCTGGGCGAGTTGATCGAGTTCGACAACACCGACACCATGTTCACCAAACCCAAGCGCAAGGAAACGGAAGACTACATCACCGGCAAATTCGGCTGATTGTTTTCTCGCCTGACGAAAGCCCGCTTCAAGCGGGCTTTTTGCTTTATGCGGCAGGAATATTTTTGCTGGCGCTACATCTACCGTCCTTGTCGGCCAAAACGTTTGTTACAATTCCGTGACAATTTTCAGGCTCGACTCTGATAGGGATTTATCGCCATGTTTAGCGGCCTCATGCCAAAACGCAAAGAGTTTTTCGACCTCCTGATCGCGCATTCGGATCGCGTGGTCGCCAGCGCCAACGCCACCTTGCGCCTCGTCAACAATCTCGGAGCCGAGAGCGGCGAGGACATCAACCTGCTGGTCAAGGAAGTGGATTTCAACGAAAAGAGCGGCGACAAGATCAAGGCCGAACTCATCGCGCTGCTGCACAAATCCTTCATTACCCCGCTCGACCGCGACGAAATTCACAACCTCACGCTCGAACTCGACAAGATTCTCAGCGCCCTGCGCAACGTCGCCAATGCGGTGGAGATGTACAACATCAGCGAATCGACCTCGGAAGCGCGCGAACTGGCCGCCCTCGGCGCCGACTCTGCCCTCAAGCTCAACCGCGCGATGATCTCCCTGGCCGACAAGGATCGCCGCAAGGAAACCGCCTCGCTGTGCCAGGAAATCGACGAACTCGAATCCAAGGGTGACAAGGTACTGAAAAAGGCAATTACCCGCCTGTTCCAGGATGGCAGTGACCCGTGGCTGGCGATGAAGCTGCGCGAATTCTATTTCCTGCTGGAAACCGTGCTCGACCGCTGCGAGGAAACAGCCAAGACCATCGAAGAAATTCTCATCGAGAATTCATGATGGAGGCGTTGACGATCAACGTCTGGATCCTGGGGCTGCTGATCCTGGTCGCTCTCGCATTCGACTTCATGAACGGCTTCCATGACGGCGCCAACTCCATTTCTACCATTGTCGCCACCGGGGCGCTGACTCCGAAACAAGCGGTGCTGTTCGCGGCCTTCTTCAATTTCGCGGCGCTCTGGGTGTTTCACCTGCATGTCGCGGCTACCATAGGCAAAGGGACGGTGGACCCGAATTTCGTCGACTACTATGTGATCTTCGGCGCCCTGTGCGGGGCAATCTCATGGAATGTGATCACCTGGTATTACGGCATTCCCTCATCCTCCTCGCACGCGCTCATCGGCGGCCTCGTCGGCGCCACCATCACCAAGGCAGGCGGCCTCGCTCCCATCATCTGGAGCGGTTTCGGCAAGATCCTGATGTTCATCGTGATTTCACCGCTGGTCGGTTACCTGCTGGGGGGATTGCTCATGGTGCTGGTCGCCTGGCTGTTCCGCAATCGTACGCCGGGGCAGGTAAAGCACTGGTTCGACCGCGTGCAGCTGGTCGCCTCGGGCGCCTATAGTCTGGCCCATGGCGGAAACGACGCGCAAAAAACCATCGGCATCATCTGGCTGCTCATGATCAGCGCAGGCGCGGCCACCACCGATGTCGCTACACTGCCGGACTGGGTGGTGTACTCCTGCTATTTCGCGATTGCCGCCGGCACCTATCTCGGCGGTTGGCGCATCGTGAAAACCATGGGCACCAAGATCACCAAGCTCAATTCCGTGAGCGGCTCGTGCGCCTCCATGGGCGGCGCACTCAGTCTCGGCCTTGCCACCTTGGGCGGGATTCCGGTCTCCACTACACATACCATTTCAGGCGCCATCGTCGGCGTCGGCTCTGCGCGCCGAACACGCGATGTGCGCTGGGGCGTGGCCATGAACCTCATCGTCGCCTGGGTGCTGACCATTCCGGCCAGCGGCCTGATTGCGGCATTCTTCTGGTGGCTGGGGACCATGCTCCTGTAATTTTCGGGCAACAATTCAAGTTGGAATTGCCGGTTGTCACAATTCCGTCATATGAATTAAGTAATGTGGCGCTTCAAAATTTGAAGCGAGCCTCCCATGAACTCTCTGGCTGCCCAACTTTACCCCGTCGATCCGGAGCCTGAAGCGGCTATCGAGCCAACGCTCACCGAACGCCTGGAATCCATTCTTCACAATCGCCAGCTCAATGCCATTTTCCAGCCCATCATCCACATGGGCAGCGCCGGTATCGTGGGATTCGAAGGCCTGATCCGGGGACCTTCGGACAGCCCCTTGCATTCTCCGGCCATGCTGTTTCAGGCCGCACGGGAAGCCGGGATGACGCTGGAAATCGAATACCTGAGCCGCTCCATCGTGCTGGAGGCGTTTGCGCGCCTCAACCTGCCGGGCAAGCTGTTCCTCAACGTCAGCCCGGAAACCCTGCTGCTCGAAGGCTGGCGCAGCGGCGAAACCCTGCGCTGCATTGCCGACTCCGGCCTGCAGCCGCAGCAGGTTGTCATCGAATTGACCGAAAACTCGCCGACGCTGGAATACGAGGTACTGCGTGAAGCGACCCGTCATTACCGCGAAATGGGCTTCGAGATTGCGATGGACGACCTCGGCGAAGGTTTTTCCAGCCTGCGCCTCTGGTCCGAACTGCGACCCGACTACGTCAAGATCGACAAACACTTCATCCAGAACATCAACCTTGACCCGGTCAAGCTGCAATTCGTGCGCTCCATCAAGGAGATCGCGCGCAACGCAGGCTGCCGGGTCATTGCCGAAGGGATAGAAACGCATGCCGAACTGCTGACGGTGCGCGACCTCGGCGTCGATTTCGGCCAAGGCTACTATTTCGCCCATCCGCAGGCACGCCCGGAATGCGAGATGCGTTCCGGCGTCATGGAGACGCTCAAGGGCGTCAAGGGCATGATGCGCTCCGGTCCCTGCCAGTATGTCAAACGGCATACTACCGTTTCCAGCCTGCTGAAATGGGTTGCTCCGGTCACGACCGAAACCACCAACGACCAGGTATGCGCGATGTTCGAGCAGGACAGCAGCCTGTATTCCATCCCCGTCGTCAGGGAAGGCCTGCCGGTCGGGCTCATCAGCCGCTATACGGTCAATGAGCGCTTCTCGCGCCAGTTCAGCAAGGAACTGTTCGGACGGCGTTCATGCTCGATGATGATGGATAGTTCGCCGCTCATCGTCGAAAGCTCGGTCACGCTGCACGAACTCAGCAGCATCATCCTGGAAATGGAGCCCTATCACCTGACGTCGGGCTTCATCGTCACCGACCGCGGCGTCTATCTCGGCATGGGCAGCGGACACGACCTGCTGCGCGAAATTACCCAGATGCAGATAGCCGCCGCGCGTTATGCCAACCCGCTGACCCAACTGCCCGGCAACGTGCCCATCAACGAGCATATCGACCGCCTGCTGCAGAACGGGCAGGCATTCTGCGCCTGTTATTTCGACCTCGACAACTTCAAGCCTTACAACGATGTTTACGGCTTTCGCCAGGGCGACGAGGTCATCAAGCACACCAGCCGGCTATTGCAGGACATGGTGGACCCGGAACTGGACTTCGTCGGCCACATCGGCGGCGACGACTTCATCGCGCTGTTCCAGAGCGAGGACTGGGAGAGGCGCTGCCTCAAGATGCTGGACAAGTTCGGTGCTTCGATCGCTACCTATTACAAAGGTGAGGACATCATCCGGGGCGGGATCGAATCGGAGGACCGGCAGGGGCGGCGTACATTCCACCCGCTCTCCAGCCTTTCGATAGGCGCGGTCTGGATCAATCCCGAGCATTTCGCCTCGCATCACGAAGTCGCGGCAGCCGCTTCGCTCGCGAAGAAGGAAGCCAAGAAGACCACAGGGAATGCGCTATTTCTCGACCGGCGCGACTCGCCGCCCTGCCGCTACTGAAAATCGCCCGCTATCGGCTGGCAATCACCCGCCCATAAAACTCCACCATGCGCTCCGCCATCTGGCGGGACGACCAGCCCAACGCATGGCGAGAGGCTTCCTCGCCCAGCGCCTTGCGGGCCTTGGCGTCGCTCAGCAGCGCCAACACTTTCTGCGCAAAATCGCTCTCTTCCAACGGGGCAATATGCGCTCCTTGCCCTTCCGAGAGAATAGAGCGCGTCCCCATCTCGGCTACTGCAACCACCGGCGTACCTTGTGCCATCGCTTCCAGCAGCACGAGCCCCTGCGTCTCGGTGGTCGAGGCAAATACGAAAATATCCGCCATGCGGTAACAATCGTTGAGCTGGGTCTTGCGGTCGAGATAGCCGATGAACAGCACGTTGTCCTGTAGCCCGAGCGCGTCCGACTCCCGGCGCAGGCGCTCCATCGCCGGTCCTTCGCCTGCGATGACCAGCAATACATCCGGTCGGGCATGTTTCACCTGAAGCGTCATGCGCAGCAGGAAGCCGATATTCTTTTCGTGGGCGACACGGCCGACATACAGCATCACCGGACGCTCCGGAGGAATGTTGTAGCGCCGTCGGAAACCCGCCCCGTCTCCGGGCACGAAACTGTGGTCCTGCAGCCCCGTGGGAATCACCTCCGCCTCGGCTTTCACCCCGTAGCCGCGCAATGCTTCCAGCATCGGCTGGGACGGCGCGACAACGGCATCGACCGCATTGCACTGCCGCCGCGACAGGCTGCGGGCAAATGCACGCAGCACCGGCTTCGGCATGATGGGCAGGTAGTGATGCATGTAATCCTCGAAGAACGTGTGGTACGTCTCCACGCACGGGATATCGAGCCTGCGTGCCAGTTTGAGTCCCAGATAGTGCGCGGCAAAGGGCGTATGCACATGCAGGAGGTCGTAATCCCCATGCTGCAGCGACTGCGTCAGGGCGAGAGCCTTGCCATAGCGGAGCAACCGGTCTTCCGGGTCGAATGCCAGGTAGCGGGAAGGCACCCGGGTAATCCAGGATTCGTCATCGCTCGGGCTGTAGTAATCCGGCGCGAGCAGATGAACCTTGTGCCCGTGCGCGACCAGTTGCTGCCGCAAGGTATGGATGGAAGTGGAAACGCCATTGATGCGGGGAAAATAGACGTCCGACAGGAAGAGGATATTCATGGGCCTCCCAGGTAGAGGTGATGCGAATATGCTAGTGAGACCATATGACATTTCGATGAAATGTCATATGACGGAATCATTCGCAACCAATTTGCAACAGCCATGTCGATTAATTGGCACACTGGCTTTAGGCTTATTAGAATGTGCGCTCTGCCAGAACATTCCCGACAGAGCTTTTCCGGGAACCCGCAGAAGTATCGCGAATCCCATGGTTACGCTACGTTTTGAAAGCTTGCACATGACAACCTCTACGCCCCTTGCCGCTATCGACGAGACCGAACTGCTTTCGCTGGATGCGTGGTGGCGCGCCTGCAACTATCTCGCCGCCGGCATGATCTACTTGCACGACAACCCCTTGCTCAAGGAACCGCTGCAACCCGAACACATCAAGAAGCGCCTGCTCGGCCATTGGGGAGCGAGCCCAGGCCTGAGCTTCGTGTATGCCCACATGAACCGGCTCATCGTCAAATACGACCTTGACGCAATTTTCCTCGCTGGCCCGGGACATGGCGCGCCAGGCGTGCTGGCGCCGGTTTATCTTGAAGGCACCTATAGCGAGATCTATCCGGAAAAAGACGAAAGCGAGGCCGGACTCAAGCGATTCTTCAAGGAGTTTTCCTTCCCCGGCGGCATCGGCAGCCATTGCACCCCGGAAACGCCGGGCTCCATCCATGAAGGCGGAGAACTGGGTTACAGCGTCTCTCACGCCTTCGGCGCCGCCTACGACAACCCTGACCTGCTAGTGACCGTCGTGGTCGGCGACGGCGAGGCGGAAACGGGGCCGCTCGCCACTGCCTGGCACTCGACCAAGTTCCTCAATCCGGTGCGCGACGGCGCCGTGCTGCCGGTACTGCATCTCAACGGCTACAAGATCAACAACCCCACGCTGCTTTCACGCATTTCACACGAGGAACTCGCCAGCTTGTTCGAAGGCTATGGCTGGACGCCATATTTCGTCGAAGGCAGTAACCCGATGGACATGCATCGCCAGATGGCCGCAACCATGGAACGCTGCGTGACCGAAATTCGCCGCATCCAGCAGGAAGCGCGCGCCAGCGGCCAGGCGACGCGCCCGCGCTGGCCGATGATCGTGCTGCGCTCGCCCAAAGGCTGGACCGGGCCCAAGGAAGTCGACGGGCACAAGGTGGAAGGCTACTGGCGCGCGCATCAGGTGCCGCTCGCCGGCGTCGCGGACAATCCGCAGCATCTTGCGCAACTGCATGACTGGCTCGCGAGCTATCGCCCGCAGGAGCTGTTCGATGCACAGGGCAGGCTGCGACCTGAACTGAAATCGTTGTCGCCCAAGGGCCAGCGCCGCATGAGCGCCAATCCGCACGCCAATGGCGGATTGCTGCGCCGCCCTCTGCGCATGCCGGATTTCCGCGATTACGCCGTCAAGCTCGAGGACGCGGGAAAAACGATGGAAGGCAACACGCATCCGCTGGGGCAACTGCTGCGCGACGTGATGGCGGCCAACATGGATAGCTTCCGCCTGTTCGGCCCGGACGAAACGACCTCCAACAAGCTGGACGACGTGTATCAGGCCAGCAAGAAAACCTGGATGGCCGCGCTGCTGCCCGAAGACGCGGACGGCGGGCAGCTCTCGCCGGACGGGCGCGTCATGGAAATGCTGTCCGAGCACACGCTGGAGGGCTGGCTGGAAGGCTATCTGCTCACCGGGCGGCACGGCTTCTTTTCCACCTATGAAGCCTTCGTGCACGTGATCGACTCGATGTTCAACCAGCACGCCAAATGGCTGGATATTTGTCGCGATATTTCCTGGCGCAAGCCGGTGTCGTCGCTCAATCTGCTCATCACCTCCACCGTCTGGCGGCAGGACCACAACGGCTTCAGCCACCAGGATCCTGGCTTCCTCGACGTCGTGGTCAACAAGAGCCCCAACGTCACCCGCATCTATCTGCCGCCGGATGCGAACTGCCTGCTCAGCGTCGCCAACCACTGCCTGGAAAGTACCGATTACATCAACGTGATCGTCGCGGACAAGCAGAAGCATCTGCAGTATCTCGACATGGAAGCAGCCATCCGCCACTGCACCAAGGGCATCGACATCTGGGACTGGGCAAGCAACGACGACGGCGGGCAGCCGGATGCGGTCATGGCATCGGCAGGCGATGTGGCAACGCAGGAAGCGCTCGCGGCTGTCGCGCTGCTGCGCGAACATATCCCGGACGTGAAGCTGCGCTTCGTTAATGTGGTCGATCTCTACAAGCTCACGCCAGCCTACCAGCACCCGCACGGCCTGACCGATGAGGACTTCGACAGCCTGTTCACGCTGGACAAGCCCATCATCTTCAATTTCCACGGCTACCCCTACCTCATCCATCGCCTGGCCTACCGCCGCCACAATCATTCCAACCTGCACGTGCGCGGCTACAAGGAAAAAGGCAATATCAACACGCCGCTGGAACTCGCGATCAACAACCAGATTGACCGCTTCAGCCTCGCCATCGACGTGATCGACCGCGTTCCTCGCCTCAAGGTGGCCGCGGCGCACGTCAAGGAACGCCTGCGCAACCAGCAGATGGCGTGCAAGGCCTACGCCTGGGAACATGGTGTGGATCTGCCGGAAGTGGATGGCTGGACGTGGCCGTATTGAACATCCTGACGATCAACAGTGGCTCGTCCAGTCTTAAGGCCAGTCTGTTCCTGGCCGATGGCACGCGGCGCAACTTCCGCTACGAGCATATCGGTCACGGCTTTCCGCACGACCACGATGAGGCCTTTTCCGCGCTGATGCATGATCTGGGCGATGTGCAGCCGCATGCCATCGGCCACCGCTTCGTGCATGGGGGCGAGATTACCGACGCGGCCCGAATCATCGATGCAGCCGAGCGCCAGCGGCTGGAAGACATCCGCTATCTCGCTCCCCTCCACATGCCGGGCAATCTGCTGGGCGCCGACCTGTGCGCGCGCCATTTCAACGTGCCGCAGGTCGCCTGCTTCGACACCGCCTTCCACGCCACCTTGCCGGAAATCGCCTGGCGACTGCCGATTCCTGCCGAATACGGCATGCGGCGCTATGGCTTTCACGGCATCAACTATGCGCACATTGCGCGGCAGCTCCCGCAACTGCTGGGCGAACAGACAAAAGGCCGCATCGTGGTCGCCCACCTCGGCAACGGCGCGAGTCTGTGCCTGCTGGAAAACCTGAAATCGGTCGATACCAGCATGGGATACACCCCCGCCGGAGGCATCCCGATGGGAACGCGCAGCGGCGATCTCGATCCCGGCGTGATGCTGGAACTCGCCAAACGCATGGACCCGGATGCGCTGGCCGATACGGTGTATCACCGCATGGGGTTATGGGCGCTTTCAGGCGGTGAGGACAGTGAAATGTCTGTGCTGCTGAAAAGTACGAGGCCGCAGGCGCGCTTTGCCGTGGAATATTTCGCGCGCCAGATCCGCGCCTGCATCGGTGCTTATGCCGCCAAGGCAGGCGGGCTGGATGGGCTGGTTTTCACCGGCGGCATAGGAGAGCATGCGGCTCTCGTACGCACGTTGGTGTGCGAGCCGCTAGGGTTTCTGGGATTCGTACTGGATGGGGAGGCGAACGAAGCGCATCGGGAACGGATATCCGCACCGGGCTCCCGCCCGGTTCTGGTGGTACGCGCGGACGAAGAGGCAGAAATCGCCCGCCTCACGGCAGACCTCACTTCCCCGGGCTAGCGCTATCGCCCTGCTGGTCCGCCAGTTCCTTGAGAAACTGCTCGATATCCCACTCGCAGCCGCCGCATCCCGAGAGCGCGCCGGTTTTGCGCGAAATCGCCTGCAAATCGAATCCCTGACGGAACAGTTTTTCGATCTCGCAGCGTTTGGTGCCGCTGCAAAAGCACAGGACTTCGTTGGGATCAGGAATGGTATCGCCAGAGGTCAACTCGGATATCCGGAGAGGTTGGAAACACTCCGGATTTTACCCTGTATGCCCCAGCCCATGCCGCGACTAATGGTGTTTGCGCGGGAAGGCCTTAATTCAGCAGTACCAAACTCCAAACGATAGCGAGATTGAGCAGGCTCATGAAGACCGCCGCGCTGCCGATGTCCTTGGCCCGCTTGGCGAGATTGTGCTTTTCCAGCGATACGCGGTCCACTGTGGCCTCGACCGCTGAATTGAGCAGTTCCACTATCATCACGAGCAGCACGCTGCCGATCATGAGCGCGCGTCCGATTGCATCGTGCTCGATGAACAGCGCGAGCGGGATGAGTACGATGGCGAGCAGCACTTCCTGGCGAAAGGCATCCTCGTTCTGGTAAGCCGCCTTGAGGCCGGCCATGGAATAGCCGAAAGCATTGATGAGACGGCGCAGGCCGGTTTTCCCCTTGAACGGACTTTCCATATGCTCTTTCCTGTTTTTTGTCTGGCTGGAGTATAGCAGCGCCTCCCGGCGGTCTTCGAATAAATCGTTGTCTGTCACGATAACATCACCCACCTGTCACGAGGCTTTCATTGCGGCACGGCACAGTGCCCGCCATGAAACTCCGTCGTTATTGCCTGCTGTGGCTGCCTCCGCTCCTGCTGCAAAGTACCGACGCCTGTGCGTGGGGGCTGCTGACTCACGTCTACTTTGCACAGTGGCTGCTGTGGGCGCTGCCGCTGGCCGACCCCAACCTGCGCCGCGCGGTGCAGCGTTTCCCGGAACTGGTCATGGCCGGTGCGTGCCTGCCCGACCTTGCGCTGGTTTCCCCCGCCTTCCGCGACACGCACCGCTGGGAGCATATCCGCGCATTGCTGCACGGCGCCCGCAGCGACGAGGAAACCGCAGCCGCGCTTGGCTACGCGAGTCACCTGCTGGTGGACGTCGTCGCCCATAACCACTTTGTGCCCGCACACGAGGCGATGTGGTTCGACAAGACCCTGTTCACCCATGTCACCAGCGAATGGGCCGTCGATGCGCATATCTCGGCGATCACGACAGTAGCCCCCCATCAGTTGCTCGTCTCGCAGCGAGAGATACTTGCCCCCATGATGGCGCGGCGTTTCCGCTGCACGCCGCAACGTGCCGAACAGGCACTGCGCAGGCTGGCCAACGCTGACCGTCTGCTGCGCGGTGCACGGCTGCCGCATCTGCTTTACCGCGTATTCCGCACCCTGGATCGGCGCGTGTTCCGCCATTTCGTCTATTACGTATCGCAAACGCAATCTGTACTGGAAAAGATCGAGACGGTGCTCGACGGCAGCCATCCGGTGTGGGAGCCCGATCCGCAACATCCTTCGGATCTGCTGAGCGAACTGCGGGAAATCACGCTAACGCAACTGGAAACGCGCCACCCGGCGCCTATCGGCTTGTTCTCGCTCGCCCCCGACCGTCTGGCCGGCAGCGTTCAGATCACGAGGAAAGATACTGCCGCGATGGAGGCGCCAATCGCGGCACCTGCCAACACGTCGCTCGGGTAATGCAAGCCCAGCACCAGCCGTGACAACGCCACCAGCAAGGTGAACGGTACCAGCAGCCACGCCAGCATCGGGAAATAAGCGAGCCCCACGCTGCAGAACACGACCGCGTGCAGGGTATGCCCCGAAGGAAAGCTGAACTGATCGAGCGGCGCTCCAGCAAGCCGAATGGCCTGATGAACCTGGTAGGGGCGCGGACGCAAGGTCTTGCCCTTGAGCCATTTGTAGATCAGGGTGCCGGTCAGCCCCGCAAGCGCCATGTGCAGGGCGGGGAGCCAGCCTTCGATCGGATCGGCCAGCACGATACCCAGCATGACCGTATACCAGAACACCCCGTCGCCAAGCCGGCTGACGAGTTTGAAGAACAGCCGCACCCAGCGATGGCGGCTGGTTCGGTTGAGACTCACGCACAGCGACGTATCGAACGCGTGCATGCGATGAAGATAAAAATGCACCCTATTCATTTCGGCCTCCTTGCATCGCCTGATGCAGGTAGTGTTCAAAAACCCCGCTCACATCCTCCCAGCTCTGGCGCATCACGGTTTCCCGTGCCGCCGCTCCGAGACGGCGCACCTGATTGAGGTCACTGGCAAGCCCGGATACGCGACGCAGGAAACTCTCCGTATCGCCGAACGAAGCCAGCAGCCCGTTCTGCTTGTGCTCGATATGCATGGCCGCCGCCGCATAGTCGTACGCGACCACGGCCAGTCCGCTCGCCATCGCCTCGGGCACAACGTTGCCGTAGGTCTCGGTGAGGCTGGGGAAAAGAAAGACGTCCGCGGAAGCGTAATGCTCGGCGAGGTCGATGCCGCGCCGCGAACCGGAAAACACATGATCCGGATAGCGCCGCTGCATTTTCGCGTAGAGCGGCCCCTCGCCTACCCACACCATGCGAGCATTGGGCTGGCGCCGCTTGAGCTGTTCGAATGCCTGTACTACGACATCCAGATTCTTTTCCGGAGCCATGCGCCCGACGTGCAGCGCAACTACATCGTTTTCCCGTACGCCCCAGAGCGCGCGTATGGACTTGCTGCGGCGCGCCGGATCGAACAGGCCCGCATCCACGCCGCGCCCGAGCACGACGACATTGCGATAGCCTTCCTGCTGCAAAGTCTGGCGCAAGGTCGCATCTGGCACCATGGTCACGGCCGACTGGTTGTGCAGAGTACGCAGATGCCGCGTAACCACGCCACGCAACCAGCCCATGCGGTAATGGCGGCAATAGCGATGGAAATTGGTATGGAAGGTGGTCGTCACCGGGATCAGCATGCGCCGCGCCACCTTGAGCGCAGCCCAGCCGAGCGGGCCCTCGGTGGCGATATGCACCACGTCCGGCCGGCGCTCCGTCCAGGCGCGTTCGAGCATCCCCGTGACCGGCAGGCCGAAACGCAAGCCGGCATAGCCCGGGATAGGCAGTCCCGGCACCAGCAGGTGCGACAACGGGGAGGATTCAGCAGCAGGCTGCTCGCCGTTCTGACGCGGGCGGATCACGTGGACCTGCCAGTGCCGCTCGGCCAGTTTTTCGGAAAGGCGTGACAGCGTCATCGCGACGCCGTTGATTTCCGGAGGCCAGGTTTCGGTAACCAGACTGAGCTGGAACTTACCCCGGACGAGAGCCGCTATTGCGGTATCAGGCGTGATTCCCATGGGCGTGAGCATCCCATGGGAATATTAAAAATTGATTTCGAATCAAAGAAGAGCGTGTTACACAGCAGCAGTGGCAGCATCACGCACGACATCTGCAATGCGCTGCGCCAGCACTTCCACCTGCGCGCGATTCTGCCCTTCGACCATGACGCGCACCTTGGGCTCGGTCCCGGAAGCGCGCAGCAGCACGCGACCGCTGCCGTTGAGCTCGCTCTCGGCGGCGCTTACCGCGTTGCGGATCGCCGCATTGCCATCAAGATCGATGCGCTGCTTGACGGTCACGTTGACCAGCACCTGCGGATAAAGCTCCAGCCCGGCGCCGAGTTCGGCCAGCGACTTGCCGCCTGCACGCATTGCATACAGTACCTGCAGCGCAGCAATGATGCCGTCGCCGCTGCTGTGCTTGTCCAAGGCCAGGATATGACCCGAATTCTCGCCGCCGATCTGCCAGTCGTTCTGGCTCAGCAATTCCAGTACGTAGCGGTCACCCACCTTGGCACGCGCGAACGGGATGTCGGCCTTGGCCAGCGCATGTTCCAGCGCAAGGTTGGTCATGAGCGTGCCGACAACGCCGCCCCCCAGCTTGCCGCGCTGCTTGCGGTGCATGGCGATGATGTACAGCAGTTGGTCGCCGTCCAGCAACTTGCCGCTGGCATCCGTCATCAGCACGCGATCGCCATCGCCGTCAAAGGCGATACCGAGGTCGGCGCCATGCTCGACCACCGCCTTGCGCAGCGCATCGGTATGCGTGGAGCCGCACTCGTGGTTGATGTTGAGGCCATCCGGCTGTACGCCTATGGTAACGACTTCCGCGCCAAGTTCATGAAACACCGGCGGTGCCACGTGATAAGTGGCACCGTGCGCGCAATCGAGCACGATCTTCAGTCCGCGCAGGTCGAGCGCGTTGGGGAAGGTGCTCTTGCAGAATTCAATGTAGCGGCCGGCAGCGTCATTGATACGGCGCGCCTTACCAAGCTTTGCGGAAGGCATGACCTGCATCGGCTTGTCGAGTTCGGCTTCGATTGCGAGTTCGATCGCATCCGGCAACTTGGTGCCCTCGGCAGAGAAGAACTTGATGCCGTTATCTTCGAACGGGTTATGCGAGGCGGTAATGACGATGCCGACCTGTGCACGCAGCGCACGCGTGAGGTAGGCCACTGCGGGAGTCGGCATCGGGCCGGTCAGCAGCACGTCCACGCCTGCGGCTGAAAGGCCCGCTTCCAATGCAGCTTCCAGCATATAGCCGGAAATGCGCGTGTCCTTGCCGATCAATACCGTTGGATGTGTACCCTTGCCGGCATGAGTGTCGATGCCGGCAAGTACACGACCTGCGGCATAACCGAGACGCATCACGAAATCAGGGGTAATCGGAGCTACACCGACACGGCCACGCACACCGTCGGTACCGAAATATTTTCTGCTCATAAACCTTCCACAGCTGTTACGACCTTGAGTGCGTCCACCGTCGCCTTGACGTCGTGGACACGCACGATTCTAGCGCCTTTCAGGGCCGAAATGACAGCGGCGGACAGGCTCGCATGCAGGCGTGCATCGACATCGCTACCGGTCAGCTGGCCCAGTACCGATTTGCGCGAAAGGCCGACCAGGATGGGCTGCCCGAGCTCGCCCAACACACCCAACTCGCGCAACAAGGCGATATTGTGTACGCTGCGCTTGCCGAAACCGAAACCGGGATCGAGCAGGATGCGGTCACGCGCAATGCCATGCGCCTCGCATGCCTGCATGCGCGCCTGCAGGAACTCGCGTACCTCGCGCACCACATCATCATAGTGCGGGTCGAGTTGCATGGTCTGCGGCGTACCCTGGCTGTGCATGAGGCAGATGCCAACCTTGCTGTCCGCGACCGCGTCCAGCGCACCTGGCTCCGTGAGCGCGAACACGTCGTTGATGATGGAGGCGCCCGCCGCAATCGCGGCTTTCATCACTTCCGGCTTGTAGGTATCGACGGAGATCGGCACGCGCGCCTTGGCCGCGAGCGCCTCGACCACGGGAATGACACGGCGCAGCTCTTCCTCGAGCGGTACTGGCGTCGCGCCGGGGCGAGTGGATTCACCGCCGATATCAAGGATGTCCGCGCCCTGTCCCACCAGTTCCATACCGTGCTGCACGGCGGTTTCGGCAATCGCGAACTTGCCACCGTCGGAGAACGAGTCCGGCGTGACGTTGACGATACCCATCACGCGCGGACGCGTGAGGTCGAGTTCATAGCTTCCGCAAGTCAGTTTCATCAATAAAAAAGGCGTGGGGTTGGCCCACGCCTGATGTTAAGGTTAAGGGATTACGCTTCCTGTGCCGGACGGGTCGTTGGAGCAGCGGCGGAAGGGCCTCCGCTATCGCGCGGCGCCGTGGGCGAGCTCTGGCTCGGCTTGGGCGGACGCGGTGGGCGGCCGGCCATGATGTCGTCGATCTGCTCGGAGTCTATGGTTTCCCATTCGAGCAGCGCGGCAGTCATCGCCTCCACCTTGTCGCGGTTGTCCTCCAGCAGCTTGCGTGCGAGCGCGTACTGCTCGTCGATGATGCGGCGGATTTCCGTATCCACCTTGCGCATCGTTTCCTCGGACAGGTTCTTGTGCGTGGTCACTGAGCGACCGAGGAACACTTCACCCTCGTTCTCGCCGTAAACCATCGGACCAAGCGCATCAGACATGCCGTAGCGCGTCACCATATCGCGTGCCAGTTGCGTCGCGCGTTCGAAGTCGTTGCTGGCGCCGGTGGTCATCTGATTCATGAACACCTCTTCCGCGATACGGCCGCCGAACATGATCGCAATTCGATTCATGAGGAACTCGCGATCGTAGGCGTAGCGATCTTCCTCCGGCAGCTGCATGGTCACGCCCAGCGCACGGCCGCGCGGGATGATGGTGACCTTGTGTACCGGGTCGGACTTGGGCAGCAGCTTGGCGACCACCGCGTGACCGGACTCGTGGTAAGCGGTATTGCGCTTTTCGTCCTCGCTCATGACCATGCTGCGGCGCTCGGCGCCCATCATGATCTTGTCCTTGGCGCGCTCGAAGTCTTCCATATCGACCAGGCGCTTGTTGCCGCGGGCGGCAAACAATGCAGCCTCGTTGACCAGGTTAGCGAGATCGGCACCGGAGAAACCGGGAGTGCCGCGAGCAATGATGTCGGCTTTCACGTCCGGAGCGATCGGCACCTTGCGCATGTGCACCATGAGGATTTGCTCGCGGCCACGGATATCCGGCAGCGGCACCACCACTTGACGGTCGAAACGACCTGGGCGCAGCAGCGCCGGATCCAGCACGTCCGGACGGTTGGTCGCGGCGATGACGATCACGCCAGCAGTACCCTCGAAACCGTCCATCTCGACCAGCAACTGGTTCAGCGTCTGTTCACGCTCGTCGTTGCCGCCGCCTAGACCGGCGCCGCGCTGGCGGCCGACCGCGTCGATTTCGTCGATAAAGATGATGCAAGGCGCACTCTTCTTCGCCTGCTCGAACATATCGCGCACGCGCGCCGCGCCCACACCGACGAACATTTCAACGAAATCCGAACCGGAAATGCTGAAGAAAGGCACCTTGGCTTCGCCTGCAATCGCCTTGGCGAGCAGCGTTTTGCCGGTACCCGGGTTACCTACCATGAGCACGCCGCGCGGGATACGTCCGCCCAGCTTCTGGAACTTGGAGGGGTCGCGCAGGAATTCGACCAGTTCGCCAACTTCTTCCTTGGCTTCGTCGCAGCCGGCGACATCGGCAAAAGTTACCTGGTTGTTGTTCTCGTCCAGCATGCGCGCACGGCTCTTGCCGAAGGAGAACGCACCGCCGCGGCCTCCGCCCTGCATCTGGCGCATGAAGAACACCCACACCGCGATCAGCAGCAGCATCGGGAACCAGGACACGAAAATATTCATGAGCAGCGACGGCTCTTCATCCGGCTTGGCCTCGACCACGACATTGTTTTTCAACAAATCGGACACGAGCCACGGGTCGGAAGGCGCATAGGTATTGAAACGCTTGCCGTCATTGGTGACTCCGCGCAGCACGCGCCCGTCGATGGTGACCTTGGCAATGCGTCCATCCTTCACCTCCTGGATGAATTGCGAATAGACAACCTGCGTCTCGTCGGCCTTCTTGATGCCGAACTGGTTGAAAACCGTCATCAATACCAAAGCCACAATCAACCAGATGGCGATGTTCTTAACGATATTGTTCAATGTCCCGTTCCTTGAAATATGGGAAAAGCAGAATCCATTCTAAACGTATTTGAGAGGCCGGTTCAAAAATTACACTTTGAAACACCCCCGGCGCGATCAGCGTTTTTTCAGGCCTAGCAGAAAAGTTTCGCTGCTGCGATCGCGCGATGCCTTGGGTTTCCGGACCGCCACCTGCTCGAAAATCTCACGCATCGCTTTCAAGTTGTCGTCGTAGCCGCTACCCGCGAAAACTTTGACCAGCAGATTGCCACCCGGTTTCAGCCAATCGCGTGCGAACTCCAGTGCCAGCTCAACGAGGTGCGCCACGCGCGCCTGATCCATCACGTTGATGCCACTCATATTGGGGGCCATATCGGAAATTACAAGGTCCACCTGACGGCCTTCGAGTTTTTCTTCAAACTGCCTGAGCACGCTCTCTTCGCGAAAATCGCCTTGCAGGAAATCCACGCCCGGAACCGGCTGCATTTCGAGAATATCGAGCGCAAACACCTTGCCGTTGCCCTTGAGACGCTGAATCGCGACCTGCGACCAGCTGCCGGGGGCAGAACCGAGGTCGACCACCACCATGCCTGGCTTGATGAGCCTGTCCTTGTCGTCGATTTCCATGAGCTTGTAGGCGGCGCGGGCACGATAGCCCTCCTTCTGCGCGCGCTTCACGAATTCGTCGCTGACATGCTCCTGCATCCAGGCTTTGCTGGTTCGGGTACGCTTCATCTGTTAAAATTGCCTGCTATGCTCAAATTGAATTCCAAACAAACCAGCCACTTGCGCGCACTTGGCCACAACCTCAACCCGGTCGTCATGATCGGCAACAATGGCCTGTCCGAACAGGTGATGCGCGAGATCGACATCAGCCTCAAGGCGCACGAGCTGATCAAGATCAAGGTATTCGGCGACGACCGCGAACAACGCAAGCAGATGCTGGAAGCTATCTGCGAGCAGTTGGACGCCGCTCCTATCCATCATATCGGCAAGCAGCTGATCGTCTACCGCCCCGCCGAAACACCGAAAATCGCACTTCCCAAATGACAAATGCAGGCGTTTCCGCCTGCATTTCGTACTCCTTGCTTCGCAACCCGCTTAGCTGCGGGCTTTGAAAATCAGCACCAGCCCGAGCAGGCTTTCCACCAGATAGGCGATGCTTGCCACGCCATGCCAGGTCGCAAACCGGTCGCGGAACATGCTGTGCATCACGTCGGCCGGCATCGCCTGCGCCTTGAGCGAGGCGATGATAGGCTGAATGCCGAAATGGCCGAACAGCGTAAGCGCGAGCATCACGAAAGCCGCCCAGAAGAACGCCTGCTTGAAAGCGTTGAGGCCAAACTTGGCAACACGATGCGCGAGCAGATAGACGCCACTGAGCAGTCCCAGATACGCGACCCAGGTGAACATTACCCCGGCCAGGTTCCCGGCCAGCTGGCGATTCTCGCCCAGAGTATAAAATAGCGCAGGCGCGGCCAGATAGCCGATGGCCCACAGACCGCCAACCCAAGCGGTCATAAGGATCAGGGCAATACTATCCGAGAACGAGATTTTCATCGGATTACTGGTAACGCACTTCCAGCACTTCGTAGGCGCGCAGGCCACCCGGGGCCATCACTTCGGCCACGTCGCCTGCATACTTGCCGATGAGTGCACGCGCGATCGGCGAGCTCACGGAAATCTTGCCTGCCTTGATGTCGGCTTCGTCGTCGCCCACGATCTGATAGGTCACGCTGTCGCCGTTGTCCTGGTCTTCCAGTTCCACAGTGGCGCCGAACACGCAGCGGCCATCCGCATCCAGCGTGGTCGGGTCAATGATCTGAGCGTTGGCCAACTTGGCCTCCACTTCGGCGATACGCCCTTCGATGAAGCTCTGACGCTCCTTGGCGGCATCGTACTCGGCGTTTTCGGACAGATCGCCATGCGAACGCGCCTCCGCGATATCTGCGATCACTTTCGGGCGTTCCACGCTGCGCAGGTGCTGCAGCTCGGCCTTCAACAGTTCGGCTCCGCGAACCGTCAACGGAATCTTTTGCATTTAGTTTTCCTTACCAAAAATGAAAAACCACGCCGGGTTTGAAGCCGGGGTGGTTTTTGAAGTAGCTCGTATGGTATTACTTACTCAGCTGGCGATGCAAGACCTGAAGCGATTGTACTTCCAGTTCCTTCATGTGTGCCATGCCGATGCAGGCCGCCTTGGCGCCGGCCAGCGTCGTGTAGTACGTCACCTTCTGCTGCAACGCGTTGCGGCGGATCGCGTAGGAATCCTGCATTGCGCGCTTGTCCTCGACCACGTTGACGATGAAGCTGATCTCGCCGTTCTTGATCATGTCGACGATGTGCGGACGGCCCTCGGTCACCTTGTTGACCGGGGTGACATCGAGGCCCGAGGCTTGCAACGCAGCCGCAGTACCGCGCGTAGCGACCAACTGGAAACCGAGGTCGGCCAGATCCTTGGCGATTTCGACCACTCTCTCGCGATCCTCGCGACGCACGCTGATGAACGCCTTGCCGCCAGACGGCAGCTTGGTGCCAGCGCCGAGTTGGGACTTCACGAAGGCTTCTGCAAACGTCTGGCCGACGCCCATCACTTCGCCGGTGGACTTCATTTCCGGCCCGAGGATGGTATCCACGCCCGGGAACTTGATGAACGGGAATACCGCTTCCTTGACGGAGTAATACGGCGGCACCACCTCGTGCGTCACGCCTTGGTCCTTGAGGCTCTTGCCCGCCATGCAGCGTGCGGCGATCTTGGCAAGCTGCAGGCCACAGGCCTTGGACACGAACGGCACAGTACGCGAAGCACGCGGGTTTACTTCCAGCACGTATACGGTATCGCCCTGGATCGCGAATTGCACGTTCATGAGGCCGACCACACCAAGCGCCTTCGCCATCATCACGGTCTGGCGACGCAGCTCGTCCTGCAATTCGTTGGACAGGCTATACGGCGGCAGCGAACAGGCGGAGTCGCCGGAGTGCACGCCGGCTTGCTCCACGTGTTCCATGATGCCGCCGATAACGACTTCAGCGCCGTCGGACAGCGCATCCACGTCGACTTCCTTGGCGTCGTTGAGGAAGCGGTCGAGCAGCACCGGGCTGTCGTTGGAAACCTTGACCGCTTCTCGCATGTAGCGTTCGAGCTGGGCCTGCTCCTGCACGATTTCCATCGCGCGTCCACCGAGCACGTAGGACGGACGGACCACCAGCGGGTAGCCGATTTCGGTGGCGCAGCGCAGCGCTTCCTCTTCGGTACGCGCGGTGCGGTTGGGCGGCTGCTTGAGACCGAGCTCGTGCAGCATCTGCTGGAAGCGCTCGCGGTCTTCCGCGCGGTCGATTGCGTCCGGGCTGGTACCGATAATGGGCACGCCGGCTTTTTCCAGGTCGCGCGCGAGCTTGAGCGGAGTCTGGCCGCCGTACTGCACGATCACGCCTTCCGGCTTTTCCAGCGCGACGATTTCCAGCACGTCTTCCAGCGTCAACGGCTCGAAGTAGAGGCGATCGGAAGTGTCGTAGTCGGTAGACACGGTTTCCGGGTTGCAGTTGACCATGATGGTCTCATAGCCGTCCTCGCGCATCGCGAATGCGGCATGCACACAGCAATAGTCGAATTCGATGCCCTGGCCGATGCGGTTGGGACCGCCGCCCAGAACCATGATCTTGCGCTTGTTGGTCGGCTGCGCCTCGCACTCTTCCTCGTAGGTGGAATACATGTAGGCAGTGTTGGTCGCGAACTCGGCTGCACAGGTATCGACGCGCTTGTACACCGGGCGCACATTGAGTGCATGACGGTAGGCACGCACCGCATGCTGGTCGGTACCCAACAGGCGTGCAAGGCGGCGGTCCGAGAACCCGCGGCGCTTGAGCTGGAACAGCGCATCGCGGTCGAGGTCGGCCATCGACTTGCCCTTGAGCGCCTGCTCACGCTTGATAATGTCCTCGATCTGCACCAGGAACCATGGATCAATCTTGGAGTGGTCGTGCACTTCATCCACGCTCATGCCGGCGCGGAAAGCATCACCCACATACCAGATGCGTTCCGGACCAGGCTCGCCGAGCTCGGTCACGATACGATCCATATCGGCGGTCTTTTCATCGAGACCGTCCACGCCCACTTCGAGACCACGCAGGGCCTTCTGGAAGGACTCCTGGAAGGTGCGGCCCATCGCCATCACTTCGCCCACCGACTTCATCTGGGTAGTCAGGCGCGAGTCAGCTTGCGGGAATTTCTCGAACGCGAAACGCGGAATCTTGGTGACCACGTAGTCGATGGAAGGCTCGAACGAAGCCGGGGTCTGGCCGCCGGTAATGTCGTTCTTGAGTTCGTCCAGCGTGTAACCCACCGCGAGCTTGGCCGCGACCTTGGCGATCGGGAAGCCGGTCGCCTTGGAAGCCAGCGCGGAGGAACGCGACACGCGCGGGTTCATCTCGATGACGATCATGCGGCCGTCTTGCGGGTTGATCGCGAACTGCACGTTGGAACCGCCGGTATCCACGCCGATCTCGCGCAGCACTGCCAGCGAGGCGTCGCGCATGATCTGGTATTCCTTGTCCGTCAGCGTCTGCGCCGGGGCGACGGTAATGGAGTCGCCGGTATGCACGCCCATCGGGTCCAGATTTTCAATGGAACAGATGATGATGCAGTTGTCCTTGCGGTCGCGCACCACCTCCATCTCGTATTCTTTCCAGCCGAGCAGCGATTCTTCGATCAGCAACTCGCTGGTGGGCGAGGCTTCCAGGCCGCGCTCGCAGATCGCGAGGAATTCCTCGCGGTTGTAGGCGATGCCGCCGCCGGAACCGCCCATGGTGAAGGACGGGCGGATAATCGCCGGATAGCCGATTACGGACTGCACCTGCAGTGCCTCTTCCAGGCTATGCGCCACTGCGGAACGGGCGGAACCCAGGCCGATCTTGGTCATCGCAACCTTGAACTTCTCGCGGTCCTCGGCCTTGTCGATCGCTTCCTTGGTCGCGCCGATGAGCTCGACGTTGTACTTTTCCAGCACGCCATGGCGATCCAGATCGAGCGCGCAGTTGAGCGCGGTCTGTCCGCCCATGGTCGGCAGCAACGCGTCCGGACGCTCGATCGCGATGATCTTTTCCACCATCTGCCAGGTCACCGGCTCGATGTAGGTCGCATCCGCCATTTCCGGGTCGGTCATGATGGTGGCCGGGTTGGAGTTGACCAGAATGACGCGGTAACCTTCTTCCTTGAGAGCCTTGCAGGCCTGGGCGCCGGAATAGTCGAATTCACAGGCCTGTCCGATGACGATGGGGCCTGCGCCGATGATAAGGATGCTTTTAATGTCTGTACGTTTTGCCATAAGGGTAGTCGCTAGCTGGTAGTCGCTGATTGTGAAACGGCCGGTTTTGCACCGGCCGATCTTCAACGCTTAACGGCGTTCCTCCATCATCTTGATGAAGCGGTCGAACAAATAACTCATTTCACAGGGGCCGGGGCTCGCTTCCGGGTGCCCCTGGAAGCTGAAAGCCGGTTTGTCGGTGCGGGCAATGCCTTGCAGGCTGCCGTCGAACAAGGATACGTGCGTCGCGCGCAAATTGGCCGGCAACGAGTCCGGATCGACCGCGAAGCCGTGGTTCTGGCTGGTGATGAACACGCGCTGATCGTCCTTGTCCTGCACCGGATGGTTCGCGCCATGGTGGCCGAACTTCATCTTGATGGTCTTGGCGCCGCTCGCGAGCGCCAGCAATTGATGGCCAAGACAGATACCGTAGGTGGGCACCCCCTTGTCCACGATCTTGCCGATGGCTTCGATCGCGTAGTCGCACGGCTCGGGATCGCCGGGGCCGTTGGACAGGAACACGCCGTCCGGGTTGAGCGCCAATGCTTCTTCGGCCGTCGCCTGAGCAGGCAGCACGGTCACTTCGCAGCCGCGTTCGGCCAGCATGCGCAGGATGTTGCGCTTGATGCCGTAGTCGAATGCGACGACTTTGTACTTGGGCTTGTCGGCCGGGACATAGCCCTTGCCCAGCGCCCATTCGCCCTCGGTCCATTGGTAGGGCTGATCAGCGGACACGACCTTGGCGAGATCCATGCCGGCGAGACCAGGGAATTCGCGCGCCAGTTGCAGCGCTTTGGCCTCGTCCACATCGCCCGCCATGATGCAGCCGGCTTGCGCGCCTTTTTCGCGCAGGATGCGGGTCAGCTTGCGCGTGTCGATATCGGCGATCGCGACCACGTTGCTGCGCTTGAGATAGTCGCCGAGCGACTCCTGGCTGCGCCAGCTGCTGGCAATGATGGGCAGGTCGCGGATCACGAGGCCTGCAGCGTAAACCTTGCTGGATTCGACGTCTTCGGTATTGATACCGTAGTTGCCGACGTGCGGATACGTCAGGGTGACGATCTGCTTGGTGTAGGATGGATCGGTGAGAATTTCCTGATAGCCGGTCATCGAAGTGTTGAATACCACTTCGCCGACCGTCGCGCCCGTTGCCCCGATGGCAATGCCACGAAAAACGGTTCCGTCTGCAAGTACGAGTATGGCTGGCGTATTTTGCGGCACGGTCTAACCCCTTGTGTTCTATACGGTTTGTCGCTTGAGATAGCGGATGTGCAAAGCGGGGCTGGCTTACGCCGTCCCCGCTTCGAATTCGTTGAATTATAGCCTAAAACGGCTTGAGCATCAACGCGAACCTTTGAGTCTCGACGACAAGCCCCGATTATTTACGCGTCGCAGACAAAACCCGGAAAACGGCAAAGTGAAGGGCGTACGGCAAACCGCTACGTCAGTTGTGCTGCCAATGCGTCAGGTCCTGAAACGAAAAACGCCGCTTGCGCGGCGCATTTGTTTAAATGCATGCAGGCTAGATCAATCCCAGTACGTCGCGCATGTCGAACAAGCCGCTCTTCTTGTCCTTCATGAACTTGGCAGCACGCAGCGCGCCCAGCGCGAAGGTTGCTCGGCTGGAAGCCTTGTGGGTCAGCTCGACACGTTCCCCGATACCCGCGAACAACACGGTATGGTCGCCGACAACGTCACCGCCGCGCACCGTGGCAAAGCCGATGGTGGAGGGATCGCGCTCGCCCGTCACGCCTTCGCGCCCGTATACGGCGCACTCGGCCAGATTGCGGCCCAGTGCAGCAGCAGCCGCTTCGCCCAGGCGTAGCGCGGTACCAGAAGGTGCGTCCACCTTGTGACGATGGTGCGCCTCGATGATTTCGATATCGTAGCCTTCGGCCAGAACCTTGGCCGCCGCCTGAACCAGGTTGATCAGCAGATTCACGCCTACGCTCATATTGGGCGCGAACACCACCGGGATTTCCTTTGCTGCATCGGCAATCGCCTGTTTCTGTTCGGGGCTGAAACCGGTCGTGCCGATCACCATGCCTACACCCGCTTTGCGGCAGGCAGCGAGATATTCCATGCTGGCTTCGGGACGGGTGAAGTCGACAAGCACGTGTGCGCCTTGCAGGGCCGCCGCGATATCGGCCGTCACCTTTACGCCGCACGCCGGACCGAATAATTCGCCGGCATCGCGCCCAAGATGCGGGCTTCCGTCGCGATCCAGAGCCGCGTGCAGCTTGAGGTCAGCGTCGGCCAGCGTGGCCTCGAGCAGGGCGTGGCCCATACGGCCAGAACTGCCTGCAATCACAACATTCAACATCGAATGATTCCCTTCTTCATGCCGGAACGGGCATGGATACATATATCTAAAGTATTCGGCCAGCTCACGCTGGCCGTTGTTGGATCAGAAGCCGATTTTTTCCAGCATGCGCTCGAAATAGCCCGGATCATCCTCAGGCGGCAACTCGTCTGCCGGAACAGTCGCCGGTTTAGTGGGTTGCGCCGGCTCGCTCTTGGCAGGTTCGGACTTGACCGGTTCCGTCTTGGCAGGAGCGGTTTCGACTGGCTTGGGTGCCGGCTTCGGCTGTTCCACGACCGGCTTTGCGGGTTCGGAAGCGGCAGGTGCTGCCGGCTTCTCCTCCTCGACTGGAGCAGGCTGCGCCTCTTGCTTCAGCGGCGCCGCCTGCTCGGCTTTCGGCTCGGCCCTGGCAGGATCGACTACCGGCGCAGGCGCTTTCAGAGGTTCCTTGGAAGGTTCGGGTGTAAAGGGCTTGTCCGACTCTTCTTCATCGTCCTTCCAGAATTTCAGCTTGTCGAGCAGACCTTTTTCCTTCGGCTTGTTAGGCGTGATCGACTTGGGCTGCATCTTGTCGGTTGTTTCGGCCGGGGCCGCATCGCCAGAGGCAGCCGGAATCACGTCGCCGCGCACGCGCTTGAGCCGGTCGTTCTCGAACTCCATGATCACATGGCGCTGCTCGATGAGCTTGCCGCCCTTGACCATGCGATACAGGTAATCCCAGCGATCGGCATGAAAGCTGTCGGCGATGAGCGGCGTGCCCATGATGAAGCGGACCTGCGACTTGGTCATGCCTGGACGCAACTGCATCATCATCTTGGAGGTGACGTAGTTGCCTTGCTGGATATCCATCTTGTAGGGCTTGATGGACGGCAGATTCGCCGAGTAGTTGGAGCACGCGGCGCAAAAAAACGCCGCCATGAGTAGAAGTGCTTTACGCATCATTATGACTTTGGCGGAAAATGGCGTTAATATACCACGACACCGATTCCTGCCGACAACCATGAAAGAACCTCAAGACCTCAAGAATGCCGGCCTCAAGGCAACGCTCCCCCGACTCAAAGTGTTGAGCCTTTTCGAATCGAGCGAACAACGCCACCTTTCGGCTGAAGACGTCTACAAGATGCTGCTGAGCAGCGGCGAAGACGTGGGCCTCGCGACCGTCTACCGGGTTCTGACGCAGTTCGAGCAGGCTGGCCTGCTCATGCGCCACCACTTCGAAGGCGGCAAGTCGGTATTCGAACTCAAACAGGAAGGCCATCACGACCACATCGTGTGCATGCAATGCGGCCGTGTCGAAGAGTTCTACGACGAAGAAATCGAGAATCGCCAGAAGAAGGCGGCAAACGATCGCGGCTTCACCATTCACGACCACTCGCTATACATCTACGCGGACTGCACCAAGAACCCCTGCCCTCACCGGCATTGAGCCATACGGCGAGTGTGAGCGGCATCTTCGGATGACAAAGACTCGCCGTTTCCTTCTGCTTGCGGGGACAGCCATCACCCTGCTACTGCTTTTTCGCCTGACGGCTCCTCAGGGACATCCAGCTTGGGACGCATCCATCCTGGACTGGTTTTTCCTGCATCGTAACAACGTTCTCGACCGCCTCATGCTGATCGTCACCTGGTTCGGCTCTTTGCTGGTGCTAGCTCCCCTCGCCGCCTTTATTGCATGGCGCCTCAAAAAAACGGGGCAGCAAAAAAACGCATGGTTGCTGTTAGGCGGATTAGGCGGCGTAGCTGTGATCGGTCGTATCGCAAAATGGTGGATCGACCGCCCGCGTCCGGATTTGCATACCTGGCTGTCTGCGCTACCCATGGACACCTCTTACCCAAGCCTGCATGCCTTGCAGGCGACTGCTTTCTTTCTGGCGCTTGCGCTGACTGTACGGCGCCCGTGGTTCTGGCCCGTCGCCGTTACGTCAGCCGCTATCGTCGCCGCCTCCCGGCTCTATCTGCAGGTGCACTATCCCTCGGACATTATGGCCGGCATCGCGGGGGCGACGTTGTGGACGCTGGCCATTTACTGGACACGGAACACCATCGATGCGAAATAAATTTTCAGGAACCGGCGACGGTTATCATCCGCTACGCAAGATCAAGGTCGCACTATCGGGAATGAAGTACGCGATCCTGCTCGACTTCTCGGTTGCCTATAAGGTCGTCATTTCGGTTGCGGTGCTGACGATCGCTTTCATCTTCCGCGCATGGGTGGACTTCCTGGTCATATTGCTCGCGACCGGGCTGATGCTCACCGCCGAGCTTCTCAACAGTGCCATCGAAGCCATTTGCGACCTGCTGGTGAGCGGCTACAACGAGAAGATCAAGGTCATCAAGGACATTGCTGCGGCCGCGGCCGGCATCAGCATTGTGGTATGGCTGACCGTACTGGTGGTCGAGCTGTCGGAAATCCTGCCGCTGGTGATGCGCTAGGCATCATTCGCCATTGCGGCCGGAGCGCCAGATCGAGATGATCAGCCAGATGCCGAACAGCGAAGCCATGAAGTAGCCGAGGAAGCCGAAAGCCGGCAGGCCGAGCAGTGTCGGCCCTCCCTTCACCGTCATGACGATGGAGGAACCGATGATCAGCGAAGCAGTCAGCAACGCCAGTGTGATGCGATTGGTGCTGTGATCCAGCTGATAGCCGAAATGATCGAGCCGCTTGAGGTCGAGATCGATCTTCACCCTGCCTCGCCTCGCCTCGCGCAACAAGCGTGAAATATCCCGCGGCAACCCTGTCGCCACATCCACCATGTTGTTCAGATTGCGCCAGCCGCGTTTGGCGAGATTGCGCGGCATATAACGCTCGACAATCACTTTTTTCACGAAGGGCGTGAGGTGATGCACGATCTGGAAATCCGGATCGAGCTGGCGCCCCAGCCCTTCCAGCGTCACTAGCGCCTTGAAAAGCATCGTGAGATCGGGTGGCACCACAAGGTGATTTTCACGCATGACGGTGGTGAGCTCGTTGAGCAGCACGCCGAAGCGCACATGCTTGAGCGGCATGCTTTCGTAATTGAAGATCAGCTCGTCGATGTCCGTCGCGAGCTTTTCGTCATCGACCGACGCATCGCCCGCCCACATCACCAGGATATCCTTGATCTCGTCGATATCCTTGCTTACCAGCGCAGCCAGCAGATTGGCAATCTGGTCGCGCCGCTCCATGGTGATGCGGCCAACCATGCCGCAATCGATCATCGCGATGCGATTGCCGGCCAGATAGAACACATTGCCGGGATGCGGATCGGCATGGAAAAAGCCGTCGATGAGCACCATCTTGAGCACGGCATCGGCCCCGCGCGAACCAAGCTTCTTGAGATCCAGTCCCGCCATGCGGGCGCCTTCCAGATCGTTGCCCGGGATGCCTTCGATGTGCTCCATGACCAGCAGATCTTCGCCGGTATGCTCCCAATACACCTTGGCGAACACAATATTGGGATCTTTCGCGAAGTTCTGCGCAAAGCGGTCGGTATTGCGCCCTTCCATCGCGAGATCGAGCTCATGACGTAGCGACTTGGAAAACTGCGACACGATCTTGCCCGGCTGGAAGCGACGCGACTCGGGAATCTCGGACTCGAGCAAGCGCGCAAAATGCGACAGCAGTCGCAGGTCGGCATCGATGCGCGTGCGCACATTGGGGCGCCGCACCTTGAGCACTACCGGCGTACCGTCCTGCAATTTGGCGAGATGCACTTGCGCGATCGACGCCCCCGCAATCGCTTCGGTCTGCAAATCCTGGAATACCTCAAAGGGCGAGCGCCCCAGCGTTTTCTCGAGCTGCGGCAGCAACTCGTCGAAGGGCTCCGGCGGCACGCTGTCCTGCAGCTTGGCGAACTCGGCGATCCAGTGCGGAGGGAAAATGTCGGGACGCGTAGCCAACACCTGCCCCAACTTCACAAAGGTCGGTCCGAGCTCCTCGATGGCAAGGCGCACACGCACCGCAGGTTCGAGATGCTTGATCTCCTCGGCCTGCCGGCGATGGAACATCGTGCCTGCCCGCTCGGCAATCGTGCCGAGGCCGAGTCGCTTGACGACATCGCCCCAACCGTAATGCATCAGAATGGCAGCGATTTCGCGCATGCGCCCGAGATCGCGCATTACGGACAGGGTCTCACGTATCATCGTTCTTTCAGGGCCTGTGCTTTTTGGTCGAGTTTTTCAGCGATGTCGCCGAGCTTGCGGCTGGCGAGAGTAGCCACACGGGAGCCGATTTCGCGCGCAGCCTGCAGGCCTGCATCGCTGGCCTGATGCGCGGTCGCGCGCAAGCGGTTACCTAGTTCCTCCGCCACCTCGCGTACACGTTCGCCCGTACCGGTGCCGGTTCTGCGCGCATGCTCGGCCAATGCAGTCATTTCCTGACGCACCAGCCCCGAAGCCTGCTGCGCCACCAGGCTGACAGTTTCCAGGAACAGGTCTTCCAGCTTTTTCAGGTCACCCAGTCCCTTGTGCAAATCCTGCTCCGCAAATTGCTTTACATCGGAAGAAACTTCGCCCAAAGCAAGCTGCATGGCCTCGGCGGCATGGCGTAGCGCATCGTCCATGCCGCGCAAGGCGCCGCCCAAGGCAAAGCGTACATCTTCGACCCGTTCCGACGCGCCTAGACTGACGCCTTCGGTGATCGCATTCAATACTTCGCGGATTTCCTCTTCGGCCAGCTGGCGCCTGGTCAGGGCCTGTACTGTCAATTCATGGAGTTTTTCGCGGACGTCTCCGCCGCTACGCAACAACTCGCGCGCTTTTTCGCGGATATCGTCCAGTGAGAATCGTTCGTCGTTCATGGCTTAACCTCCCGGATGCGGTTGGTTGATAGAGCTTATAGCAGAGTTGTTTGTTCCGGCCCAGAGGCCATTTTCATTGTATATGAAACCCGAAAGGCCGAACGGCCTACGCGCCGCCTCTAATTTCATCAATGGTTTACAAGCCGTTTATGTTTCTTTTAGAATCCGACGCCATGCGTTGTAAAAAAATCATAGCGGCCTTCTGGCTGGCGAGTTTCTGCGTGCTTGCGCAAGCGGAAGAATCGTCAGGCACGGCCAAACCCGAAGCAGGCTGGTCGGACACCGCGCAGGAAATCCTCATCAATGCCCTGAGTTTGACCGGGGTGAAATACAAATATGGTGGGAAGTCCCCCGAAACCGGGTTCGATTGCAGCGGCTTCGTACGGTATGTATTCCAGCAGGCAGCCAATCTGACCCTGCCGCACGGTGCCCGCGCCATTAGCCAACTCGGTCAATCCATCCCCATGGATCAGCTGCAGCCAGGCGATCTGGTGTTCTTCAATACACTGAAAAGCGCGTTCTCGCATGTCGGCATCTATCTCGGCGACGGCAAATTCATCCATGCTCCGTCCAGCGGCGGCGGCATACATGTCGTCGACATGAACGACAGCTACTGGGCCAAGCGCTTCAATGGCGCGCGCCGCATGCCGGCAAACGAGCAGACGCCAGCCGAATCCGCAGCCGAATAACCGGCAATCTTCAGCGAAACCCAAGCGCCGAGGAAATGATCGGCGACTGAATCGGGCGAAACTCAGCCCTTGAACACCGCCGTGTCTCCCGGCTTGCGCAGCATCTTGTTGACCTCGCCCTGGTGCAGCTCTTCGGCGTAGATCATTTCGCGCGCATATTCCTCCAGCATCACCGATTTGCCTTCCACTTCCGCGAACAGATCGCGGTAAGCCTGAAGCGCCACGCTTTCATGCTCCAGTGATTCGCGAAGAATGTCTCCGATGTCGTGATTATGCGTTTCCAGCAGCGGACCGATGGACAGCGACGGATGACCGCCCAGATGGGTGATCAGTTCGCCCGCCTTGCCGGCATGCATCAACGACTCGTTCGCCTGCTCGCGCAGCCAGCCGATGATGGGAATACGGTTGTAGCCGAACACCATCAGCGAGTAATGGGTGTAGCGCACCACACCCGCCAGTTCCAGTTCGAGGATTTTGTTCAGAAGTTTGACGACCTTGTCGTCAGGAGCTGCTTGCTTGTCTTTCTTTGCCATGATGCCCTCCTACGCGGTGGATCACATGGATAGTTTAGCGCATCTACCGTCCGCCAGAGCCATCAAGCGACGTCTCACATTCATATAGTCATGACAATTGGAAAGCACAATAGAAAACTGCCGCGCCCCTTTACCGAGACGCGGCAGTCAATAGCGATCACTCGCATCCAAATCAGGAGTTCACAATGTGCCGAAATGCACATTCACACCCTTGTCAGCAGGATCAGAAGTCGTAGATCAGAGTCGCACGGCCGGTGAACGGAGAGCCCGGAGTGATGTTGTTATTGTTATGCGCGTCAAGCACATACTCCTTGTTCGTCAGGTTTTCCAGATTAACCTGCAGACGCAACTTCTCGTTGAATTTTGCAAAGATGGCTGCATCGTAGCGGGTGTAACCGGGAAGAGCGGTGCTTTGGGTTGCCGTCGGTACTTGGGCATACATTTCCGACCGGCTGATCACACCGATAGCCGCCCCCCACATCTCGTTGAAATCGTAGCGATTCCAGAGCGCGAAGGTGTGTTCGGGAGTCTGGGAAAGCTCGGCTCCCTTCAGGATTGCAGAGTTACCCGTACCCTGTTGCTTGGTAATCTCGCCATCCTGATAGGCATAACCCCCAAAGATGCTCCATTGGGAGGTAATCTTGCCGGAAATACCCAGCTCGAATCCCTTGGTTTCCTGACCATCGACCAGAATGGTCTGGGTAATATTGTTAGGATCGGTAATCGCCATCTTCTCGCGCTCGAGCTTGTAGATGGCGGCAGTCACTGACAATTCGGGGCTGAAATCCCACTTTGCGCCAATTTCCTGGTTGATAAACTTTTCAGGATCGAAGGAGCTGCTCGCAAATGTCAGATCGACCAGTTGATCGCCTGCGCGCGGCACATAGGTTTGGCTGTAATTGGCATAAAGAGAAAGATTGCCAATAGGCTTGAAAATCAGGCCGGCGCGCGGTGACAACAGGTTGTCCGTGGTATCAAGCTTTTGCCCAGTCATCAGATTGGTGTGATCGGTCTCGAACTTGTCATGGCGCAAGCCGATGATCGCCTCCCACTGCGGAGAAAACACGATCTGATCCTGAAAGTAGAATGCAGTGATATCAGCCTCGCTCTTGCGATTGCGGTTGATATTGGTAAAAGCGATCGAACCTGTGAAAGCCGGGTCAGCCGCATTCACAAAACCTACGGACTCCCCGCCACCCGCCTTCAGGAAACGCATGTTGTCGGTATCCTGCTTGCCCAGCTCCATACCAGCCAGGAGCTTGTGTTCGATGCTGCCGGTCTTCAGCGTATACAGCAGGTCGGTCTGATTGATCAGATTTTCGCGGTCGGTTTCATCACGATAAGCACCAAGATCGACTGTCCCATTATTAAGTACCGGGCCTCGTGCGAATACATTCTGATAGAACTTGTCGTAATCGGCATAACGGGTACGGTTACGGATTGTCAGTTCGTTGGCGAATGTATGTTCGATCAGGGCATTGAATGCCACCGTTTCCGTTTCATTCGGACTCAGTCTTGCATTGCCAAAGAATGTCTCATGATCGCCAATATCGTAAGGGCGGCTCTTCAATCTTGAATTACCCGGGCCATTCACGGAGGGCATGCCTCGATCACCGATATGCTCGTCCTTGAAGTATTCGGCACCGAGTACGATCTTCGTGCGATCACCTGGACGAATCGTGAATGTCGGATTGATGCCATGACGTTGCACCTCGACACCGTCGCGGTAACTCTCGGAATCCTCGACCACCGCATTCAGCCGGAAGGCCGCAACTTCGTTGATGGCATCGCCAATATCGATGGAGGCACGCTTGTGATCGTAGGCGCCGTAGCTGAGGGTCAGTTCGCGCACCGGACTCCAGCCGGCCTCTTTGCTGACACGGTTGATTGCGCCGCCCGAAGCACCACGCCCGAAAATCATGCCGTTGGGGCCCTTCAGGACTTCAATGCGGTCAACATTGTAGAAATCGCGATAGGTCTGGACATCGTCGCGGATACCGTCCAGATAAAAATCGCCGGTACTGACGCCCGCGCCCCGGAAATTCAATGCATCACGGTTGCCCTCGCCTTGCGAGGCGGTTACGCCAGGAACATAGCGCACTGCGTCGCTCATGCTTTGCACTGACTGGTCTTCCAGCAGCTCCTGTGTCACGATCGTGATGGATTGGGGAGTATCGATAAGAGCGGTATCGGTCTTGGTTGCGGCCACGCTTTTTTTGGCGTTATACCCCTTCACCGGCTCGGTATCGCTTACTGCGGGCGCCGTAACGGTCACCTCTCGCAGCGTCATTTCCTCACTGGTCTCTGCGGCCGTGGCCGCCATGCTCATCCCCAATGTCGCCGAAACGGCGGACACAATCAAACGTCTTTTCATGCCTACCCCTTTAATAAGAACTATTATCAACAACCATCGTAATGATAATAGTTCCCATTATCGGAGACAATGGAAATTGTTAAGATTTGTTAATTTTTGATAATTATTGTGAGTCAGGCCTTCGGTCGCTGTGTCCCAATGCCCTTTCGGGCGCCACCTTGTCGCGAATCAGCTGTTTCAGCTCCTTGGATTCCGGGAATCGTCCGGCCGCCTTGCGCGAAAACAGCACTTCGCCGTCGAGACGTACTTCGAAGATACCGCCCGTTCCCGGACGCAGGCACACGCCACCTAATTCGGACTCAAACGTAGTCAGCAACTCCTGCGCCATCCAGGCTGCGCGCAACAGCCATCGGCACTGGGTGCAATATTCGATTTCAACCGTGCTTTTGTTCATCATCAAACCTCTTGAAATACAAAATTTCATCATAATCTTTCACTTTGCATGCCCGCTGCAAATAGCGGAAAATGAACCCCGCAGTAAAAAGCTGTCTTATAGAGTCATCCTCATCCAAGGAACCCTCACCCCATGCGAGCCAAATTAGAAAAATTGAGCCTGGTCGGCCTAGGAACCGTACTGGGCGCCATGCTGTTCCTTAGCGTTTCGGCGATTGCCGACAAGGAAGCCTCCTCGCAGCCGCAGCTGCCGCTGGAAGACCTGCGCGCCTTTGCCGAAGTGTTCGGCAAGATCAAGAGCGACTATGTCGAGCCCGTCGAAGACAAGAAGCTGATCTCGGAAGCCATCAACGGCATGCTCTCGGGCCTCGACCCGCACTCGGCTTATCTCGACGCCGATGCATTCAAGGACCTGCAAGCCGGCACGCAAGGCGAGTTCGGCGGCTTGGGTATCGAGGTCGGCATGGAAGATGGCTTCGTGAAAGTGGTTTCTCCTATCGAGGACACACCCGCCTACAAGGCCGGGCTGAAGGCAGGCGATCTGATCATCAAGCTGGACGAAACGCCGGTAAAGGGCATGACGCTCAACGACGCAGTGAAGCGCATGCGCGGCAAACCCGACACCCAGATCACGCTGACCGTGCTGCGCAAGACCGAATCCAAGCCGCTGGTGATCACGCTTACCCGTGCGATCATCAAGACTCAGAGCGTGAAGTCCAAGCTGGCTGAGCCAGGCTATGGCTATGTCCGCATCACACAATTCCAGGAACATACCGGTGCCGATCTCGCCAAGGCCCTCAATAATCTGCACACCGAGAACAAAGGCGACCTCAAGGGCCTGATCCTCGACCTGCGCAACAATCCGGGCGGCCTGCTCAACGCCGCGGTCGGGGTTTCTGCCGCCTTCCTGCCCAAGGACGAGCTGGTGGTGTACACCGAAGGCCGCATCGAGGACGCCAAGATGCGCCTGACCGCCAATCCGGAAAACTATGTGCGCGGCGGACCGAAAGACGACTACAACCGCGACCTGCCGGCTGAAGTGAAATCCGTCCCCATGGTCGTACTCATCAACGGCGGCTCGGCCTCTGCATCCGAAATCGTTTCCGGCGCATTGCAGGATCACAAGCGCGCCGTGGTGATGGGTACGCAAAGTTTCGGCAAGGGCTCCGTACAGACCATCCTGCCGATGAACAATGGCACTGCGATCAAGCTGACCACAGCGCGCTACTTTACGCCCAAGGGCCGTTCGATCCAGGCAACCGGCATCGTGCCGGACATTCAGGTGGAAGAAGCCACGCTGAACGTCGCCGAACAGGCGCTCAGCATCCGCGAGGCCGACCTCAGCCGCCACCTGCTCAATCCGAACGAGAAGGATCCGGTCGAGTTGAAGCCAAGCAAGGTGATCACGCCGGAATCTACGCCGACGCCTGCCCAGGACAAGGGCAAGACCGACGACAAGGTGGCACCGATGGAGCCAGGTTCCAAGAGCGACTTCCAGTTCAACCAGGCGCTCAGCCTGCTCAAGGGCCTGCAGATCCTGCAGAACAAGTAAGCAAACCGGAGTAACATTCGTGGGCGGCCATCGTGCCGCCCATATTCATTTATGAACGCCGAACTCGCTGCATCATCCCATTCGTCACTAGCCCAGGAGGCCGACCGCTGCGTCGCCTGCGGCCTGTGTCTGCCCTACTGCCCGACCTATCGCAAGACGCAATCGGAAGCGGATTCGCCACGCGGGCGCATTCAGCTCATCAAGGCCGTCTCCGAGGGCAAACTGCAGGCTAGCCCTCGCTTTGCACAGCATATCGACCTCTGCCTGTCATGCCGTGCATGCGAGAGCGCTTGCCCGAACGGGGTACGCTACGGCGCGCTCGCCGATAGCGCACGCGCCATGATCGCGAGCAAGCCCGACTGGAAACGGCGCACGCTCAACTGGATGCTTGAACGCCGTACCGCCACCGCAATTGCCGGGCGTATCGCCCGTTTCGGACAAGTCAGCGGCCTGCGTCGCGCCGCCACCGCCTTGTTGCCAGCGCTCAAACCCTCGGCTGAGCTTTTGCCGGAAGTACCGGCGCAGGAAACATGGCGCCCCTGCTATCCGGCTAATAATGCCAAGGGCGAAGTGGCGCTGTTCCTGGGCTGCGTGACTTCCGTGGCCGACACCGACACGCTAAGCGCGGCAATCCATGTGCTCAATCATCTCGGTTACACCGTGCGCGTGCCGCAGGATCAAGGCTGCTGCGGAGGTATTGCACGACAATTCGGCGATGCCGAAGCTTCGGCCCGCCTGCTGGAGAAGAACCAGCAGGCCTTCGACGAGCATGCCGAATTGCCCGTGATTTCAGTCGCCAGCGGCTGCGGCAGCGGCCTGCGCGACTACATGGGCAAGCGCGTGACGGATATTTCCGCTTTCCTCGCCGGTGCCGAATGGGGTGATGTGGTGCCCGAAGTCTATACGGGCGTGATTCATGTGCACGACTCATGCACGCTCAAGAACGCGATGCGCCAGCATAGCGAGGTCTACACGCTGCTCAAGCGCATCCCGCAGGCGGATGTACGCCCGCTGCCCGGCAACGGCCAGTGCTGCGGCGGCGCCGGCACCTACATGCTGTCGCAACCCGACATGGCACGTACCCTGCGCGATGATAAAATCAGCGCCTGTGCCGAATCCGACACGCGCCTGCTGGCAACCTCCAACATCGGCTGCGCGCTGCACATCGCCACCGGCCTGCGTGAAGCCGGGATGGCTATCGAGATCGTGCATCCCGTCGTCATTCTGGCAAAGCAACTGGGATGGAAACCATGAACCTTATTGACCGCGTCATCACCGAATTCGACCAGGGCCTGCGGACCGTGCTGGCTGAAGCACAAACCGTGCGCCCCTTCCCCGACCAAAGCAAGGCGGAAGGTGAAATGAACGCCGAGGAAAAACGCCACGCGGCGGCGCTCATGCGCATCAACCACACCGGAGAAGTCTGCGCGCAGGCACTTTACAATGGCCAGGCCCTCACCGCGCGCAACCCGGCGACGGAAGAAGCGCTAAGACAAGCTTCGCAGGAAGAAACCGAACACCTTGCCTGGTGCGAAAAGCGCATCAAGGAACTCGGCAGCCACAAGAGCTTTCTGAATCCCGCGTTCTACGCCGGCTCGTTCGCTTTGGGCGCCGTTGCCGGAGCACTCGGCGACAAATGGAATCTCGGCTTCCTCGCCGAAACGGAAAAACAGGTCGGCAAGCATATCGAAGGCCATCTCAAGCGCCTGCCCGAGCAGGACGAGAAAAGCCGAGCCGTGCTGGAACAGATGGCCATCGACGAGGCCAAGCATGCGGATACCGCGCTCCAGCACGGTGGCGCGCCGCTGCCATTTCCGATCAGGCTCGCGATGAAGCTTTCCTCGAAGATCATGACCAAAACCACCTACTGGATTTAAATTAGATATGACGCAATTCAAAGCAAATCTCGATACCTTTCCCCAAATCGACGGCATCGCCCGCCTGGAATTGCTGGACAGCAACGGCAATATCGCCGGCATGATCGAAAACAAGGCCGGCAGCCAAGGCTCGCTGCGCCTGTATC
>CAMLDO010000021.1 GCA_946478865.1 uncultured Methylobacillus sp.
CCGACAGCGTGGAATACATGGTCAACGCGCACTGTGCCGACGCGCTGGTGTGCATTTCCAATTGCGACAAGATCACCCCGGGCATGCTCATGGCTGCGCTGCGCCTCAATATCCCGGTGGTATTCGTCTCCGGCGGCCCGATGGAGGCCGGCAAGGTTGACTGGAATGGCGGCATCCGCAAGCTGGACCTCGTGGATGCAATGGTCGAAGCTGCCGACAGCCATGTCAGCGATGCCGATGTGGCTGCGGTCGAACGCTCCGCCTGCCCGACCTGCGGTTCCTGCTCCGGCATGTTCACCGCCAACTCGATGAACTGCTTGACCGAAGCGCTCGGCCTCTCGCTGCCCGGCAACGGTTCCACGCTGGCTACGCACGCCGACCGCAAACAGTTGTTCCTGCGCGCCGGCCGCCTCATCGTCGATCTCGCCAAGCGTTATTACGAACAGGATGATGCCTCCGTGCTGCCGCGCTCGATCGCGACGTTCGAGGCGTTCCAGAACGCGATGAGCCTGGACGTGGCAATGGGCGGCTCCACTAACACGGTGTTGCACCTGCTGGCCGCCGCACATGAAGCGGGTGTCGATTTCACCATGTCCGACATCGACGCGATTTCGCGCCGCGTGCCCTGTTTGTCCAAGGTGGCCCCGGCGACGCAGAAATATCACATGGAAGACGTGCATCGTGCCGGCGGCGTGATGGGCATCCTGGGCGAATTGGACCGCGCCGGCCTGATTCACCGTGATATCCCCACCGTGCACAGCGCCAACATGGGCGCCGCGCTGGAGCAGTGGGATATCCGCCGCACGCAGGATGCTGCCGTGCGCGATTTCTTCCGAGCAGCACCGGGCGGCATTCCGACGACTATCGCGTTCAGCCAGTCGATGCGTTACCCTGAACTGGACGAAGACCGCGCTGAGGGCTGCATCCGCGACAAAGCGAACGCTTACTCGCAGGACGGCGGCCTGGCTGTTCTACACGGCAACATTGCGCTCGATGGCTGCATCGTCAAGACTGCGGGCGTGGATGAAAGCATTCTCAAGTTCACCGGACGTGCACGCATTTTCGAAAGCCAGGATTCGGCAGTGGAAGCCATTCTCGGCGACGAGATCGTGGCCGGCGACGTGGTGGTGATCCGCTACGAAGGCCCGCGCGGCGGCCCCGGCATGCAGGAAATGCTGTACCCGACCAGCTATCTCAAGTCCAAGGGGTTGGGCAAGGCCTGCGCACTGCTCACCGACGGCCGCTTCTCGGGCGGTACCTCGGGCCTGTCCATCGGTCATGCCTCGCCGGAAGCGGCGGAGGGCGGCGCGATTGGTTTGGTGGAAGAGGGCGACACCATCGAGATCGATATTCCAAACCGTCGCATTCATCTGGCCGTGTCCGTGGAAGAACTGCAGGCGCGTCGCGAGAAGATGGAGGCCCTGGGTGTTCATGCCTGGAAGCCGGCCAATCGTCAGCGTCAGGTTTCGCCGGCTTTGCGTGCTTATGCTGCGATGACGACTTCGGCTGCCAAGGGCGCGGTACGCGACGTTTCCCAAGTCGAGAAGCGCAAGTAATTAAATTACAACGATCTGCCGGTCACGACCGGCAGACAATGCGGGACTCCGGCAACTCGGAGTATCGAGTATGCGGCGTGGTCGCATACCTGGATCAACGGCGGCATCTCAAGATGCCGCCGAATTACCAAAATAATCAGACCGTAAAGGTTACCAAGCTTGCACACTGTTCTGATCCTGGGGGGATACGGGAATTTCGGAACCATCATCAGCCGCGCGCTCGCGCGGGATGAGGGCCTGCGCCTGCTCATCGCCGGCCGCGATGCGGCCAAGGCGCGCCGGTTCGCCCTCGAACTTGGCCTGACGGAACAGCAGGGCATCGCGCTCGATGCCGACGTTACCTCGCTGGTCAAACAGCTGGCGGCGCTGCAGGTCAATACCGTCATTCACACCGCAGGGCCTTTTCAGAATCAGGATTATCGGGTCGCCCAGGCTTGTATTGCGGCGGGATGTCATTATCTCGATCTCGCCGATGGCCGCGATTTTGTGGCCAATATCGGCAAGCTGGACGCCGCGGCGCGAGAGGCGGGCGTACTCATCGTCAGCGGCGCGAGTTCCGTTCCGGCACTTTCCTCGGCTGTTGTCGATTACTTCCTGCCGCAATTTTCCCGTCTCGACGCAATTCGGCATGGCATTGTCTCTGGAGCTAGGACTCCCGGGCTTGCCACAGTGCGCGCCGTACTTGGATATTGCGGAAAGCCGTTTACCCGGCTCGAAGGCGGTTACTGGAAAGGCGTGCTCGGCTGGCAAGGGCTGCATCGCCGACGCTATCCCGAGCCCATCGGCGAGCGCTGGCTCGGCAATTGCGACGTCCCCGATCTCGCGCTTTTTCCGCAGCGTTACCCCGGCGTCAAGAACGTCACCTTCCATGCCGGGCTGGGTGTGCCGCTGGCTCATCTCGCCACCTGGGCATGTTCCTGGCTAGTGCGTTGGCGGTTGGTAGGCAATATGGCGCAATTTGCCAAGCCGCTGCACTGGCTCAGCCGCCGGCTGGAGATATTCGGGCCGCAGGAATCGGCAATGCACATGGAGCTGAGCGGCACAGGCCAAGACGGAAAGGCTTTGACCCGCACCTGGCACATCATCGCCCGCCAGCATCATGGTCCTTACATTCCTTGTGGAGCCGCGATCGTGCTCGCCCGCAAACTGGCAAGCGGAAAACTGAATGAACGCGGTGCCATGCCGTGTGTCGGACTGCTAACGCTGGATGAATACGTGAATGCGCTGGCCGGGCTGGATATCCGGCAGATACACGGCTGACGCATGGAATATCTGCTGCTCAAATGGATGCACATCCTGAGTGCCACCCTGATGTTCGGCACGGGTCTGGGCACCGCTTTTTACAAATGGACCACTGACCGCAGCGGCGATGTGCGCAGTATCGCGGTGGTAATGGAGCGTGTCGTGCTGGCCGACTGGCTGTTTACCACGCCGGCAGCACTCATACAGCCGATCACCGGCTTATGGATGGTCAGCCTCGCAGGTTGGCCGCTTGCTCATGGATGGGTGGCCTGGGCCATAGGGCTTTACCTGTTGGCCGGCGCCTGCTGGCTTCCTGTCGTCTGGCAGCAGATCGAAATGCTGCGCTTGTCCCGTCTCTCTGCCGCCAGCGACCAACCGCTGCCGGAACGCTACTGGCGTCTTTGCCGCTACTGGATGGTGCTGGGCGTGATCGCCTTTAGCGCCATGGTTGCGGTATATGGCCTGATGGTATTCAAACCCGAAGCGGCTGTGTTTGCCGTTCTGTTCGAATGAAAAGGTATGACCATGAACCTTGAAGAACTCAATTCCAGGTATGCGCTGGGACACCAGCTCAAATTCACTCAGGACGCCAATGGCCTCATCGTCGCCGAAATAGAGAATTCGCTTGCATCCGCGCGACTCGCCCTGCAAGGCGCGCATCTGCTGGAATGGCGGCCGCGCTCGACTTCCTTGCCGGTGGTCTGGTATTCCCCCAAGGCGCAATTGCTCGAAGGCAAGCCGCCGCATAGCGGCGCGCCGGTATGCTGGCCATGGTTCGGCATGCATCCGGGTGCTCCGGATTTCCCCGCGCACGGTTTTGCTCGCAGCCAGCCGTGGGAGGTGATTGCTACCGACAACGAGAATGGAGCCACTCGCCTCACTCTGCGTCTGCTGCCCCATCCTGAGACCCATCTGCAATGGTCGCATTCCTCGCTGCTCACGCTGGACGTGATAGTGGGCGAAACGTTGCATATGACGCTGACGACCACCAATACCGGGGACGAGGCGTTCGAGATCACCGAGGCACTGCATACCTATTTCCAGGTAGCCGATATCGCCCATGTTCGGGTTCTGGGGCTGGAGGATTGCTCTTACCTCGACAAGGTGGAGAATTTCGCGAAGAAGGAGCAAGTCGGCCCGGTTACCTTCAGCGGCGAGACCGACCGTGTGTATGTCGATACCGCAGCTGAATGCATCATTGAAGATCCGGGGTTGCGCCGCCGCATTCGTGTCGCTAAATCCGGGAGCGCGACAACCGTGGTGTGGACGCCTTGGCGTGACAAGGCAGCCGGCATGAGCGATGTGGGCGAGGAGTGGCCCCACATGGTATGCGTGGAGTCCGCCAATGCTGCGCATAATGCTGTCACCATCGCGCCGCGCAGCACTCATGCGCTGGTCGTGGAGTACAGTACCGAGCCATTGTGATCGATGTAGGAAGAAGGGACGAACGGACTAGCCGGAACGCTGAACCGTTGATTGAAAAATCATGTCAACGCATGAGCATGCAAAGGCGTTGAATGCTTGCCTGCCATCGCTGACTGGGACGCCTTGCAGACGACCTTGAAGCCCCTTGGCAATGTGGGTGAAACACGTTTATGATTGCTTACCTTAATTGGGTAGTCGCTTAACTGGTTTTATTACAAGATCGAAATCGAAGGAGTAAACATGAAAGCAATGATGATGGCGGTCGCTGCCGCTGGTTCCCTGATGATCGCCGGCCACGCAAGCGCCGACGCTGCTGCTCAAGCATTGGCTCAAAAGAGCGGCTGCCTGGCTTGCCACAGTGTAGACAAGAAGGTGCTGGGCCCGTCCTACAAGGATGTGGCTGCCAAGTACAAGGGCCAGAAGGACGCTGAAGCGAAGCTGGTCGAGAAGGTCAAGAAGGGTGGTAGCGGCGTGTGGGGCCCGATCCCGATGCCGGCGAACAGCCCGCAAGTGAAGGATGAGGACATCAAGACCATCGTCAAGTGGGTTCTGTCCCTGTAATTTGCCATAAGCAGATTGCAAGCAAAAAGCCGGTCAATCGACCGGCTTTTTTATTGCCCTGCTTCCCTCTTATGTAGTCACATGGCGCAGTTTGCTATGCCGGATCGAGTAGGCGAAATAGAAGACGACGCCAACAACCACCCATGTCATGAAGCGGTGCCAGGTCCCTGCCGGCAGGAACACCATGAGTGCCGTGCAGGAGAGTACACCCAGTACGGGGATGACAGGGTGCCAGGGATTCCTGAAGGGGCGATGCAAATCGGGTTGGCGCACGCGCAGCACGATGACGCCCACGCAAACCATCACGAAACTGGCTAGCGTGCCGATATTGACCGTTTCTGCCAGTGCCCCGAGGGGGAAGAACCCAGCCACCAGGGAAACGACAAAGCCGCACATCAGAATAATGCGTACCGGCGTATGACGATCCGGATCTACTTTGGAGAATACCGGGGAAATCAGGCCATCCCGACTCATGGCAAACAGGATGCGGGTCAGGCCGTACAGCAGTACCAGCAGGACCGTGATGAGCCCTGCGAGCACGCCGGTAGCGACGAGTGTAGACGACCATGTGTACCCGATCTTGGTCAGGGCATACGCTACCGGGGAAGAAACATTCAATTCCTGGTAAGGGACG
Organism: uncultured Methylobacillus sp.; assembly: GCA_946478865.1. The sequence continues at coordinate 5,419 of CAMLDO010000021.1, forward strand.
ATGCCAGTCAGCAGGCCGGAAACCAGAATATAGACGATGGTGCAGAAGGTGAGCGAAGCGATCAGGCCGATAGGCAAATCGCGCTGCGGGTTCTTGGCTTCTTCGGCGGCGGTCGATACGGCATCGAATCCGAAATAGGCAAAAAAGACCAGCGAGGCGCCCGCAAGCACACCTATGGTTTTGCCGTCAGGCAGGGTGTCATACCATCCGAACGGGATAAAGGGGTGCCAGTAATCGGTATTCAGGTGCAAGGCGGCAATCGCGATGAAGATGACGATGGTACTCAGCTTGACGACCACCATGATGTTGTTGAAGCGCGCGCTTTCCTTGACGCCGACAATAAGAAGCAGGGTAAGCAGCCAGATGATGGTGAATGCTGGCAGATTGATGATGCCGCCGAGACTGGGAGCGCGGGTCCAGGCTTCCGGCAAAGTCAGCCCGAAATTGCTCAGGGTGTTGATGAAATATCCGGACCAGCCGTTGGCGACGGCTGCGGCCCCAACCCCATATTCCAATAGTAGTATCCAGCCGATGACCCAGGCGAAGAATTCGCCGAAAGCCACGTAACTGTAACTGTAAGCGCTGCCCGAGCCGCCTATCGAGGCGGCAAGTTCGGCATACGACAAGGCGGCGAAAGCCGATGCGATACCGGCAAAAACGAAGGACAGCACAACAGCGGGGCCAGACTGAGTGGCCGCGGCAAGGCCGGTCAGCACGAAAATCCCGGTACCGATGGCGCATCCGATCCCCAGCAGGGCGAGATCAAACGCGCTCAGGCATTTCTTCAGACCGCTGTCGCCGTGAGGCACGAGCGGTTTGGTGCGTAACAACTGGGCTAGCATGTTTTCTCCCTGATTTTGATTGCGGTTAGATTCACCAAGGGTTTCGCCAAGGCCAGTCGCCCCCGTCTGACCCAACAACTGGACCAGGTGCCGCATGGTGAACGTGCATCATGATGCTTCTGCCTCAACGCTTGAAATAACGTTCTGTTTCGCTCTTGATCACTTTCGAGAGCAACAACAATCCGATCAGGTTGGGGAGTGCCATCATGCCGTTCATCAGATCGGAGAAATTCCAGACGAATTCCAGACTGGTCGTGGAGCCGACGATCACCGCTGCGATGAAGAAGATGCGATAGATGCGGATGGAGCGCGGGCCGAAAAGATACTCCACGGCTTTTTCGCCGTAATAGTTCCACCCGATGAGCGTGGAGTAGGCGAACAACGCCGTTGCCAGCGCGACGATGAGCGTGCCGGTATGCCCCAGGGTTTCCGCCATGCTGCTGCTGGTCAACTCCGCTGGGCTAACGCCTTCCATCCAGCGGGTGGCCGTCAGGATGACGAGCGCCGTCATTGTGCAGACGACGAGCGTATCGATGAAGGTCTGCGTCATGCTCACCAAAGCTTGCTTGACCGGATCGTTGGTTCGGGCGGCCGCTGCGGCAATCGGTGCCGAGCCGAGCCCCGATTCGTTGGAGAACACGCCGCGGGCGATACCGTAGCGCATCGCTGCGGCAATCGTCGCGCCGGCAAAGCCGCCAGTAGCTGCAGCGGGATTGAATGCATGATAGAAAATCAGCCCGAGCGCGTGCGGGATTTCGGAGGCATTCAGCGCCAGCACGAACAGCGAAGCCGCGACATAGCCGATGATCATGAACGGCACGAGGAACGAAGTGAAACGGCCGATGGAGCGAATACCGCCGAGAATGACCAGCGCGGTCAGCACCATGAGGACCAGGCCGGTTACAAGCGGATCGATGTTGAAGGTGCTCTGGAAAATCTTCGCAGTGGCATTCGCCTGCGTCATGTTGCCGATGCCGAAAGCAGCCAGCGAGGTGAAGATTGCGAACAGCGTGCCGAGCCAGGGCAGGCCGGCGCCTTTCGCCAGGTAGTACATCGGGCCGCCGCGCATGCCGTACTCGCCTTTTTCCCGGTATTTCACCGCCAGCACGGCTTCGGAGTATTTGGTCACCATGCCCACCAGGCCGGTCATCCACATCCAGAACACGGCGCCGGGTCCACCCATGCTGATGGCGGTGGCAACCCCGACGATGTTTCCTATGCCCACGGTTGCCGCCAATGCGGTCATCAAGGCCTGGAAGTGACTGATGTCGCCTTCGTGATGGTGTTCCTTGTGGAAAATGAGGCGGAAAGCATGAGGCAGTGCGCGGAACTGCAGGCCTTTGAGGAGGATGGTAAGGTAGAGACCGGTCCCGACCAGCAGGATCAGCATGGGGGGGCCCCAGACCCAGTTCGACAATGTTCCGATCAACGCTTCGATGGCTTCCATATTCTCCCCTTGTTTGTTCTGCGGGAATTATGACAGAAACCTGAGGGTCTTAAAGGCCGGTTTATGCTGAATGCATTTGGAGCCGTTGGGGGATTTGACGTTCCTTCAGCATCTGAGGCACATTTGGCAAGTCCGAAGCTGATCCGGACGTCAAAACGACAAGAAACTTAGAGGGAAAACATGCGACTGATTATTGCCCTGATACTGCCATGGCTGACATTCTTTACGATCGGCCGTCCGATAGCCGGCATCATCTGTCTGATCCTGCAATTGACCGTGCTGGGCTGGGTGCCCGCGACGATCTGGGCAGTCTATGCCCTCAGCCAGTACAAGACCGACCAGAAGATCGAAGCGGCTCTCAAGCAGAAAGCCTAGGACAGCCAGTCCTTGCCGGTGAGGTAGTCGGCGTAGAGCTTCGCTTCCGATGAACCCGCCTCCGGTCGCCAGTCATAACGCCATTTGACGATGGGGGGCAGCGACATGAGGATGGATTCGGTGCGTCCGCCCGATTGCAGGCCGAATAGCGTGCCGCGGTCGAACACCAGGTTGAATTCCACATAGCGTCCGCGACGATAGGCCTGGAAGTCGCGTTCGCGCTCACCGTAAGGTGTGTCCTTGCGACGTTGGAGAACGGGCAGATAAGCATTGAGAAAGCTGTCGCCGACGCTCTTCACCATCGCAAAGCTTTGGTCGAATCCGGCCGCGTTGAAGTCGTCGAAGAACACGCCGCCAATGCCGCGCGGCTCCTTGCGATGCTTCAGGTAGAAGTATTCATCGCACCAGCGTTTGAAGCGCGGATACAGGTCTGCACCGAACGGATCGAGTGCCTGCTTGCAGGTGCGATGGAAATGAACTGCGTCCTCATCAAAGCCATAGTAGGGCGTCAAATCCATGCCGCCGCCGAACCACCACACCGGTTCTTCGCCCGGCTTGGTGGCGATGAAGCAGCGCACGTTCATGTGAACCGTAGGGGCGTATGGATTGCGTGGATGCAGCACCAGTGAAACACCCGCAGCCTCGAAGCCACGTCCTGCCAGTTCCGGCCGGTTCGCGCTGGCCGAGGGTGGCAGGCGATCGCCGGTCACATGCGAGAAATTCACCCCGCCTCGCTCGAAGACATTTCCCTCCTCGATGACGCAACTGATGCCGCCTCCGCCTTCGGGTCGTTGCCAGCTGTCGTGCAGGAAATTCTTGCCGTCGACCAGTTCCAGCGATTCGACGATGCGCTGCTGCAGTCCGGTGAAATAATCGATGATGAGGCGGGTGTCCATGGGGAATACGTTCAAAAATGAGAGGTCATTGTAGCGCAGACGTGCGGGCTACTTGCGGATGATCCTGCCGCTTACCAGGTCCTGGATGGTGGAAGGCCGGCGACGCGTGCCGATCGGGCCGGGAATGACAAGGACGCGCTTGCCGAACAGGCGACGGCATTCTTCCGCTGTCTTGGCCGGCTTTCCGCCGCTGAGGTTGGCACTGGTGGAAACGAGCGCCATGTTGGCGGCACGACAGAGGGCCGCAGCGCCTTGGTGTGCCGTCACGCGCACGGCCACAGCGTCATGAGCGCCGCGTAATGTAGCGGGGCATTGGAGCGAAGCAGGTACCAGCCAGGTGTGGGGGCCGGGCCAGCGCGAATGCATGCGCGTTGTCAGGGCGGGTGAAATGCGTGCCAGATAGGGGCGAAGCTGCCGCGCATCTGAAGCAATCAGGATGAGTCCCTTGGACGGACTGCGCTTCTTCAGCTTGAGTACCCGCCTGACCGCATGCGGGTTCCTCGGGTCGCAGCCCAAGCCGTAACAGGACTCGGTCGGGTAGGCAATAACGCCGCCGCGCTGCAGATGCATGCGGATACGAGCGGCGTCCATGGGCGCTGATTTCCGCTTACTTGATTGCGCGCCAGCCGATATCGCGACGCATCTGGCTGCCTTCGAAACGGATGCTTTCGGCAGTTGCATAGGCACGGCTTTGCGCCTGCTTTACAGTGTCGCCGAGTGCAGTCACGCACAATACGCGGCCACCACTGGTCACCGGTTGCCCGTTGTCCATCGTGGTGCCCGCATGGAACACGTGCGCGTCCTGCAAATCCTTGGGCAGGCCGGTAATCACGTCACCCTTGCGCGGCGTGTCCGGGTAGCCGGCAGAAGCCATGACCACGCCCAGTGCTGTGCGGCGATCCCATTCAGCCTCGGCCTTGTCCAGCGTGCCGTTGACTGCATGCTCGACGAGGCCGACGAAGTCGCTCTTGAGGCGCAGCATGATGGGCTGCGTTTCCGGGTCGCCCATTCGGCAGTTGAATTCCAGCGTCTTGGGCGTGCCGTTCTTGTCGATCATGAGGCCGGCGTAGAGGAAGCCGGTGTAGCGGATGCCGTCTTTCGCCATGCCTTGAATGGTCGGGCGAATGATCTCGCGCATCACGCGGGCATGCAGCTCGGGCGTAACGATGGGCGCGGGCGAGTAGGCACCCATACCGCCGGTATTCGGGCCCTTGTCGCCGTCGAGCAGGCGCTTGTGATCCTGGCTGGTGGCCATCGGCAGAATGTGTTCGCCGTCGCACATGACGATGAAGCTCGCTTCCTCGCCTTCGAGGAATTCCTCGATCACCACGCGCGCGCCGGCAGCGCCCAGCTTGTTATCGGCCAGCATCATGTCGATGGCTTCGTGCGCCTCGTCTTCGGTCATCGCAACTACTACGCCTTTGCCGGCGGCAAGACCATCTGCCTTGATGACGATGGGGGCGCCTTTCTGCTGCACATAGGCATGCGCAGCAGCGATATCGGTAAAGGTTTCGTATTCGGCGGTCGGAATGCCATGACGCTTCATGAACGCCTTGGCGAAATCCTTGGAGGATTCGAGCTGTGCGGCGGCCTTGGTCGGACCGAAAATCTTGAGGCCGGCGGCACGGAAGGCATCGACTACGCCCTGGGAGAGCGGTGCCTCGGGGCCGACCACGGTCAGGCCGATCTGCTCGTCCTGCGCGAACTGCACGAGATCGGGAATCGCGGTGATCGCGACGTTCTGCATGTCAGGATCAAGTGCCGTACCGGCATTGCCGGGCGCGACGAATACGCGGCTGATGCGCGGGTTTTTCGCGAGCTTCCAGGCCAGCGCGTGTTCGCGTCCGCCGTTGCCGATGACCAGAATTTTCATGAGTGCGTCCTTGATTAGTGGCGGAAATGGCGCACGCCGGTCAGCACCATGGCGAGACCGTGTTCGTCGGCGGCCGCGATCACTTCTTCGTCGCGCACGCTGCCGCCCGGCTGGATCACGCATACCGCGCCGGCTTCCGCCAGCACGTCAACACCGTCGCGGAACGGGAAGAACGCGTCCGATGCCACCACGGAGCCTTGCAGAGACAAACCGGCGTTCTGCGCCTTGATCGCGGCGATACGGGTGCTATCCACGCGGCTCATCTGGCCAGCGCCCACGCCCAGCGTCATGCCTCCGCCACAGAACACGATGGCGTTGGATTTGACGAACTTGGCGACGCGCCAGGCAAACAGCAGGTCCTGCAACTGTTCGGCAGTCGGCTGTTTCCTGGTCACGACTTTGAGTTGGCTGGCGCTCACATTTAGCGCATCCGGCGTCTGCAGCAGCAAGCCGCCGCCAACGCGCTTGTATTCCAATGCGTTATTGCCGGCACCGAGCGGAACCACCAGCACGCGCAGGTTGTTCTTTGCGGCCAGCGCAGCCTTGGCTTCCTCGGTGTAAGACGGCGCGATCAGCACTTCGACAAAGTGCTTGCGTTCATTCATCGCGTTGACCACGTCGATGCCGACTTCACCGTTGAAGGCGATGATGCCGCCGAAGGCGGAGGTGGAGTCGGTCTTGAACGCTTTTTCATACGCGCCGAGCAGGCCGGCGTCGACCGCCACGCCGCACGGGTTGGCATGCTTGACGATGACACACGCGGGAACGTCGAATGTCTTGACGCATTCCCATGCCGCATCGGCGTCGGCGATGTTGTTGTAGGAAAGTTCCTTGCCCTGCAGTTGGGTGAAAGCGGCCAGTGCGCCGGCAGGGACGGCCGCATCGCGGTAGAACGCGGCTTCCTGATGCGGGTTTTCGCCGTAGCGCAGGTCCATTACCTTGCTGAACTGGGCGTTGAAACGGTCGGGGAAGGCGTGCTTCTCGTTGCGGGGGCCGAGCGCGGTCAGGTAGTTGCTGATCGCGCCGTCGTATTCTGCAGTGTGCGAGAACGCCTTCTTCGCGAGTGCCAAGCGCGTTTCTGCGCCGACGGCGCCGCCGCTGGACTCCAGTTCGCGGGTCAGGTTCGCGTAGTCGGCCGGATCGGTCACGATGGCGACGTGATGATAATTCTTGGCTGCGGCTCGCACCATGGTAGGACCGCCGATGTCGATGTTCTCGATCGCTTCTTCCAGCGAGCAGTCGGGCTTGGCGATGGTTTCACGGAACGGGTAGAGGTTGACCACGACCATATCGATATTGGGAATGTTCGCCTGCTGCATCGCGCTCACATGCTCCGGCAGGTCGCGTCGGCCGAGAATGCCGCCGTGCACCTTGGGATGCAGCGTCTTTACGCGGCCGTCCAGCATTTCCGGGAAGCCGGTGTAATCGCTGACTTCGATCACCGGAATGTTGTTATCGCGGAACAGCTTGGCGGTGCCGCCGGTGGAAAGGATTTCGACGCCGAGACGGTTGAGGGTCTGGCCGAATTCGACAACGCCTTGCTTGTCGGAAACGCTGATCAGCGCACGTTTGATGATGGTCATGATGGTAAAAAGAACGAAAAAGAATGCGGATAAGAGGGAGGGTTACTGAATGTCGTACTGCTTGAGCTTCTTGCGCAAGGTATTGCGGTTGAGGCCCAGGATCTCGGCGGCTTTGCTCTGGTTGCCGCCCGCGTGGTTCAGTACGTATTCGAGCATGGGTTTCTCGACGCAGCCGAGCAGCATGTCATAAACCGCATGCGGCGGCTCGCCATCGAGGTCGCGGAAGTAGGCTTCCAGTGCGCTGCGCACACAACTCGCGAGATCGTTATCGACCTTCATGCGGCCAGTGCCTCTGCGTCATTGGACTCTTCCTCGTAGCGCAGGCGATCATCCTGCGCGCGCAACTGGCCGAAGAATTCGTTGACGGCCTTCATCTGCTCATCGACGGTCGGCAGCTGGTTCATCATATGGCGGAAATTGGCCGAGCCGACCAAACCCTTGGTGTACCAGGAGATGTGCTTGCGTGCGACGCGAACGCCGGTTTCCTCGCCATAGAAGGCGTAGAGGTCCTGCAAATGATCCAGCAGCACGTCGTGGATTTCGGCAACTTCCGGCTGCGGCAGATGCGTGCCGGTCTTGAGGTAGTGTTCGATTTCGCGAAAGATCCAGGGGCGACCCTGCGCGGCGCGGCCGATCATGACCGCATCGGCGCCGGTCTGCTCCAGCACCAGCTTGGCTTTTTCGGGAGTCGTGATATCGCCGTTGGCAATGATGGGCATGGCAGTGCGGGATTTCACTTCTGCGATCAGGTCGTACTGCGCATCACCGTTATACATGCAGGCGCGGGTGCGGCCATGGATCGCGAGCGCCTTGATGCCGCTCTCCTCGGCGATTTTCGCCACCAGCGGCACGTTGCGGTTGGCTTTGTCCCAACCGAGTCGGGTCTTGAGCGTGACCGGCACTTCCGGCACGGCCTTGACCACGGCTTCCAGAATCTGTGCCACCAGCGGCTCGTCACGCAGCAGCGCGGAACCGGCCAGTACATTGCAAATCTTCTTGGCCGGGCACCCCATGTTGATGTCGATGATCTGCGCGCCGTTGTCCACGTTGTAGCGCGCGGCTTCCGCCATCATCTTGGGATCGGCACCTGCAATCTGCACGGAAATCGGCTCGACTTCACCCTCATGGTTGGCGCGGCGCCGAGTCTTCTCGCTGCCATAGAGCAGGGAGTTGGAAGTGACCATTTCGGACACGGCCATGCCGGCGCCCAGCCGTTTGCACAGCTGGCGGAAAGGACGATCCGTGACGCCGGCCATGGGCGCGACGATCAGATTGTTCTTCAGTTTGTAGGGGCCGATTTGCATTGGATGTTACGAGCAGGTGACACGCGAAAGGTGCTTATTTTATATGCAAACCCCTGCCTCGCAAAGGCGAATTTGAACCTCGGGATGAGGATTTTCCCTATAGGCATCAGGGCATAGCGGCAAGCCGCAACCGAAGGCGGCCAACGGAAGCGGCTGGGATTTTGGACTGATTTGCGGTAGGATTACATGTTTACTTTAGAGCCAATCCTTTATACCAATGAAACTTAACTCCACGGTCGCAGCTGTAACCGAACGCATCCAGGAGCGCAGTGCCGAGAGCCGTAAGGCCTATCTGGCGCAACTCGATGCGATGGCACAGCGCAAGCCCGGCGTAGAACGCATGGGTTGTGCCAACGTCGCGCACTCGTTTGCCGCGATGCCTTCCGACGACAAGTTCAAGGTGGTCATGGAGCGCGCTCCCAATATCGGGATCGTGACTGCCTATAACGACATGCTGTCGGCACATGCCCCTTATCAGCATTTCCCCGACCTCATCAAGGACGAGGCCCGCAAGTTTGGCGCTACCGCCCAGGTCGCCGGCGGCGTGCCCGCCATGTGCGATGGCATCACGCAGGGCATGGCTGGCATGGAACTGTCCCTGTTCAGCCGCGATGTCATCGCGATGTCTACTGCCGTATCGTTGAGTCACGACGTGTTCGACGCCGCCCTCATGCTGGGCGTGTGCGACAAGATCGTCCCCGGCCTGCTGATCGGCGCCCTGCATTTCGGACATTTGCCGACCGTGTTTGTTCCGGCCGGCCCGATGACTACCGGTCTGTCCAACAGCGAGAAGTCGCATATGCGAGTGCTCGCTGCCGAAGGCAAAGTCGGCCGCAAGGAACTGCTGGAAACCGAATCCAAGGCTTACCATGGCCAGGGCACCTGTACTTTCTACGGTACTGCCAACAGCAATCAGATGCTGCTGGAAGCGATGGGTCTGCACGTGCCCGGTTCCGCTTTCATCAACCCGGGTGACGCATTCCGCAAGGAACTGACCCGCGAGTCGGTGCGTACGGTTCTGAACATCACCAAGAACAAGAACTTTACGCCCATTGGTCGTCTGGTGGACGAACGCTGCATCGTCAATGCGATGATTGCCCTGCTGGCTACCGGCGGCTCGACCAACCATCTCATCCACTGGGTGGCTGTGGCACGCGCTGCCGGCATCTCTGTGAACTGGGATGATTTCTGCTCCCTGTCCGACGTGATCCCGCTGGTTGCGCGCGTTTATCCGAACGGCGAGGCCGACGTGAATGCCTTCCAGGAAGCAGGCGGTCCGAGCTATGTGATCCGCGAACTGCTGGATTCCGGCCTGATGCACGAAGACGTGCTGACCGTGCGCCCGAACGGCTTCCGCGAATACACCGGCATCCCCGCCATGGAAAACGACAAGATCGTATGGAACGTGGCTGGCCCGACACCGGACGATACCGTACTGCGTCCGGTGAGCGCACCGTTCAGCCAGAACGGCGGCATCAAGGTGCTGCGCGGCAATCTTGGCCGCAGCGTGATCAAGATTTCCGCTGTGCCGACCGATCTGCACGTGATCCAGGCTCCGGCCAAGGTGTTCGATTCCCAGGAAGCGCTGCTGGCTGCCTTTGCAGCCGGCGAGCTGGACCACGACGTGGTCTGCGTGGTGCGCTGGCAGGGCCCGCATGCCAATGGCATGCCGGAGCTGCACAAGCTGACCCCGCCGCTCAAGGCACTGCAGAGCAAGGGTTTCGATGTCGCACTGGTGACCGACGGTCGCATGAGCGGTGCGTCGGGCAAGATTCCGGCCGCGATCCACGTGTCGCCGGAGGCTGCCGCAGGCGGTCCACTGGCCAAGGTGCGCGACGGCGACCTGATCCGCCTCGATGCGATCAACGGCGAGCTCAACGTGCTGATCGACCCGACCGAATGGGCTGCGCGTGAACCCGCCCGCATGCCGCAGGCACAAAAGAACGCCAACAACGCCGGCATCGGCCGCGAACTGTTCGCCGGCCTGCGCCACAACGTAACTTCCGCTGAAGAAGGAGCCTGCACTTGGCTGTAAGCAATGAAAAACTGACCGCGCTTGATGTGATGCTCGACAAGCCGGTGATCCCGGTCATCGTGCTCAACGATGTGGCACATGCTGTTCCGATGGCGAAGGCGCTCGTCGCTGGTGGCATTCGCATGCTGGAAATCACGCTGCGTACTTCCGTCGCACTGGACTGCATGCGCGCCATTGCAAATGAAGTGCCGGAGGCCGTGGTTGGTGCCGGTACTATTCGCACTGCGGCAGATGCCAAGGCCGCATTGGCGGCTGGTGCGCGTTTCGGCGTGAGCCCCGGCTATACCACCACCATCGGCAAGACTTGCCAGGACATCGGCCTGCCGCTGTTGCCCGGCGTCGCAACCGGCAGCGAGATCATGCAAGCGCAGGAAGATGGCTTTACCGAGCTGAAGTTCTTCCCGGCAATGCAAGCTGGCGGCCCCAACCTGCTCAAGGCATGGGCAGGTCCGTTTGCCGACATCAAGTTCTGCCCGACCGGCGGCGTGTCGCTGGAAAACGCACCGACTCTGCTGGCGTTGCCGAACGTGGTCGTGGTCGGCGGTTCCTGGCTGACTCCGGCGAATGTGATGGCTCGCGGCGAGTGGTCCAGCATCACTGAAATGGCAGCTGAAGCCTGCAAGCTCGCGCGATAGGCCGTTGCGCCATGAACCAGAAAAAACCTGCCGCTTTTGCGGCAGGTTTTTTTATTTTCCGGACATGACATGGATGCACTCAAATACCTGGCAGGATACTCGGAAGCGACGCTGCAGCAGGTACGCCAGCTGATTGCGCAAGAGCGGCTCGGCGAGGTGCTGACGCGGCGCTATTCGGGCGTGCATGAAGTCAAGACCGACAAGGCGCTCTATGCCTATGTCAGCGATCTGAAAAACGAGTATTTGCGTAACGCCGAGCCGGTAAGCAAAGTGCTCTATGACAACAAGATCCAGATCGTGCAGCATGCATTGGGGCTGCATACTGCCGTATCGCGTGTTCAGGGCGGGAAACTCAAAGCCAAGCGAGAGATTCGCATCGCTCCCTTATTCAAGGACTTGCCGCCAGCTTTCCTCAAAATGATCGTCGCGCATGAACTGGCGCACTTCAAGGAAAAGGACCATGACAAGGCTTTTTACAAGCTATGCATGGCGATGGAGCCGGACTATCACCAGATCGAATTCGATCTGCGCCTGTATCTGACCTATCTCGATCTTTACAAACAACCTTTGTGGTCGGCGTAGCCGTAGGCTAGCGGTCGAACGTATGCACCTCGATTCCGGGTGTCAGCGCGGAAATGTCGTCCAGGGAGAATAGTTCGGTACCCGCATGGCAAACCGTGCCGCTACCGCAAGCTATCCCATGACGCAACGCTTCGAAAGGCGCTTCTCCGTGCGCTAATGCGGTAGTCAGGCCGGCGACCATCGCATCGCCGGCGCCCACTGTGGAGCAAACCTCTACTGCGGGAGCCTTCGCGTGATATATGTTGTCTGGACCTGCCAGCAATGCTCCGTCGGGCCCGAGCGATACGCAAACATAATCGATTCCCTTGCGTTGGAGCCGCCGGGCCTCCTCAGCTACGGCGTCGATTCCTGTCAGTGGTTTATTCAGCAGGGATTCCAGTTCGAACAGATTGGGCTTGATCAGGAAGGGTTTTCCTTCGAGGGCCGGTTTCAGAAGCTTCACGGGGGCATCCACAATCGGCCGCCCGCCCTGTTCCCGTACCCGGCGCGTCAGGTCTGCATATAGCTCCGCGGAAAGATTGGGCTGGATCGAGCCGGTAATGACGGCGTAACTATGCGCAGCGGCGAGAAAGTGCTCGATCAAATGCTCCAGATGGTCGGGTGAAAGTTCGGGGCCGATGCCGCTCACCTCGAATTGCGAGTCGGTCTCGCGTTCCAGAATCGTTCCATTGACCCGCGTTTCTCCTTCGACCTCCTCGTAGAACACGTCCTCCAGTTGCTTTGCCAACATGCGTTTCAGGAAATCGCCCATCTCCCCGCCGGTGACGCAGAATGTCTTTGCTGCGACGCGAAGCCGGCGCAAGGCGCGTCCGACATTGATGCCATTGCCGCCCGGATCGTAGCGGGTGCTGCTGGCATAGGTTTTCTGATTGGCGATGAGGTGGGGAACTTCGTAGGTGACGTCGACAGCTGGATTCAGACAGAGTACGGCAATAGGCAATGCTGCTGGGTGTTGCGTGACCGGCATGCTTGAAACTTCCCCTCGAAAGTGAAACAGCATATCGCCTGTCTTTTTCGCACGCAGGCTCAAGTATCTGGTTTTTGACCAATATACACATTACCGGTAAGGAAACCAATCGATACTGAAGTGCAACGTGCAATGCGCCAGAAGGAAGTGATTTGCCGCAGAAAAATCATGCTGTTGTACATCCTGACATGATGGGACGAGAATATGGAGAGGACTCGAGGAGGGTGGGCATGGCGATTTCTATCAAGCGGGTTTACGAGTCGGCTTCCGAGTCGGATGGAAAACGGGTGCTGGTAGACCGGTTATGGCCTAGAGGATTGACAAAGACCGAGGCAAAAATCGACGTGTGGCTCAAGGATATTGCGCCATCCGATGCATTGAGAAAATGGTTCGGCCATGACCCACAAAAGTGGACGGATTTCCAGGAGAAGTACAAGGCGGAGCTGAAAGGGAATCCCGCGTTGGCGGAGTTGAAAGCTTTGGCAAAGAAAGAAGCCGTTACTCTGCTCTTCGCCGCCAAAGACGAAGAGCACAACAATGCCGTGGCGTTAAGACAAATCTTGACGCATGACGGGTAACGATTTACTCATTGGGCTGCTGAAACCAACCGTGATCGCCAGTAGGAAGAGTATGCGCAAGGGCGAACCTCTGTTGTTGTTCTGGATGAAAAGCAAAAAAGGGCCCGACAGGACCCAGGGAGGAAAAAGAGGCGAGTGCCGGTCAGTTCACATCCACCACCATGTCTTTCCAGTTCTCATGGCCGGCCTTCCAGATATCTCTCAGTCCTAACGGCACTACGACAAGAATGCTCAACACCCATACCGTCAGCCACATGTTGAGCGGACCGCCAAGAAACTTTTTCAGTTCGTTACTGAATACCAGGATAACCAGTACGCTGCCGATGAGCCCGTAAAACCGGTAACCGCCATACTGTATATATCGGCAGATGATCGGATTGGGGTGATGAGCGCTCGATGCGTATACCAGTATTGATCCGGCTATCCAGACCAGCAGGACAGGGAAGAGGGGCATCAGCAAAATTGCGATGACTGAGAACAGATTGAATCTTTGTGCTGTCTTGCGCTGCGATTCTGCTGAAATGAATTTTCTTTCCAGACTCATTCGTGCTATCGCTCCCACCATCGACTAGGGCTTCACTACGTAAATTCCCATCCGGAATTCGAAGCCCGATGCATTAAAGACCGCCATGCTATAGGCAATTGCGGCGAAGGGATAACGAATAATTCTGTTAGATGATATTAATATTATTCATTCATGTGAATTTTAAAATTCTTTAATATCAATATATTTAATAAATAGCGTGATTTTACTTGGACGTTATACGGGACAAAAACATGCGTGATCTTTCTACTACCTGCGTTCACTCTGGGGACCTCTCGGACCAGCATGGAGCTGTTCATGCTCCGCTCTACGATACGACGACTTTCAAATTTTCCTCCACGGAAAAGCTTCTGGAGGTTATCGATGGAAAACGTGCGGGATATTTATATACCCGGTACGGAATGAACCCGACGATCAATGGGTTGGAGGAGAAAATTGCAGCGATCGACGGCGCGGAGGCTGCTTTGGCTTTCGGATCCGGCATGGCTGCGCTTTCGGCCCTGTTCCTTACCTATGGCCTTCATGGGGTTGCATGCGTGGGAGATGCCTATGGCGGCACTCTGGAATTGTTAAACAAGCAATTACCCAGCCTTGGTATCAAGACTCATCAAATTCTCCCGGACGATATCGAGGCGCTGGAAGCGGCATTATCGGGTGGCGTGAAACTCGTATTCATGGAAACGCCAAGCAATCCCTTGCTGGAGGTGATCGACATTCGGAAGATTGTTGATATTGCGCATCGTCATTCTGCGATTGTCGCGGTCGATAATACTTTCGCTTCCTCGATAAATCAGCAGCCGCTGGCCTTGGGCGTGGATCTGGCCATGCAGAGCGCTACCAAATATCTGGGCGGCCATAGCAATGTGACGGGTGGCGTAATTTCCGCCAAGGCGGCTTTGCTGGAAAACATCAAACCCTGGAGAAAGAACCTGGGGCAAATCATTTCACCTGATGTGGCCCATCGTCTTGCAGCGCAATTGTGCACCTTGTCCTTGAGGGTGGAAAAACAGAATGCCAATGCATTGGCGATAGCGAAGTTTCTCGATAGTCATCCAAAAGTCAGCCGTGTTTATTATCCCGGGCTTCCTTCTCATCCCAATCACGAAATCGCTAAAAGCCAGATGTCGGGTTTCGGCGGAATGGTGTCTTTCGAATACAAGGGTGGTGCTTCCCAAACCATGGGCATGGTCGAGAGATTACGCATTTTCAGTCTGGCGCCGAGTCTCGGTGGGGTCGAGAGTCTCGTGACCCAGCCCCACACCACTTCTCACCATGACATTTCCGTCGAGGAACGGACCGCGCGAGGCATTACGGATTCACTGGTAAGACTATCGATCGGGATCGAGAGCGAATCCGACTTGATCAATGATTTGAAGCAGGCGTTGGGAGATTAGCTCCGGTTGGACCGCGGCTGTTCCATAGAATCCGGCCGTTGAGGTCAGGATGTTAAAGACCATGTCGTTTCCTGTTTCGCGACTTCCCGAATGGTGCGTAACACCATGGCTTGCGCAGGGTTCATGCTTTCGCGCCGGGAAACAAGGTAAATAGGATAGGAAAACTCGGGAGAGTCGGGCACGACTTCCAGCTTTCCCTCTTCTATCTGTTTCTGAACCACGCGCGTTCGGAAATACCCGCTCCCCCCTTGTTGCAGGATGAAGTTAATGGCCAGAGGCCCCAGATTCAGGTAGAGCGATGAACGTGCCAGTTGAGGAAGCGCTGCATCGTGTTGTCTTCTGAATGCGGCACCCCAGTCTACATAGATGTACGGAGAAGGGCTGACGACCGAGCGCACATGAATAAGCTTTTCCTCGAGCAATTGCTCGACCTGTAACTCATAGCTGTATTCCGGTTGATGGACCAATGCAATTTCCATCGTTCCGTTTCCCAGTCCTTCAAGCAATTTTTGCGGTTCTCCCACTTCCGAGCGAATGGCAAGCGTGGGATTCGTTTCGCGAATTCTCTTGATGGATTCCAGGAAAAGGGGGTTCCAAAGACTGGTTTCCGCGCCAATGGTAATCAGATTACCGGCGCCTTCGGGCAAAGGGAGATCGCGTCTTGCCGACTCCCATGTATTCAGGAGCTGAGTGGCGTATTGGACGAATCGCTCGCCGTTTTCCGTCAGCTTGGCTCCTTGGCGATTACGCGTAAACAGTCGACAGCCGAGTTGATCTTCCAAGTTGCGGATACGGGCAGTTACAGCCGTTTGCGTGATATACAGGTTTTCCGCGGCCGAGATAAAGCTGCCTGTGCGTATGACTTCAAGAAAGGTGCGGGCTAAATCGATATCCATGGGGTTAATATGAAATAAACTGATAATAAATACGATTTTATTTCATTATTCAACAAAAAAATTCAAATACATACTACCTCGTTGCTTTGATTTTCATAGATATTCACTCCGAGGGCATGCATGTCACAACTTCCGATTCTCGAGCAGCAGCCGGCCGCTTGCTGCCCTTCATCACAGCTGCAAGATTTTTCCGACTTCAGATTCCAGCTCATGCAGTTTCTTCTCAAAAGCAGGGAAATCTGCAAGGCGGCGGGCTTGAGTGATCAGGAGTATCTGTTACTGCTGCACTCAAGCGTGAGTGCGGATGAAGAAAGAACGCTCTTTCGGATTGCGGAGAAAATGGATCTGAAGCCGGCTGTGGTCGTCCAGCTCGTGACCAGGCTGATGAGCGAAAACCTGGTCAGGCTAGAGCCGGGCTACACCACTTCCTCTGCGGACAAGGTAAGGTTGACGACTGCAGGATACGAACGGCTGGAGTATCTGGTTGAGCAACATCAGGAAAGCCTGAAAACCCTCATTTCCCACTTCCCCATATCGGATCACGGGCTGTTTTGTACTTCGCCTGTCTGCTGGAAAACGACCTCGGACTGAGTATGCTGCGGTACTAGGCTGGGTCCACCTGTTCGATACGCAGCGTATGGAACTGCCCATCCGGGAAGCGCCAGTTGATAGTGCTTCCCACCGTCAGGCCCAATAGTGCGATACCCACGGGTGCGAGCACGGAAACCGCGCCGGTTTGCGGCTCGGCTTCCTGAGGATAGACCAGCCGCACCTCACGGCGCTCGCCGGTAAACTCGTCCAGGTAGATGCAGCGGGAATTCATCTTCACCACATGCGTGGGCAATGTTTCCTGATCCAGGACGATGGCGCGCTCCAGCTCGTCATGAAAGTCCTCGCTGCCCAGCAGCTGCCTCAGGCGGAGGTAGTCATCGCGCAGTAAAAAGATTTCAGTGGATACGTCTGCCATGGGAATGCCTCTTTCTTGTAACAAAGGCGATCTTATCCAATCGGTCCCGCAACTATAAGCTGGCTGGGAGGAATCATTTTGTATCCAATGAGGCTACAAATTAAATTCTTTAAGGCTGGAGCTTATCGATTGTATTGGTATGGGAAACAGTCTGATGCCGTTTTACCGGCTTAATTTTCCTTCTGACTCTCTTTAAGATGGCTTTTGATCGAGAGGTGCAAGGGAGGATGCGATGGAAATGCGGTTTCACATCCTGATCGATGTTTCAGCAGCGCCGTTCGCCTTTTCGGCAGGGCAGTTGCGCAAGGCGCTTGAGCGCATGCATGCAGGAGATATATTGAAGGTTCGGGCGAGGAGCGAGCGGGATGGCGGCGGTATTCGTGCCGTTGCGAGGGAGGCGGAGTGCGATGTGGTATGCAGCGGCATATCCGGATATTTTTACGAGTGCCTGATCCGGAAGGCGAAGCGCGATGACCGGCAGGGCTGACTCGGGTACCCCGCCGATCATCTCGACAACGACTAATAAATGCCTTGCGCGATCATTGCATCCGCCACTTTCACGAAGCCGGCGATGTTGGCGCCGTCGACGTAATTGACGAATTGGCCTTCGCGTTCGCCATAACGGACGCAGTTTTCATGGATATCGTGCATGATGAGCTGCAAGCGGCTGTCCACTTCGTCGCGCTCCCAGGGCAGGCGCTCTGCATTCTGGGTCATTTCAAGACCGGAGGTTGCCACACCGCCCGCATTGGCGGCTTTGCCCGGCCCGTAATGTATCCGTGCCTGCAGGAACACCTCGACGGCATCCAGTGTTGAAGGCATGTTGGCGCCCTCCGCTACACATATGACGCCATTCTTGACCAGTTCCCGGGCATCGTCGCCGTCCAGTTCGTTCTGCGTTGCGCAAGGCAGGGCGATATCCACTGGAATGCCCCACGGCTTCTTGCCTGCTTCGTAGCGCAAGCCAAGCTGGGCAGCATATTCCTCGACGCGGCCGTAGTGCTTGTTCTTGATCTCCATGAGCGCCGCCAGCTTTTCAGGCGTGAAGCCTGACTCGTCGATCACCGTGCCGCCGGAGTCGGAGGCGGCGATTACTTTGGCACCCAGTTCCATTGCCTTCTGTATGGCGTACTGGGAGACGTTGCCGGAGCCGGAGACCGATACCCGCATACCTTCCAGTGACTGGGCGTTGCGTTCCAGCATGTTCTGCACGAAATAAACGAGGCCGTAGCCGGTGGCTTCCGGGCGGATCAGGCTGCCGCCGAAGGAAAGTCCCTTGCCGGTGAACACGCAGGCAGCGCTGTTGGAGAGTTTCTTCATCATGCCCGCCATGAAACCGACTTCACGCGCGCCAACGCCGATATCGCCGGCAGGCACATCGGTATCAGGGCCGAGGTGGCGGTAAAGTTCGATCATCAGCGCCTGGCAGAAGCGCATCACTTCGCCGCGGCTCTTGCCCTTGGGGTCGAAGTCCGAGCCGCCCTTGCCTCCACCCATGGGAAGCGTGGTCAGCGCGTTTTTGAAGGTCTGCTCGAATGCCAGGAATTTGAGGATTGAAAGATTGACCGAAGGGTGGAAGCGCATCCCGCCCTTGAAGGGACCGATGGCCGAGTTGTGCTGAATGCGGAACGCGCGATTGGTATGTATCTGGCCGTGGTCGTCTACCCATGAAACGCGAAACTGGATCACACGCTCCGGCTCTACCAGCCGTTCCAGCACCCCGGCTTCGGCATACTGCGGGTTCGCGGCGATGAAGTTCCACAGGCTGCCCATCACTTCCTGTACCGCCTGGTTGAATTCGGGTTGATGCGGGTCGCGATTCCTGACGTATTCCAGAAAATCGGGGAGGTTGCGGTATTTCATGTTCAGGCCTGATGGGTTAAGAGATTAGAGAATCGCGGCGCGAGATTCGGAGGAGTGATGTTGTGCGTCGCCAGTATTGAATGCAGAAAAGTCGTTCAGGCGCCGAAGTGCTTGTGCTGCAGATGCGTGTAAAGCTGGTCTTTCAGCAGCAGCTTTTCCTTTTTCAGGGCTTCGATGGTTTCCGGCGTAGCGACTTCGAGGCGCGCTTCCATGTTCTTGATGCGCTGGTCCAGGGCATTGTGCTTTTCGAACAGCTGATTGAAGTGAAAGTCGCTGTGCTTGAGCTTGGAAATGAGCTCGCGATACTCCGGGAACATCTGGAAACCCTCCTGTGCAGTTTTGTCGATGTAAATGTTCTGCATTTGTTTATATCGGAGGACAATCGCCTCGGCGATGCGCATGTGGTTGCATCCCGTGTCTATAGGCGAATACTATGGCTCTCCTGCTTTAATCGTTGCTGGCACGGACTTTCATGCGAGCGCGATTTTCGCAGTCAGGATCATAGTTTTATTGCAAATTATGGATAAGAGCCAGAAACAGAATCATGCTGTTTCCTGAAAGTTGACAATTGGATCATGCAAGACCTCAATCTCATGCTCATTTTTGCGGAGGTGGTAGAAGCCGGCAGCTTCTCTGGCGCGGCTCGCCAACTTGGCGTTTCCCGTTCTGCCATCAGCAAGGCCGTGGCCAATCTGGAGAAGGTGCTCGGCGCGCGTCTGCTTAACCGCAGTACGCGTCACCTCAGCCTTACCGAAGTCGGCGCTGCCTTTTCTGAACACTGCCAGCGCATCAAACAGGAGTCGGAGTCCGCGCGACAGGTGGTGGATAGTCTCAATTCCGCGCCGCGAGGCACATTGCGTGTCGCAGCCTCGGTTGCCTTCGGCACGCTGCACATCGCCCCGGCGCTTTCGGATTTTCTCAATCGCTATCCGGAAATCGATATGGACATGACCATCATCGACCGTCCCGTCGATCTGGCGGAAGAGGGGTATGACGTCGTCATTCGCGTATGCGAGACGCCGCCAGACAACATGGTGGCTCGCAGAATCGCTCCCGCTGGCAGCAAACTATGTGCGACGCCCGCTTATTTCGCACGTTTCGGTATCCCCGAGCGTCCGGAAGACCTGGAAAATCACAATTGCCTCGATTACATCCATTCCGGCGACAAAGGCATGTGGCGCTTTACCGGGCCCTCGGGTGAGATTGCCGTTCCCGTCTCCGGCCGTCTGCGCATCAATGACGATGACGCCTTATCTCATGCCGTGCTCGGCGGGCTTGGTCTTGCGCTGCTTCCAACTTTCCTCATCGGCAAGGATTTGCAGGCTGGCCGTCTCAAGGCCGTTCTGTCCGAATACATCCCCATCAAGCGTCACATCTACGCCATTTATATGCCGACGCGCCATCTGCCGCTCAAAATCCGTGTTTTCGTGGATTTTCTGGCCGAACGATTCGGGCCGCAGCCATATTGGGATCACGATTGACCGAGTGGCTATACGGTCGCATGGAGAAGAAGGGACGGCAGGGAGTAATCTCTAGAGGTCATTTCCCTGCAAAACGGTCGAGCAGTTCCTGAGCTTTATCGGCCGGGACGGAAGCGATTACCGTCACGCGTTCGCCGAAGGCCTTGTCGAGAATTTCACCGTGCAGTTTGCCGATATCGCGAGTGAAGTGATCCAGCTTGGCGTAGTCGAGGATGATCCTGATCTGCCGCATTTCCACAAAAGGGCCGAGCCTGGCGGCATCCAGCGCGAGCTTGGCGGTGCCGCCATAAGCGCGCGCCAAACCGCCGGTCCCGAGGTTAATGCCGCCATAGTAGCGGATCACGCCGACGCAGACATTGATGAGGTCGTGCCCTTCCAGGTACTGCATGATCGGTTTTCCGGCAGTGCCGGAAGGCTCGCCTGCGTCGTGGAAGCGCTGCAATATGCCCTCCGGTCCGCGTATCTTGTAGGCGAAGGCGAGGTGATGTGCATGCGGGTGCTGGCTCGCCAAGCGCCGCAGCATCATCGCGGCGGCGCGTTCGCTGTCGCAATATTCCGCAGCCGCAACGAAGCGGGATTTGTTGATGGTCTGGTCGGCTTGGCCGGGAGAGAGAATACGCTGCAAAATTCAGGTTATCGGAAAATCAGTATAGGTACTAGGAAGCAGCCTTGCGGCAGTAGCAGTAAATGAACTGCTGGATTGCGCCGGAAGGCGTCAAGTGAGCTTCCTTGGAATGACGGAGCAGATGAAAAGCCTCGCCGAATTGCGCATGCAGTTCCCCGGGGCGATAGCGCATCACCGGCAAGCCGCTGCATTGCAATGGACCGTCTTCGGCGAAAGTGGCGATGATGACATGGCCGCCGGGCTTGACGGCGTGCATCACGGTTTCGACGTAGCGCTGGCGATCTTGTGGTGAGGTAAGAAAGTGAAATACCGCGCGGTCGTGCCAGACATCGAAATGCGCCGTTGGAAGATCAGCTTGAGTGATATCTGCTTCTATCCATTGGACATGGTCAGCCAGCGGGCCGATCCTTTGTTGCGCGGCGGCTAGTGCTGCAGCCGAAATATCGAGGACGGCAAGATGAGAATAGCCATCCAGCAGCAAGTCGTCGACCAGGGTGGAGGCGCCTCCGCCCACATCGATTATGGCCGCATCGCGCGGGACGCCTGTGGAGCGGATGAGGTTCAGTGAGGTCTGCGCATGCTCCTGAAACCAGCTGACGCTGGTAACGGCTTTGGTCGCATAAACCTTTTCCCAGTGATCCTTGGGGTGCATGGTTTCTCCTTGGAATGCCGTCGCGGCTGCTTTTAATGTGCGCTTTCCCAGTTGGGCCCGGCACCGACCTCGACTTCCAGCGGGACATCCAGCTGTGCCACGCCGCCCATCAGCTTCGGCAACTCCATCTTGATCAGTTCCAGTTCGCTCTCAGGTACTTCCAGCACCAGTTCATCGTGCACCTGCATGACCATGCGGGTATCGATTTTCTGTTCCAGCAGCCAGTTCTGGACTGCAATCATTGCCAGCTTGATCAGGTCCGCGGCCGTTCCCTGCATGGGCGCATTGATCGCCGCGCGTTCAGCGCCTTGACGACGCATCCCGTTGGGGCTGTTGATTTCGGGAACCCACAGGCGCCGGCCGAAGATGGTTTCGACATAACCCTGCTGGCGCGCAAGCATGCGGGTTTCGTCCATGTAGCGGCGCACGCCAGGATAGCGCGCGAAGTAGCGTTCGATATAGCTCTGGGCAGCGGAGCGCTCGATATTGAGATTGCTCGCGAGGCCGAACGCGGACATGCCGTAGATCAAGCCGAAGTTGATCACCTTGGCATAGCGGCGCTGTTCGTTGCTCACTTCCTCACGCGAACAGCCGAAGATTTCTGAAGCGGTGGCGCGGTGAATGTCCTCGCCCGCGGCAAAAGCAGAGAGCAGGCCTTCATCCTGCGACAGGTGCGCCATGATGCGCAGTTCGATCTGCGAGTAGTCGGCGGAAACGATGACATGACCCGGAGGCGCGATAAACGCTTCGCGAATACGCCGGCCCTCGGCGGTGCGCACCGGAATGTTCTGCAGATTGGGGTCGGTGCTGGCGAGGCGGCCGGTGATTGCGACAGCCTGACTGTAGTTGGTGTGCACGCGGCCAGTAGACGGATTGACCATCTTGGGCAGCTTGTCGGTGTAGGTGGACTTGAGCTTGGACAGGCCACGGTATTCCAGCAGTACTTTGGGCAGCGGGTGGTCCAGCGCCAGCTCCTGCAGCACGTCTTCATCGGTCGAAGGTGTGCCGCTCGGGGTTTTCTTGAGCGGCTTGATGCCGAGCTTGCCGAACAGGATTTCCTGCAATTGCTTGGGTGAACCGAGGTTGAACGGCTGGCCGGCCAGCGCGTGCGCCTGCTGTTCCAGCGCGATCAGTTTCAGTCCCAGTTCATTGCTCTGCGCCTGCAGCATCGCGGCGTCGATGAGCACGCCGGTGCGTTCCATGCGAAACAGGATTTCCATGACCGGCATTTCGATGTCGCGATAGACGAAACCGAGTCGCTTGTCGCATTGGATATTCGGGAACAGGGTTTGATGCAGCTGCAGCGTGATGTCTGCATCTTCGGCGGCATATTCGGCCGCTTGTTCCAGGGCTACCTGATTGAAGCCGACTTGCTTCGCGCCCTTGCCAGCAACTTCCTCGAAGGTGATGGTGCGCACACCGAGGTGGCGCAGCGCGAGATCGTCCATGTTGCGCTGGCGATGGCTTTCCAGCACATAGCTTTGCAGCAGCGTGTCGTGCGCAATGCCGTTGAGTGCGATGCCGTGGTTGGCGAGTACATGCTTGTCGTACTTGAGGTTCTGCCCGACCTTGAGGATGGCCGGGTTTTCCAGCAGCGGCTTCATCTTCTCCAGTGTCGCGGAGAACGGAAGCTGTTGCGGCACGCCGGTATAGTCGTGAGTCAGCGGAAGATAAGCGGCCTCGCCGGCGTCGACGGCAAACGACATGCCGACGATGCGCGCGGCCATCGGGTCGAGGCTGGTCGTTTCGGTATCGAAGCAGACCAGCGAGGCGTTGGCGATCTTCTCCATCCAGCGTTGCAGGGCATCTTCACTGAGGATAGTTTCGTAGTTGCGCGTCTTGACGACGTTGCCCAGTTCCAGCCCCATCTGCAATGCGGAAGGGTGCGGCTGGCCCGGTTCGGGCGGCGGCGGAGGTGCATCGCCGGCAGTCAGCTCGCGCAACCAGGATTTGAATTCCAGGCGTTCGTAGAGCTCCGCGAGCTTGCTCTTGTTCTGTTCCTGATGGGTGAGGTCATGCAGGCCGACGGGCAGTTCCAGGTCGCACTTGATGGTCAGCAGCTCGCGCGCTGTCGGCAGCCAGGGCAGCGCCTTGCGCAGATTCTCGCCGACCACGCCGGTGACTTCGCTTGCGTGTTCGATCAAATTGTCCAGCGTGCCGTATTGGGTCAGCCACTTGACCGCGGTTTTCGGTCCGACCTTCTCCACGCCGGGAACATTGTCCACCGCGTCGCCGACGAGGGTGAGGTAATCCACAATGCGTGCCGGCGGCAGGCCGAACTTGCGCTCAACGCCGGCCTCGTCGAGGATCTCGTTGGTCATGGTGTTGACGATGGTGACGTTGGGATTCACCAGTTGCGAAATATCCTTGTCGCCGGTGGAAATGACGGTGCGCATGCCCTCCAGCTCAGCCTTCCGCGCCAGGGCGCCGATCACGTCGTCGGCTTCCACTCCGTCCACCATGAGCAACGGCCAACCCATGCTGCGGATCGTGTCCAGCAGCGGCTCGACCTGGCTGGACAAGTCGGGCGGCATCGGCGGACGGTTCGCCTTGTATTGCGGATAGATATCGTCGCGGAAGGTTTTTCCCTTTGCGTCGAAGACGCAGGCGCTATAATCGGCCGGATAGTCCTTGTGCAGACGGCGCAACATGTTGATCACGCCGTAGACCGCGCCCGTCGGCTCCTGATGCTTGTTGCGCAGGTCGGGCAGGGCATGGAATGCACGGTAAAGATAGGACGAGCCGTCTACCAGCAATAAAGTTTTCATCGAGCGGGAGTTCCGAATGTCAGTCGCAGATAAGCTGCCCAAGGTCACGGATGTCGAATTGCTCAATCGCGAGCACTCGGCGCGCGAATCCTGGCGCGTGTTCGAGATTATGGCAGAATTCGTCGAGGCCACGGAGCGGCTCAAGGAGATCAGCCCGGCAGTCTCGATCTTCGGCAGCGCGCGTACGCGATCCGACCATCCCTACTACCAGCTTACGGAAGAAATCGCCAAACAGCTGTCCAACGCTGGCTTCAGCGTCATTTCCGGCGGCGGCCCGGGCATCATGGAAGCGGCCAACAAGGGCGCCTATTACGGCAAATCGCCCAGCATCGGCCTCAATATCCAGCTTCCGCACGAACAGAACATGAATCCCTATCAGGATATCAGCCAGACCTTCCAGCATTTCTTCGCGCGCAAGGTGATGTTCGTTAAGTTCGCGGTGGCTTATGTGGTCATGCCGGGCGGTTTCGGCACCATGGACGAGCTGATGGAAGCGCTGACGCTGGTGCAGACCGGCAAGACGCGCCGCATTCCCATCATTCTCGTCTGCGGCGACTACTGGCGCGGCATGCTCGACTGGTTCCGCAACGTCATGGTGCCGGAAGGCATGATCAATCCCGAGGACATGGACCTCATGCAGGTGATCGATGAGCCCAAGCAGGTGGTCGAGGCGATCTTCAAGTATTACGAGTCGCGCGGCTTCGAACCCTCGCCGGTAGAGCGCGAAATCCAGCTGAATCTTTGATGCGATCGGATGTCGGACTATTACCGGATTGTTTTCCGCTGCACCGGGCTATCTGCTAGAATTCGACGCGAAAATACCCAAGAACGAGAGGTCATCATGTCTTGCCTTCGTAGCCTGATTTTATTGGCTTTGAGCGCGCCGTTGGTTGCGATTGCCGCCGATGCGCCGCAGCAGCTGGAGCCGCTTCCCGAGCCGCCTCCGCCCCCTCCGGGCTACGAGCCGGATCCGGCGACCGAGCCTCAGGTGACCATCATCAAGAAGGGTGCCGAGACCATCGAGGAATACCGCATGGGCGGCGAGCTGTACATGATGAAGGTGACACCTTCGCACGGCGTACCGTATTACCTCGTCAAGGAAACTGCCGATGGCGCCTGGATCCGCAAGGACGGCCCTTCCGAGCAGCTCGCGGTGCCGCAGTGGGTCATTTTCCGATTCTAAGCAACTAGCCAATTCAAGAGGGCCGTCAGGCCCTCTGTCACGTTATGTCCGTATACACCTCCGTTACCCCCGAGCAATTATCCGCTTGGCTTCGCGACTTTTCGCTCGGCAAGCTGCTCGACCTCAAGGGCATTGCGTCCGGCATCACCAACACCAACTATTTCGTCACCACGGAATCCGGCCGTTACGTGCTGACATTGTTCGAGCACAATACGGCCGAAGAGCTGCCTTATTTCCTGAATTTGATGGCGCATCTGGCAGACCGGGGCACGCCTTGTCCGCATCCGGTATCCAATGCAGCCGGACGTTACCTCGGCGAATTGAACGGCAAGCCGGCTGCGCTGGTGACCTGTTTGCGCGGCGGCTCGATCGAGGCTCCTTCTGTTCAGCACTGCGCGGCCATGGGGCAGGTGTTGGCGCGCATGCACCGTGCCGGGCTATCGTTCGAGGCCAAGATGGAGAACCCCCGCGGGCCGCATTGGTGGCGGGTTACCGCGGAAGCAGTCATGCCGTTTCTAAATGATGAGGATAGGGCCATGCTCGAGAACGAGCTCGCCCACCAGGCGAAATGCCGCACCTGCGATCTGCCGCGCGGCGTGATCCACGGCGACATGTTCCGCGACAATGTGCTGTTCGACGGGGCGGAACTGACCGGCCTCATCGATTTCTACTATGCCTGCGACGATGTGCTGGCTTACGACCTCGCAATCACCGTCAACGACTGGTGTGTGCATGCCGATGGGCAACTGGACGAAGCACGATTGCGTGCGATGTTGAGCGCCTATCATGCAGAACGACCGCTCACTGCGGCGGAACACGCCGCCTGGCCCACCTTGTTGCGGGCTGCCGCATTGCGCTTCTGGCTGTCGCGGCTCTATGATCTGCACTATCCGCGCGAAGGCGAGATCACGCATGCCAAGGATCCGGGCCATTTTCGCCGCATCCTGGCTGACCGCATCGCACAGCGTGATACATTGCAGGGCATCTGGGTACAAGCATAAAAATCAGGGGATTACGTATCATGGAAGCACGTCAAGTCAGCGTCGGCAACGCATGGGGATGGATCGTCGGCGGGTTCAACCTGTTCAGGCAAAATCCCGTCATCTGGATCGCGCTGTTCTTCATCTACCTGCTGGTCGCAATGGTACTGTCCGTCATCCCGCTGGTCGGCCCCATCGTACTCAATCTGCTGGCGCCGGTGTTCATGGCCGGCTTCATGCTGGGTTGTCGCGCGCTGGAAATGGATGAGGAGCTGGAAATCAATCATCTTTTCGCGGGCTTCAAGAACAACACCGCCCAACTGGTGACCGTGGGCGGCATTTATCTCGTGGGCGCCATTCTCGTCGTCGGGCTGGTATTCATCGTCGTAGGAGGTGATGCGATGACCGGTCTGTTCGGTGGGCAGGTCGATCCAGTTCGCCCTGCGCTGGATGCGCAGCCGAATCCGGCCGTACCTGGCCTCGCCCTGCTGATCGTGCTGGGAGCAATGCTGCCGCTGATCATGGCCTACTGGTTTGCGCCGGCACTGGTGCTGTTCCATGACATGAAGGCGCTGGATGCGATGCGTCTCAGCTTTGTTGCCTGCCTGCGCAATGTGCTGCCGTTCATGGTGTACGGCATCATTTCGGCTGTGCTGCTGGTGCTGGCAATGATCCCGCTGGGTCTCGGCCTGCTGGTGATGATCCCGACCATGACCGCTTCGCTCTATGTCAGCTACAAGGATATTTTCAATATCGGCAAGCTGGAAGTGGACGAGGTCCTGACCGAAAACTGATGCTGCGGCGCGGTCTCCGCGCCTATTAGATTGGCGTCAGTTTGGCGTATTCCATTGCCAGCCACTTCATGCCGGCATGGCCGAAATTGACCTGCACGCGCAGGTCGTTCGCATTCCCTTCGTAACTTACCACCACGCCCTGCCCGAACTTCTGGTGCATGACGGCCTGCCCGACGCGCCAGGGGTAGCCCGAGGAACTTTGCGCGCGCGGCGGCGCGAAAGTTGCTGCCGGCATCCGGTTTTCAGCACGGGCATTGATGCGCTTAAGCAGTTCCTCCGGGATCTCGTCGAGGAAGCGTGAGGGGATGTTGTAGCGCACCTGGCCGT
Organism: uncultured Methylobacillus sp.; assembly: GCA_946478865.1. Next base: position 33,010 of record CAMLDO010000021.1, read on the forward strand.
GGAGCATGCGACTCTGCGCATGGCTGAGGTAGAGCCGACGCCGTGCCCGCGTGACCGCAACGTACATGAGGCGACGTTCCTCTTCCAGCCCGTTAGTCTCATACATGCTCTGTTCGTGTGGAAACAGACCCTCTTCGATCCCGCCAATGAATACTGCGTAGAATTCCAGGCCTTTGGCGGCATGAACCGTCATGAGCTGTAGCGCATCGCGGCCAGGATCGGCCTGATGCTCGCCGGCTTCGAGGCTGGCGAAGGTGAGGAAGGCGGTAAGCAGCTGTTGCTGCTGCGTGGCTTCACTGGGAAGTGTATCCGTGGGAATGTCCGAAAAGTCGCCGTCGCCGTGCTCCTGCGTAAAGGTGATTGCGGCATTCACCAGTTCGTCGAGATTGGCGATACGATCTTCGCCCTCCTTTTCGCCCTGATAGTGCTGGCGCAGGCCCGAGAGCGTGGTCACCTGGTCGATCATTTCCGGTAGCGTGAGCCCGATGCAGGCTTCCTGCAGCAGGCGGATCAGCGTCACAAAACCTTCGATGCCGCGGCCCGGCTTAGGCGCGGGGCCAGCCTTCTCGGCGGCCGCATGCCACAAGCTGGTATTGTTCTGGCGAGCAATCTCCTGCAACTGCTCCAGGCTGCGTGCGCCAATGCCTCGCGTGGGGAAGTTGATTACGCGCAACAGCGCGGTATCGTCGTCAGGATTGGCGACCAGCCGCAGATAGGCGAGAGCGTGCTTGATTTCGGCGCGTTCGAAGAAGCGCAGGCCGCCGTACACGCGATAGGGCAGGCCAGCGGTGAACAGCGCATGCTCCAGCACGCGCGATTGCGCATTCGAACGATAGAGCAGGGCGATTTCGCCCAAACCCACGTCATCGCTGTGCAGCATCTTCACTTCTTCGACGATGTAGCGCGCTTCGTCCTGGTCATTGTAGGCTTCGAACACGCGGATCGGCTCGCCTGCGCCATCGGAGGTCCACAGGTTCTTGCCCAGCCGATTGCGGTTGTGGGTAATGATGGCGTTGGCGGCGTCGAGAATGTTGCTGTGCGAGCGATAGTTCTGCTCCAGCTTGATGAGGTTCTGAACCTGGAAGTCCTTCTCGAAGTCCAGCATATTGCCGACCCGCGCACCGCGGAACGCATAGATCGACTGGTCGTCGTCGCCTACGGCGAAAATGCAGTTGTCCTGGCCGGCCAGCAGCTTGAGCCACAGATATTGCAGGCGATTGGTATCCTGGAACTCATCCACCAGCACATAGCGGAAACGCTGCTGGTAATGCTCGCGCAGCGCCGTCTCGCGCGATAGCACCTCGTAACAGCGCAAAAGCAGCTCGGCGAAATCGACCACGCCTTCGCGCTGGCATTGCGCGTCGTATTCGGCGTAGATGTCGCGCATGGTTTCGGAGTGCTTGTCGTACGCCTCCATCTGTTCCGCGCGCAGGCCTTCTTCCTTGGCGTTGTTGACGTAGTTCTGCACCTGCTTGGGCGGGAACTTCTCGTCGTCGATGTTCATCGACTTCATCACGCGCTTGATTGCGGAAAGCTGGTCGGCGGAATCGAGGATCTGGAACAGTGCAGGCAGGCGCGCCTCGCGATGGTGGGCGCGCAGGAAACGATTGCACAGGCCGTGGAAGGTGCCTACCCACATGCCGCGCGTATTGATCGGCAGCATCGCGGAAAGGCGCGACAGCATTTCCTTGGCGGCCTTATTGGTGAAGGTTACCGCGAGCAAGCCTTGCGGGCTTACCTGTCCGGTCTGGATTAGCCACGCGATGCGCGTCGTCAGAACGCGGGTCTTGCCGCTGCCCGCACCGGCGAGGATAAGCGCAGATTGATAGGGCAGGGTTACGGCTTCGAGTTGCTTGTCGTTGAGTCCGTCGAGGAGGTCTGTCATGGCGTGCGTTTACAAATAAAAAATGCGTGCACCCGTTGGCTGCACGCATCGAAAATTTTTCTTGTTATCAGCGGGAACTAAGTTGGTCTGGCCTAATCTTATCCGTTAGACGTTTTATGCGTCTCCCGCTTCTCCTCCCTGAGCGGGCGCCTTATCCCAATAAGGCATCTTGTGCCCCGGTTTTATCCCCTTTAGCCGGGGCCTTTTTTTGCCTGTCGCATTCGTCAGGCAGTGAAACCGGGAATGCAGGTATCGCAGTATATGCCCAATAGTTAAGATTCGTAAACAAAAAAATCAGCTGTCATTCAAGCTCATGATCCATAAAAGAAAATCCCCGCCGAAGCGGGGATTTTTCTTGCATGCTGCCAGATGCGGGCGCTTGCGGCGCCGGCCTCTGTCGGGCAGACAATTACATCATGTCCATGCCGCCCATGCCACCCATGCCGCCCGGCATTGCCGGAGCATCTTCCTTCGGCAGTTCTGCGACCATGCAATCGGTGGTCAGCATCAGGCCAGCCACAGAAGCCGCGTTCTGCAGAGCGGAACGGGTCACCTTGGTCGGATCCAGCACGCCCATTTCCACCATGTCGCCATAGGTGTCGTTGGCAGCGTTG
>CAMLDO010000022.1 GCA_946478865.1 uncultured Methylobacillus sp.
GGTGCGGGTGCGGGTGCGGGTGCGGGTGCGGGTGCGGGTGCGGGTGCGGGTGCGGCAGCATGATCGCTCGAAGCTGGACTTACGGCTGGAGCTGACGTGGCCGGGAGCCATTCCTCCATAGTCAGTTGCATATCGGATGGCGCGCGGCCACGCGACGCAAATATCAGTCGCTCGTTCCTGCCCGCGCGCATCTCGAGCAATTGCTCAGCGCGAATGACAGCCCCATCGAGAAATCCCTTTTGCATGTTGCACCACTGGCTGCCGACCAGGGTAACGATGCCATAGCGTCCTGGAGGTATGCCAGCCAGGAACGTGCTTCTGCCCGCGTGTACGCTCACGCTTTGGTACACGACGGCCTGATCGAAACTGGTGATGCGTACGACAACAGGATATGTATGGCCATTGACGATATCCAGACGCGGGAAATCGTCCCGATACTCTGCGAACGGAGTTTCGACGTAGATGCTGCTATTCGCCGGGAGCGTCGCGTCGCAGCCTGCTTCAACCTGGGATGTTTTGGGAAAAATGCTGGACAGGGTATCCGACTTGATGGACCGCGCCAGACTTTCAAGACGACCGTAGTCGACGTGGGTAAGCGCTGCGGCCGCACCCAGCAATAGCGCTGCTACTATTAATATAGTGACAATGGCCTTGCGCCGCTCTCTATGCGCTTGTGCTTTCAGGAAACGGTCGATTTCATCTTCGGCACGTTTTCCGCTACGTTCACGCCCTTGCTTCATTGACTCCGTGCGATTTCACTCGTCACCTCCAAACAGACTCTGCAATGCAGACCCCGCTCGCGTGCCCAAGTTCGTTCCCAGCGGTCCCATCAGCATGGTGCCTGCCGCCGCCCCCGCCAATGCGGCCTTGGTAGGAAGCACGATCGGCCTGTCCATCGTGCCCGAAATCGCCAATGGCACCATCACCAGGGAAACACCCTTCTTGATATCGGTATCGATCTGACCGCTAAGCTTTCTGTCTGCCGCAATCCTGACGTGACCATCTGCTCCCAGCAGTCCGGAAACCATATGTACCGGGCGCACCTCGACCTGCTTGCCGCGCGTATAAAGCGTGCCGGAAAGCTCGTCGAACTGGGTTTCGCCACCAGTGCTTCCCTGCCGGACCAGAAGGCTTGCCGCCTTTACCAGATCCATTCCGTACAGCACGCCATCCTCGACCTTGAATCTGTAATTCAGCGCCAACGCCTCGCCCAGTTTGGCCGCTTCCCGGGACGTGCTGCTGAATTTGCCATCGCCTGAAATGCGGCCGGTAACCTTGATCGCTCGGGTAAATAATCGGGTGGCATCGCCCAGTTCGATGTTCCGGGTCCCAAAATTGCCGGAAAGCCGCCAGTTCTTAGCCCAGTCAAGCTGGCCGGAGGCGGTCATATGGCCCCGGTATAACGCAGCCTCGACCTTCGGAAATTTCAGGGTCGTGCCTGCATAGGCCAAGTCCATGTTCAATGAATCGAACATCAGTTGCGGCCCGGCCGGCAAGATCCACTTCGTCGCCCGAATAGCTGCGAGATATCCTCCATTGCCGGGGATGATATCCACCTTGAGATTGCCTTCGTTGCTGACCAGAACCGCTTTCTCCAGCGCAGTTCCGGCCGTCAATGCCACATCGGCATCCATGACTGGCAGCCGGATACCATCAAGTTCCAGCCTGGCATCCTTCACCACGAGGCGGCGCAGTTCCACCATCGGCGCTCCGCTCCCGCCCTGCTTACCCGCAAGACCTCCCAGCAACGCGATCGCGGACTGCTTGATCACGGGCTCGTGCACATTCAGGCGCGAAATCACGCGCACATCGTCGAACAGCGTCGTCACATCGAGAACAGCCGCAACCTCGGCCACGCGCACGTCCTCATCGGGGCCAATCACCAGCTCTTTCAGGTTGACACGCGGAGTGGGCAGGATCGCAAAATGAAGAGAACCAATGTGCACCGGTACCCCGAGCTTGTCGGAAGCCAACTGCTCGATTTGCTTGACGTATGTGGCGGTCGGCACCAGGAAGGGAGCCACGACCAGTAATACAAAAAGAACGAAAATCGCAAGAAATAATTTTTTGAATTTCATCTCTGTTTTATTGTTAGGGTTGGTTGACCGAGTGGCTCCGAGTCAGTATTATTGCGGCTTTCTTGATTCCCCGATAGCTCAGTCGGTAGAGCAACGGACTGTTAATCCGTGTGTCCCTGGTTCGAGCCCAGGTCGGGGAGCCAACCGAAATCCGACATATTCCCCGATAGCTCAGTCGGTAGAGCAACGGACTGTTAATCCGTGTGTCCCTGGTTCGAGCCCAGGTCGGGGAGCCAAATCTGAAGGTCGATGTGCATACATCGACCTTTTTGCTTTTATAGCCACCCGTCGATGTTTTTTGGCTAACCTATAGCCAGAATGGAAAAAACAGGACTATCCTATTCCCTCGAACTGTTCGCGATCAACAAGGAGAATGCCATGGAAATGACACGCATCAGCTCCGGCAAGCTGCGCGCCATCGGCTACGATGCACGCGACCGGATTCTCCAGGTTCAATTGGAGGATGGAACGACCTTGCAATACAACGGTATCGGAAACGATTTGTGGCGGCGCTTGCGAGACTCCACTTCCGCCTGGAGTTTCTACCGCGACAACATCGAGGAGGATTTCGCCTCCCAGCGCGTTTCCGGGAGACCGCCCTCCTCGGGTCCGCGCAAGAACCCGCTGGACGAACTTTTCGGTTAATCAACGTTTCCGCAACCCAGGCAAACGGCTCGCATGCGAGCCGTTGCTGTTTGGTCTCGGCCGATATGCAGCACGCTTGTAACAAGCGCAGACTTAAATCAGGACGGTCGAATTGATATCATTCCTCACTTTGCAGATCAGGACATCAACATGGGAACACTCGTAAATATCGTGATTGCCGATGAGGACGAAGCCGAGGCCATCGGGGAATCGAACCAGCCGGTGGACGAATGGGTCGGCATGGAGGCGCGCGATCTCGACAAGTCCAAGTTCATTACCCTGCACTGCCTGCTGACCGGCGACGGCATCGAGGATGCCGTGTACGGCTATGAGCCGCTGTACTTCGTCGAGGACGGCCCGCAGGTGCTGCGCGTCCCCGACGAACTGACAGAACGGCTCGCGCGCTATGACGACGAAGCGCTGGAAGAAGTCGTGGAAGAACTCGCCGCGACCGAGGATTTCGAACTAAGCGATCTTCCGCTTGAAGATATCCACTCCTTCATGGAGGAGTTCGCCGAACTCGCTCGCAAGGCGGATGCCGAGGAGAAAACCTTGTTCATCTGGATGCATCCGCTACTCACGTAAACAGTCTGCCAGACCACACGCTACCAGCCGTATCCGAGCGTGAACATCAAGGTCGAGTCTTCCTTCTCGCGCCCTTGGGCAGGAGAGCTGTCCCAGTTGAAATTGAACTGCGCGCTCGCATTCAAGTTGAACACCAGCGGAAAGCGAAAGCCAGTTTTCGAGAACAGGAGCGTCTGCTTGAGTTCGTTGAGCCCGATCAGCACTTCGTGCTCGTGGAAGAACTTGGTATTGCCGCCGAAGAACAGCTGGTCGTAGCGCGTTGCCCAACGGATGCCCGGATAGGAATCGTCCTCTTCTTCCTCGTAATAGTCCTCGCTCACATAAGTGAGGCCGCCTTCCAGCGAGAGATTGCGTTCGGGCGTTTCGAAAATCTGGTACCCGGTCCCGACACCATACAGGCTGCGTAGTCGCAGGTCGCGGAAACGGTCGTTCTCAAAAGTGGTATTGGCGTAGCCGTACCACTTCTTCGAGAAGAAGTGGTCGAACTTGCCGTTGAGACGGCTATTGAACAAGGTATTTTCTCCGCGATCCTCGGCACGATTGAAATGACCGTTCACGGTATAGCGCTGTTGTAACGCTCGAGCAATCGATTCAGCATCGAAACGCAACTGTTTGGTCTCATTGTTGCCGTTGCTGAGCGAAGCACCTGCGTTGACGTTCCCGGACCAGCGTATGCCTTCCCCCGTGAGATCAGGCGTGGGGTTGAGGTATTTGGCGCTGGCGAGATCGAATGTCGCCTCCGGCAGTTCCTGCACCGGCATGTCTTCCCTCTGCGGCTCGTCCTTGATCGTGGCGGACGTTACTCGGGCACTGCCGGGTTCCGCATCGACCAGCATGCCATTGACGCTGGTACCGTCCAGCAGGACGATCTGCACCGGCTGATCAGATGTGAGATTGGCGATCTGCCCCCACAGGATAGGAATCTCGCCCGCATAATCGGTTCGGAAAATTACCCGGTCGGTTTCCTTCTTGACAATTTTTCCGGTCAGCACATCCCCGTTCTTCATGTGGACCTGATCGCCCCATGCCGGGTGCGAAAAAACAATGACTATCCCTGCGGCAGCCGCCGTTAATCGGTGCATGGGCAGCATGCATCCTCCTTTTGTAACCCCTGTAAAGTTCAGAATTGTTCGCGTCAGCGGACGCCGGCCCTCGCCGGCATATTGATTTTTGTGGCTGAAAACCCCGACTGCAAAACCCGCAATGAAAAAGACACAACGATAGGGAAAATAATTCCCGAGTCTCAGTTCGTTCTGTTTGTAACTTTCCGGCGGGAAAACAATCCTATTTCCATCGCCAGCACGAAAGGAGCTCTCATGGAATCCATCGGAAAGAAGGTCTGGGCCATCGCAGAAGGCTACATCCCCTCCTACAGCCATGGGCCGGCGCCCCAGCTCGAAAGCCATGAAACGGCCTGTATCCTGAACGCGGGAGATGAAATCGCGCATATTGAAATCATGATCTACTTCACCGAGCGCGAGCCGGCAGGCCCCTATAAAGTGACTGTCCCCGCCCGCCGCACCGTGCATTTGCGCTTCAATAATCTCAAGGACCCCGAACCCATTCCCCTCGGCATCGATTTCGCGAGCGTGCTCACTTCCGATGTGCCCGTCGTGGTGCAGCACACGCGGCTCGACAGCCGGCAAAGCGAAAACGCGCTCATGACGACCATGGCCTACGCCGTGCATTAAGGGCGTAGCGCATGTCGTTTTACTGGTACAAGAACGCGATCTTTTATTCGCTTGATATCGAGACCTTTTACGACCAGGGTGGCGATGGCTACGGCGACCTGCCTGGCTTGATCGCCCGCCTGGATTACATTGCAAGCCTGGGCGTGAACTGCATCTGGCTGCAACCCTTCTTCCCTTCGCCCGATCACGACAACCGCTATGACGTGATGGACTATTACAGCGTCGACCCGCGGCTCGGTACGCTCGGCGATTTCGCGGAGTTCATGGACAAAGCCGACCACTACGGCATCCGTGTCATCCTCGATCTCGTGGTCAACCACACCTCCATCCATCACCCCTGGTTCGTGGAAGCACGACGCAACCGCGATTCGCGCTACCGCAATTACTACGTGTGGTCGGACGAACCGCAGCCCTATGACCCCAAGCACCTTGTCCTAAAGGGCGAGGTCGATAGCATCTGGACCTACGATGATGTAGCAGGCCAGTATTACCTGCATCACTTCTACAAGGAGCAGCCGGACCTCAACCTGGTCAACCCGGAAGTACGCCAGGAAATTCTGCATATCATGGGCTTCTGGCTGCGCCTCGGTGTATCCGGCTTTCGCGTGGATGGGGTGAAATACCTGATCGACGGCTATGGCAAGGAGCCCGAGCCGCGCATGCATTTCGAATACTTGCAGGAAATGCGCGAATTCGTTTCGGTGCGCAAGAGCGAGGCCATCCTGCTCGGCGAAACCAATCTGGAGCCGGACAAACTCGTCACCTTCGTCAATGACGAGGACGGCATGCATATGGGGTACAACTTCTATGTGAACCAGTACCTGTTCCTTTCCCTCGCCAAGGAAGAAGCCGCGCCTTTGCAGAAGGCCCTCAAGGCGATGCCGCAGATCGCCCCGATGCAGCAGAACCAGATGCTGAGCTTTCTGCGGCATCACGACGAACTGACGCTAAAGCTGCTGAAGAAAAAGGAATACGAGCTGGTGTTCGCGCGTTTCGCGCCGGACAAGAACATGCAGATTTACGAATCCGGCATCCGCCGGCGCTTGCGTCCGCTGCTGCATAACGACCGCCGCATGCTGGAGCTTGCCTACAGTCTGATGTTCAGCCTGCCCGGCGTGCCGCTGATCCGTTTCGGCGAGGAGCTGGGCATGGGCGACAATCTGGCGCTGGAAGGCCGCAACAGTGTGCGTACGCCCATGCAGTGGTCGGATGACCCTTTCGGCGGATTTACCAGCAACCCCAATCACACTCCGATCCATCCCGTGATCGAGGACGGTCCGTACGGTTATCGCGAGGTCAACATGTACAAGGCGCAGCGCGAGCCGGATTCGCTGCTCAACTGGATGCAGCGCCTCATCGTCATCCGCAAGCGCTGCCCCGCCATCGGTCTCGGCACCTTGCGCGTCCTCAAAAGCTCTCATCCTGCCGTGCTCATCCACGGCATGGACTGGAATGGCGAACGGCTGCTGTTTCTGCACAACCTGTCGGGCAAAACAGCGAAAGTCAAACGCGACGAATACGACAAGGACGATGCGCACTGGATACCACTATTCTGCGATGCAGGCGGCCACCAGAAGAAGAACGGCAATGTCACGCTGCACGCCTACGGCTATCTCTGGCTGCGCGCCGATCAGGCAGCTTGATCATCCGCGGGACTGGGGGATCACTTCGCGTCCGAAGTCCTCGATGAAACGCTCCTGTCCTCGATTAACGTTATGCAGGATGACTGATTCCACGCCCAGCGCCGCCACGTCCTGGATGCGTCGGACAAAAACCTGCGGGTCTGAAGACACCAGCACACTGTTACGCATTTCCTCGGGTTTCACATGTTCGGCAATCGCCTCGAACTGCTCCATCTGCGCGATATCGGTGACGACATCGTGACCGAAAATATTCGTGCGCCACTGCTCATGGGCACCACGCAAAGCTTCCTCTTCGTCCAGAGCGTAAGAGAGATCGATCTTCGCATGGACGGGTTTGCCCTCGCCGCCGCCCGCCCTGAAGGCATCGATAACCTGTTTGAGCTGTCCCGGACTTTGACATACAGTGACCAACCCGTCCGCCCAGCCACCCATCCATTGCGCCGACCCGGACGACAAGGCCGCGCCGAATAGCCGCGGCTGAACCGCAGGCAAGGTATGGAGTCGGGCGTTCTCGACGTGCACACGCCCATCGTGGCTTACCTTTTCCCCGGCGAGCAGGCGGCGGATGATCTCCGCACACTCCAGCAAGCGCAGATTGCGCTCTTCGCGTGAGGGCCACTTGTCGCCGGTGATGCTTTCGTTAAGCGCCTCGCCGCTGGCGAGACTGGTATCGAATCGCCCCGGGAACATTTCGCTCAGAGTGGCGATAGCTTGCGCGACTATCGCCGGGTGGTAGCGCTGTCCGGGTGCGCACACCATGCCAAACGGCAACCGGCTTTGCTGCATGGCCGCCCCCAGCCAGGCGAAGGAAAAACCGCACTGCCCCTGCTGGCGGTTCCAGGGATGGAAATGATCCGAGGAATGTATGCTCTCGAATCCGGCTTCTTCGGCCTGACGTGCCAATCGCAATAAATGCGAAGGCGCAAATTGTTCATGAGAGGCTTGATACGCAATCCGGACCATGAATATCCCTCTTCAGGCAGTATCATTTTTTGAGGAAGCCTAACCGCAAAAAGTTGCCTGCCTCGAGAATGGCCCAGCGTCATGCAATAAAAAAGGGAGCCACTGGCTCCCTTGTGCTTCCTGACGGTATCGCTTAGATGCCGTTCGGGAAGTCGTAGCTGTAGTGCTTGCGCAGGGGCTTGATCACTTCCCATTGGCTGTCCAGGCCAGCGTGGAAGGCGACCAGATCACCCGCGACGATACGAACCGGCTCACCGCCCTTGGGAGTCACCAGAATTTCGCCTTCCAGCACATAGGCGCACTCGGTGGAACCGAAATCGATCGGGAACTTGGAAACTTCTTTTTCCCAGATGTTCCAGCTGGAAACACCCAGTTGCTTCAAACGTTCTTCGCTCGGGTTTTTTTCAATGGTGATTTGGCTCATTTGGATTCCTGAATTGGTTGGAAATTTTGCGAACGCGAATTCTATCATTTTTACAGCCGGCCAAAACCCTTCACTATCTGTGGCTTGACATAATAATTAGGACCCTTATAATCAACTCATGCTACTTCTTAAAGACCTGCCCAAGTACGACACCCTGCAACGCTTCGCCGATCGCTATGCGGAGATGGATGTCACGGCAGTGCAAACTTTTCTCACCCTGCTTCGCGTCGCAAGCGATGTGATCGAAAACCTCGATGCCTGCCTTGCGCGCCATGATTTGCTGCAGGGTCGCTGGTGGGTTCTGATCCTGCTCATGCGCGAAGAAAACCTGTCGGCCAGCCCTTCCACGCTCGCCGACAAAGCCGGCGTTACGCGGGCGACCATGACGGGATTGCTGGACAGCCTTGAGCGCTCCGAGCTCATCGAGCGCATCCCCAACCCGGCTGATCGCCGCATGCTGAATGTGAAATTGACGGACAAAGGCCAGAAGCGCCTGGATGAAGTGATGCCGGATTATTACGCGCGTGTCGCACAAGTCATGCGGGAGCTGTCGGAAAAGGATCGCGCCATGTTGATCGAGATGCTGCAAAAAGTCGGAAGCCGCGTCGACCTGCTCGGCTCACCGTAAAAATTTTTTATCTATTTAGTTAGGCCCCTATTTATATGTTAACTAACCGCAAGGAGAACAAAATGATCGATACCATCAAGTCTGCTGCCGTTGCAGGTGCCATTGCAGTCGCCGGAGCGGCTCACGCCGGCGAAAGCGTGGAGGCCCGCGTTATCGAAGGAAATACCAAGTGGAATGCAGCGTTTAATGCCGCCAACGCGGATGCCATCGCCGCGCTCTACACTGCCGACGCAACACTGGTGCCCCCAACCGGAACCACGGTTCAAGGCACTGCCGGCATTCGGGAATTCTGGAACGGGCTGTTCAAGGCCGGATTCAAGGATCACAAGATCGAGCTGATCAGCACGCGTCAGGAAGGCAAGCTGATCATCGCCATCGCCAAGTGGCAGGCGACCGGTCCTGACGAAAAGGGTGCGCCCAAGCAGTACGGCGGCCAGCTGGTGAATATTCTGGAAACCCAGCCGGACGGCCAGGCACGCAGCATTCTGCATACCTGGAACTAAAAAGCGCTATAACCCGAGCGCCCTCGGCAACTCCCGGACCGAGTCCAAGACGAGGTCCGGGCGTATCGAAGAGGCATCGACATAAGCCTGACGATACTTGCCGGTTCTGACCAGTATTCCCTTCAATCCCGAGCCCTGCCCGCCACCGATATCGGAATCGATATCGTCCCCCACGATAGCTGCATCTCCCGCGCGGCACCCTATATCTTCAAGCGCGACACGAAAGAAGTCTGGCGAAGGCTTGCCGATGATCGTGCATTCCTTGCCGCTGGCATATTCCAACCCGTGGATAAAACCGCCGATATCCATTTGCAGGCCGTGCTCGGTCTGCCAGAAACGGTTCTTGTGAATGGCGATCAATCGGGCGCCCTGGATCAGGGCATTGAATATCTGATTGAGCAGATCGTAAGTCCAGGCATTGCCGATATCGCCCACGACGATGACATCGGGCTTTTTGCCAGCCAGACGGAACTCGGCAAAATCCTGCTTCACATCTTCTGCCATGAGCAAGCTGCATGAGGGGCTGCCGAGCCCACGAAGATAACGAACAGCCGCCTGCGGCGCACTGATGATTTCCGCTGCGGGAATATTGAAGCCCAGCCCGTTGATCTTTTTTGCGAGCGAGCCGAGAGAAAGCGTGCTGGTATTGGTAATGAAGCGGCAAGGCAATCCGCTTGCGCGAATCGATTCGACTGCCTCGGCAGCGCCCGGAATCGGCTGGGAGCCGACATAGAGCACACCGTCGAGATCGAACAACAAACCTTCAAGCGCGAGGGGCATGTCGGTTTAGGCAACTTGCGGCCGTATAAAATTCACATTTTGCATGGGCAACTCCCGACTCGAAATCCGGAACACCGTGCAAATTTCCGAGACACGATACCTATATTACTCCCCGCCAAAAAATCCCGCTAAACTGATCGCTCAATGCGCACAACAATCGGCTCATGAAAGGCTAGAACATGCATATACCGAATCAGTTTCGTGGCATCGCAGCATGCCTCGCCCTTGTGCTGCTGCCCATCGGTTGCGCCACCGAAAAATCCGGCAGTTCTATCGATACGCGAACCTCTCTGGTCGTTATCGATATTGCCAAGGGGCCGCAAAAGGCAGCGGATTGCGCGGTCACCGTTTCGATCGAAAACCGCACCGGCGTGGCGTGGGATGGCGTCAGCTATCACATTGCGCTGCATGACAAGCACGGCGTTGCTGCCGGGCGCCTCATGGGCTCACCGCGCACCAAGGTCAAGCCGGGCGAGACGCTCACGGACCGATCCATTGTCGCGGGCTCCCGCTGCGAAAATATCGCGGCCGCAGCGCCTGTCTATTTCGGCTATTACCCAGCCGGGAAAAAGCAGGTCACCGTCCATAACACCAACGTCCGCGTAAGGTTCGACTGAGGACGAACCCACCATGCTCCCGGCCTGTCTCATGAATATGAAACCAACTGCATACTCCTGTAAAAGCATGCTGGCCGCGCTGCTGGCCCTCTTGCTCGCCTCCTGTGCAACCACGCCGGAAGAGCGCCGCGCCAATGCCGAACGCGAGGCAGCCCGCCTCAAGGAAAACTACGGCCAGACCTGCGAACGCCTGGGCTATCAGGCCGAAACCGACAAATGGCGCGACTGCCTGCTGGAAATGGAAAGCCAGCGTCTCATCCAGCAGCAGATGATGATGGATCGTATGAACTGGTATTACCCCGGTTTTTACTCCCCTTACTACTACGCCCCGCTTTGCCATCGCCACGGCTCGCGGACGGTGTGCCACTAACGATTTCCGCTTTCTCATCGGCTCTGCGGTACACTCGGCACTTTGCGGAGCGTTTCCATGCCAACAGACGTCCTGATCGTCGGCTGCGGCGACCTGGGTTCCACGCTGGGGCAGGATTTGGCGGCACAAGGCTACCGGGTAGCGGGAGTACGCCGAACGCCTGCACCCTTGCCCGGCGGCATCGCATCCTTCGCAGCCGATGTAACGAATCCAGCAACGCTCCTCCCGCTAGCCCAGTTGCGTCCCGCAATTCTCATCTACAGCGTGGCAGCCAGCGAACAGAGCGACGAGGCTTATCAGGCTCAGTACGTGACGGGGTTGAGAAATACGCTGGAGACGCTCGCGCCGACCGGTAGCGTGCGCCATGCGTTTTTCGTATCCAGCACGCGGCCATACGGCCAGATCACGCACGACCTGCTCGACGAGACCTCGGCCGCGCAGCCAGCCGACTTCGGCGGGCGGCGATTGCTGGAAGCGGAGGCCCTGCTGGCAAGCGCGCCCTTTCCTACAACGGCACTGCGCCTGTCGGGAATTTATGGTCCCGGCCGTTCCCGCATGATGCAACTTGCAGGGAACCCTGATGGCTGGACCGCACAGAATGGCTGGACCAATCGCATTCATCGCGACGACGCCGCGGCGTTCATCGCATTTCTCGCCAAGCGTGCGCTGGGCGGAGAGCCGCTAGAGCCGTGCTATATCGTGACCGACAGCGCGCCCGTTCCGCAGCACGAAGTCCTGCACTGGATCGCCAGCGAAATGGGGCATCGCGACCTGCCAGCCACGCCCCCGGTCTCTGGCGGCAAACGCCTCAGCAATGCCCGTATGCTGGCAACCGGCTTCCGCCTGCGCTACCCCACCTACCGGGAGGGCTACGCTAGGGAATTGCAGTCATTCCTGGCGCAGGAAGGCGAAGCATGACGGGACCCTTCGCCGACGCCTCGATTTTCCTGAGCAACCTCGACGAGGACTGGAAGACGCTGATTGCCCAAGTCGGCCCGTGCATGCTGCAGCCACGCATGGAACGCGAACCGTATGAAGCGCTGGTACGGGCCATCGCATACCAGCAGCTGCACGGCAAGGCGGCCGAAGCCATCCTGAACCGGATGCTGGCGCTCTTTCCGCACTCGCCATTCCCTACCCCGCAGGAGATTCTGGCAACCGACGAAACCGTATTACGCAGCTGCGGATTTTCCGCATCCAAGATCGCCTCGATACGTGGCATCGCACAAGGCACGGCAGAAGGGCTGGTGCCTTCGCTGGCCGAAGCGAAAACGCTGGATGACGAACTGCTGATCCAGCGCCTCGTCGCCTTGCGAGGCGTGGGACGCTGGACCGTGGAAATGCTGCTGATTTTTTCGCTGGGCCGTCCGGACGTGCTTCCCGTGGACGACTTTGGCGTACGCGAGGGCTGGCGGATGCTCAAGAAACTGCCGGAACAGCCCAAGCCCAAAGTATTGGCCGGCATTGGGCAGGCATGGAGCCCTTACCGCTCGGTGGCGGCCTGGTATCTCTGGCGTGCCGCAGAACTGGCCAAAAACGCCGCAAAAATCTACCCCAATCCGGTCGCCTAACCACTCATCGCCAAAAACCATCCGTTCGTCTGGTTTTTATTGCGCATGATTTTCTGCCGCAAATAATGCATACGTAACTTTGTGCCCATTGGGCGCGAGCTTTAAACGAAAAAGGCAAACCCATCGAAAGGTGGGGACGCAAAGTCACCGGTCTAAGGGATGATTCCTATGATAGCGGGATTGCCGGAGTTGGATGCCTGTCCAGCTTCGTCATACCAAGTGCTCTCACAAGACCGACTGATTGCCGACGATTTCATCCGCATCCGGCAGTTCCTGGCCGATGCCGTTTGGAGAGGGACCGCATCATGAAGGATCAGTCGCATTACATACATCCGAGCCAGTTGTGTATCGGGTTGTACATTCATCTCGATCTCAGCTGGATGAACCACCCGTTCACGTTTAGCAGCTTCAAGATTCAGGACAAGGATCAGATTCGCAAGATCCGCCAGCTGAAACTGGACCAGATTCGCTACGATCCGAAACGCAGCGATTATGAACCTCTGCCGCTCAACGCCCCCACTTCCGCAGCCGCCCCTATGCCCGCTGAAGAGCCCAAGGTCGAGGAAGTCCCGCAAAAAACCGAGCAGGTCCAGCCGGAAACGGTTACGGAGGCTCCCAGAAAGTCCCGCACACCGCAGCAGCGTAGCGAGCGCCTCAAACAGCTCAATACGGTCATTCGCATCTGCGAAAAATCCTTTGTGCAGGATGCACGCACGGCACGCGACCTGGTACGCAATCTTTCCTCGCAACCGCATGCCTCGGCCAAAAGCGCTGAAACCCTGGTCAATCGCCTGGTAGATTCCGCAGTGACCGAGTCGGATATCGTGCTGCATGCGATCAGCGGCAACCATTCCTCGCCGGACGATTATACGCACGCCCTCAATGTCACCGTCCTGACACTGATGCTGGCGAAAGCGATGGATATCAGCGAGCGCCACGCGCGTGAACTCGGCCTTGCCGCCCTGTTCCACGATGTGAGCAAGAACGAGATTCCGCGACACAAATCCTTCATCGACCAGCACTGCGAAAACAGCGTACGCATCGCGAAGGAAGCCGGGCTTTCGACCACGGTGCAGCGCATCATCATGCAGCATCACGAGCATGTGGACGGGACCGGTTATCCGAAGCACCTCGTCGGATCGCAGATGGATCCTCTGGCCAAGGTGCTCGCCATCGTCAATGCCTACGATAACCTGTGCAACCCGTTCAACCCGCTGACCGCGATGACGCCCTACGAGGCGCTCGCACACATGTATGCCACGGATCACAACAAATACGACACGCAGGTGCTCAAGCTGATGATCCGGATGCTGGGCGTCTACCCGCCGGGCAGCGTAGTCCAGCTTTCCAATGGCACCTACGGTATCGTCATGACAGTCAATCCGCTTAAGCCGCTGCTGCCGCTGGTCCGCATTCACCATCAGACGGTGTCACGCGAAACGCCGTTGGTGATCGATCTCAGCGAAGAGAACGGAATCACCATCCAGAAGTGCCTGCGGCCCAGCCAGTTGCCCAAGGAAGTCTTCGAATACCTGCGTCCGTGCAAGCACATCAGCTACTACTTCGTGGACAAGAAAATGCTTGACCAGCCCTTGCCGGGAACCGTCTGGTCGCAACCGCAAATGCAACAAGAAAGCGTTCGTCCCGCTATGCCAGCTCAGGCATAACATCTCCTCCCTCCACCTCCAGGACAAGGTTTGCGGAGACCTTTGTCCGGAGGTTCTTTTTTTGCCCGCTTAACAGCACACTTACCAATACCGCCGCTTCCGTATACTATGCGCTTTGATTAATCGCGCCACGGAGCGGAATGCTGCTCGACAACAAAACCCTTCTGTTCTCCCTGATGCTGATCAGCGGCCTGCTTGCCATGAGCCTCAGCCTCGTGAGCAGAAGAGAGGAAAGTGACGGAATACGCCGCTGGGCAGCCGCGCTTGCCTTCGAATCGCTGGCCTGGCTCCTGATCATCTTCCGGGGCTCCATTCCCGATATCCTGACCATCGCCGCGCCCAACCTGCTCCTCGCAATCGCGCAGGCCATGAAGCTCGCAGCCCTGCATACTTACCGCCGGCAACCGATACCGTATCTCCAGTGCCTGCTGCCGGTCAGCGCCATGCTGCTCCTGCTCGCCGCCCTCCCTTACGCCGATGTACGCCATCGCATGGGATTCTGCAGCCTGGTTTTTGCCGTGCAGTTTCTGCTGATCCTGCGCTTTTTGTGGAGCGATACGGAATCGCGCATCGGCCGCGCCTGGTGGCTGCTGTTCGTCGCGACCGCGCTGATTCTGCCGTTGCTGCTGCTGCGCGCAGGTGCAAGTCTGTTCGGCTCGATGGAATTCGTCGCTACGCCCCAATCGCCAGTCGCTCCCAACCCGGTGCAGGTAGCCGTTTTCGTGGGACTGACCGCACTCAACCTGCTCGGGGCCATGGGATTCGTACTGATGATCAAGGAACGGGGAGACCGCGAGATCCGTACGCTGGCGATGACCGATCCGCTGACCCGCACCTTGAATCGCCGCGCCTTTCTGGAACAGGCGGAAAAGCACATCGCCGCTGCACTGCGCCATCACTTGCCGCTCTCGCTGCTCATGATCGATATCGATCATTTCAAGCGCATCAATGACGGCTTCGGCCATCCTGCCGGAGATGAGGTTCTGATCAAGGTGACGGAGCTACTCTCATCCCTGCTGCGCAAGGAGGACACGCTGGCACGCTATGGCGGGGAAGAGTTCTGCGTCCTGTTGCCGGCCACTCAGGAACTCGGGGCGCTGGCTCTCGCGGAAAAACTGCGGCGAGCCGTCGAGGCCATGCACATAGAACTCGGCGGAAAGCCGGTTCCGATCACTATCAGCGTCGGACTCACCTTCTGCGATGCCAACAATCGCGGCTGCCACAAGGATTTCGCCTCGATGCTGCAGGATGCGGACCGCGCCCTGTATCTCGCCAAGCAGAAAGGCCGAAACCGGATCGTGCCCCTGTCGCTCGCCTGCAGCGACTCTCCCAAGGAAGCACTGGCCTAGAACGGCAGAAACAGTGCTGTCGCAAGGCTTTGCGCAACACGCGTGATGAGCCGCTGGGTTTTTTCCGCAAGCGTGATGGAGTACACGTCCAGCCGCCCGATGATCTTGCCGAACTCGCGCTCGAAGCTCAGATTGCGTTCATGATCGTTGAGCTCGTTGGTGAGCAAGAATAGCTGGCCGTTCTGATCGCGCGCATTGGAAAGTTTCCAGGCCGCGATCTCGACGTTGCGCGCGGCGTTGTACACGTTTTGCGGATCGATGCTGTCGGTCAGATAGAACTCGGCTTTGCCGCCGTGTGCCTTGACCAGCATGGTCTGCAATCCGACGATGAACGGCAGCACGCGATCGCCCGCATACTCGGGCTTGAAGGCGAGATAAATGGCATCCGTCCCCTGCAGCCCGTCGATAGCCTTGAATTTCCAGCCGTGGTCGCCTTCGAACACCCAGCTCACCATATCCTCCACCGTGCCCGATGTGCTCTTGCGCAACTCGCGCGGGTTACGCTTATAGAGCTTGGTCATGAGCAATTTCAGACTTTCGGTGTTCTCGCGCATCTCGACATCGGCCATGCGGTCAAGGTCGGATTTACCCAGTTGGCTCACTGAACTGCGATCCCGGTGCTGAGGCACGTGCTTGCCGTTGACGGCGGAAGTGGAGGTTGCGCAGGCGGCGAGCAGCGCGCAGGAAATAACCACCGCTAGGCTGGCGTTTCTAATTTTTTATCTCCCCTTGAGTAACGACAGTATTGCCGTTCGCGGCGTATTTGTGAACTGTCTTGCGGCACCTCTACCGATATTTCGGTAAGATGATTTAACTACCAAGGAGAACAACCATGAAGCAATGGATTTGCAGCGTTTGCGGCTATATTTATGACGAAGCCATGGGCGATCCGGAACATGGGCTCGCTCCGGGAACCCGCTGGGAGGACGTACCCGAAGACTGGACCTGCCCTGACTGCGGTGCGAGCAAAAGCGAATTCGACATGGTGGAATTCGAGTAAAGAGCCAGTATTTCAGCTGTTTCTCAAGCAATTCTTAAATAGGATAAAACCATCTTGTATTAGAAAATAATGATATACTGAACCTGATTTTGCCTTTCAGGGAATTGCAAGATGAATATGCCAAATCAGGTTCAGGAACAGGAAATCCATCTCTACCAAAAGCGCGAGCCCATTTTCACCCGCACGGTCAAGGGTCGTTTCAGGAGTCTCAAGACCGGTATTCTGTTACTCGCCTATACCGTCTTTTTCGCCCTGCCCTGGATTCCCTGGGAGCGCCCTTCAGGCGCCCAGCAAGCCATCCTGTTCGATCTGGTATCGCGCCGCTTTTTCATCTTCGATCTCGTCGTCTACCCGCAAGACATTTTTCTGCTCTCGCTGCTGCTGTTCATTGCGGCTACCCTGCTTTTCTTCGCAACCGGTCTGATCGGCCGCGCCTGGTGCGGCTACTTCTGCTTTCAGACGCTATGGACCGATGCCTTCATGCTGATCGAGCACATCATCCAGGGCGAACGTCCTGCACGCATGAAGCTCGCAAAACAGCCCTGGAGCAGCCCCGAGAAAATCCTCAAGATCGGAGGCGCGCGCTTTCTAATGCTGCTGCTGTCTTTCTGGACCGCATACACCTTCGTCGCCTACTTCAACCATACGCCGGATTTCCTGTGGCGATTCTTTACCGGCGACTCGGTCTCCACCGCCTATTTTTCGGTGGCCATACTGACGATCTCCACTTTTCTCGCCGGTGGAGTGGCCCGCGAGCAGGTGTGCATCTACATGTGTCCGTATGCACGCTTCCAGAGTGTCATGTACGAATCCGACACGCTCATCCCGTCCTACAACTTCAAACGCGGAGAAGGCTCAGCCGGCCGCATTGCCGCCAAGAGCGGCGTGCATACTCGCGAGGAACGCCAAGCCAAGGGGCATGGAGACTGCATCGATTGCGGCTACTGCGTGCAGGTATGTCCGACCGGCATCGACATCCGCAATGGATTGCAATACCAGTGCATCTCCTGCGGATTGTGTATCGATGCATGCAACACCATCATGGATTCGCTGGGGTGGGAACGCGGTCTGATACGCTACGACTCGGAGCGCAATCTGAATCTGGATCAGCCGCAAAAGCCGCATCTCGATTTCATGCGGCTCAAGGTATTAGGCTATCTGGCAGCACTGGCGGTAATGACGGGCGTGCTGGTGTCCTATTTCGTGTTGCGTTCGGACTTCGAGCTTCGCGTCATGCAGTCCCGCCAGCCCTTGTTCATCATGTTATCCGACGGCAAGGTACGGAACCGTTACGAAATGCATATTGTCAACAAGACACAACAGGATGAGAATTACCTCATCATGACAGAAGGCATTCCTGCCACCGCCATGAGCATGGGAAACATTCCGAATCCCGTGACCGTTCATGCCGGCAAGGATTTGAGAGTCCCCGTCAAAGTGGATCTCGATTCAGCGACCGCAGGAAAGACGCGGAACTTCGAATTCATCGTGGTTCCGCAATCTGCGCCCGAGAACCAGGAGGAGCGTCGCGTCAGCTTCGACAGCCGGCATTGACGTTGCGTGCGCATCTCCTGCCCGGGCTATGGAGATGCGCATGGAAATCACCTGTTATCGCGACCCCGTCTTCGCCAGCGAACACCGCTTTTTGCCGGCCGAAGTCTACAATCTCGCGACTACAATGCTGGCCCGCGACCCTGCCGGGCAGCTGTTCGTCCCGATCCGCTCGATGCAATATCTCGCCATCATCGATCACGAGGAATTCGTGTTCATCGACGGCGAGCGTAAATGCTGGATCGATATCGCCTGGCGCAACTTCAAGCCGCAGGCGCGCCATGCCCTTACCGATCCGGTGCATTTCGAGGCAGTGTATTACCGGCTTGAATCCATCGACTGGATGCGGCGGCTGTACAGCGAATTTCCGCTGGCCTTGCGCCAGCTAGCCGCCAAGGAAAGGCTTTCCGCCCCTGCCAAGGTGCTGAAGTTCCCATCACCCGAACCGGACGCGGCATAGGCAAGAAAAAACGGCGCGAGTGATGCTCGCGCCGCAGCCTGCTCGTCCCTGAGCTAGTCGTCTTCCCCGAGTTCCGGGTCCCATCCTTTGTCACGCCCCCGCTCCATCGCCGTCGTGTAAATCTGCGCATGCTTCTCGCGCAGCTCGGATGGCAGGTTGCTGGGGAGATGGGCGTAAGGTTCCCATGCAGCGTAAACCTTCTCGTACAGATTCTGCATCTGCGCCGCCGTCCAGCCGGCACAGGTTTCGGATTCCGGAATGAACCCGAACAGCCAGCTATCCATGACGATGCGGCCCAGATGCGTCATCCCGCCGTTTCTGTCGTTGTCGATACCTGCGTATGTTTCCACGTGATTCCTATCTTGTCAGTCCGGCATAGAGCAGGGGCAGCTTCTCAGGCAAGCGCTCCACGTGGTCGACCACCATGTAGTTGCGAGCGCCGAAGATGCGCGACACGTACTGGTCGGCGCGCGGGTCCAGGCTCATGCAGTAGGTAATGACGCCGGAGCGGCTCAACTCCTCCACCGCCTTTTTCGCATCGTAGCGCAGATACTGCGGATCGCGCACGTCGATGTCGGCCGGCTCGCCATCGGTGATCACGATCATGAGCTTCTTGGATGACTTCTGCTGGCGCAGGTAGTGCCCTGCGTGGCGCATCGCCGCACCCATCCGCGTCGATAGCTGCCCGGTCATGCCAGCAAGGCGCGCCTTGGGATGTTCGTCGTAAGGCTGGTCGAAGTCCTTGAACTTGAGGTACTGCACGTCGTGACGGCCATCGGACGAGAAGCCGTGGATCGCAAACGGGTCGCCTACCTTGCTGATCGCATCCGCCAGCAGCACGGTAGCCTGGCGCGTGAGGTCGAGCACGCTGAAGTCCTGACCGTTCACCTTGTCGTTGGTGGACTCGGACAGATCCAGCAGCACCATTACCGAAATATCACGCACCTTGCGCACCGACCGCATCATGATGCGCGGGTCGGGCTGCTGGCCCATGCGCATGTCGATGAGGCTGGCGATGGCAGCGTTGATGTCGATGTCGTCGCCGTCCTCGAGCTTGCGGATGCGCGTCACGCCTTGCGGCTGCATCGCATCCAGCAAAAACTTCATGCGCGAGATGATGCGCTTGTGCTGTGCGGCGATCTCGTCGATTACCTGCAGGTCGCCCGCCTTGGCGCGGCGCTCCAGCACGGTGGCCCAGGCCGGACGCTCGAGCTGGATCTGGTAATCCCACTCCGGGTAATGGAACGGCTCGGAGATCGGCTCCTTGCCTTCCATGTCGTTGAACGACACGCCCATGTCCTCGTACGGGAACAACTCGCTGCCGAGCACCCAGATTTCCTGCGCGTCGTCGCCGGCGAGCTCGGTGTCGATCTCGTTCGCCATTTCCATCACGTTGACGTACTTGCGCACCTGCTGCGTCTGGTCGTAGCCGGCAGCCTCGGCGCGATCCTGGTCGAACTCGACGAATTGCCAGAAATAGCGGTTGTCGTCGCGGTACGGCGTGGTCAGCACATCGCGGCGCGGGCTGTAGCCCAGCTTCTTTTCCTGCAGCAGATGCGTGAGCTGCACGCCGATTTCCCAGGAAATCAGGTTGGAATCGAGCTTGTCTTGAGCCGCCTTGAACAGGCTGCGGCCTTGCGCGATCCAGATGTCGTCGTCTTCGTAGCTGTCGTCCAGCAGCGCGCGTGCGAGGCGATTGAAATAGTCGCCCGCGGATTCCTTCTGCGCCGGCGTCACGTGCTTGAACAAGCTCGCCCACAGCCCCTTGAGGCCGGGGAACTTGCGGATCGCCAGCGTTTCGACGCGCGCGTCCTCGATGATGCCGATCACCGCCATCTGCAGCGTGTTCAAGCCCTCGGCCGACAGCGGCTCCTTGGTATAGACCAGATGCGCGGCACAGTGCGCGGCAGCAGCACGGTAGATTTCCAGACCCGCCACGTCCTCGAAGCTGTCGAAAGCGTCCGGCAGATGCAGCAGATAATCCTCGATATAGGGCTTGTAGCCCTCGCGATTCTCGAAGTCGCCGGAGGTCGGGCGCATGAAGAAGTCCCGCGCCCACAAGGCACGCAAATACATATTGATGCGGCGCTGCACGTCGACGAATAGCGTGCCCTTGCGCTCCTTCTGCAGCATCGCCTGCGATTCCTTGGATTCCAGGCCGAAATAGCTGACTTGCGCTTCATAGTCTGTGCGGTGCGCGTGCGCACCCCAATTCGCCCAGCGGCGCAAACCGCCCAAGGTAAGATTGGCAAACAGCACGTCCAGCTTGCCCAGCATGGGCCGGAGGCCGCGCGGCGCTTGTGCCAGCAACACGTTGAGCAATTGCAGGTAGCCGCGGAACAGCGCCTCGTCGCCCAAGCGTCTGGCGGCGGTAGGCGCCGTGCCGACCACCAGTTCCAGCACCGAGCCGGAGGTCTTGGAGGCCATCATCATCACGGTCTGTACCAATTCGATGACCGCGTCCTCGCCAATCTCGCGTGCGATTTCCGGGGCAGACTGGATGAAGGTAGTGACCAGTTCCTGGCCCTTGCCCAGCCCTTTCAGGCGCTGCGCGCCGATGAGGTAGCCTTCCAGGCCCTTGGGGCTGAATATGCGGGCGGCTTCGTGCCATGACGCATGCAGCATGCTGCTCGCGTGCTCGCCCAGTTCAGCCAGCAGATCGCCGTGCTCTTCCAGGTTGATCGTCATATGGAAATCCTCCTAAAACTTGGAAACTGTTCAAGAATTGCCAGGGAGAGACCTGATATCAGCCTCTCCTCGCGAATTTCCCAACAGCTCCTAGTGGAAGAAGGTGGTAACGGCGGCGTCCAGTGCGTCGCGCATATCCGGATCGTCGGTAATCGGGCGCACCAGCGCCACGCGGCTCGCAGCCAGCGGGTCCACGCCCTTGGCGATCAGGCTGCCTGCGTATACCAGCATACGGGTCGAGATGCCCTCGTCCAGGCCGTGCCCTTTGAGGTTGCGCGCGCGCTCGGCGATCTGCACCAGCTTCTCGGCAACGCCCTTGTCCACGCCGGATTCGTGCGCGACGATCTCGGTCTCGATTGCGGCTTCCGGGTAGCTGAAGTCCAGCGCGCCGAAACGCTGCTTGGTGGACTGCTTGAGGTCCTTCATGAGGCTCTGGTAGCCCGGATTGTAGGAGATCACCAACTGGAAGTCGGGGTGCGCCTGCACCAGCTCACCCTTCTTTTCCAGCGGCAGCACACGGCGGTTATCGGTCAGCGGGTGAATCACCACGGTGGTGTCCTGACGCGCTTCGACTACTTCGTCCAGATAGACGATGGCGCCATGGCGCGCAGCCGTCGCCAATGGGCCATCCTGCCAGCGGGTGCCGTTGGCATCGAGCAGGAAACGACCGACCAGATCGGAAGCGGTCATGTCCTCGTTACAGGCCACGGTGATGAGAGGCTTGCCGAGCTTCCATGCCATGTATTCGACGAAACGCGTCTTGCCGCAGCCGGTCGGGCCCTTGAGCATCATCGGCATGCGCACGGAATAGGCGGCTTCGTACAGCGTCACCTCGTCCGCTACGGCACGGTAATAGGGTTCTTTTTCGATCTTGTACTGCTGCATCACATCACTCATTGCATATCTCCTAAAAACAAATAGCCCCCGCCACGCAAGCGCGACGGGGGCTACCCACGGAAAATTACCCGGTGTCGCGCTACTTAAACAGTCTTGCCGCGATAGATCACCATCGAGGCGCCTTGCGACTGCGAGAAGTTGTCGTAACCGATCAGGCGCACGTGGTTGTCCGGATTGGCCTTGTGGCAGGCTTCGGCTTCGGCCAGGATGCGGTCGACGTCGGTTTCGCCGAACATCGGCAGCTTCCACATGTACCAGTAGGAATCCATCAGGTATTGCGGCTCGATATGCTCGATGGCCGGGTTCCAGCCCTTGGACACGAGATATTCGATCTGCTTGCGGATGTCGCCTTCGCTCATCGCCGGCAGATAGGAGAAGGTCTCGAACTTGCGGCTCGCGGGGTCGCTCAGACGCGACTTGTAATCCATTACTTCGCTCATTGCATTTCCTTTCAATATTCAGTCGTAAGCCCGGCTTACGGTTCGCGGACCGGCGGGACGAGCCCGCCAGAACACGGAGATGACCTTACTTGTGGGCGACGTCCAGCTTGTCCACGGTATCGAACTCGAACTTGATTTCCTTCCACGTTTCCATGGCGATCTTCAGTTCCGGGCTGCTCTTCGCGGCTTCGGTCAGAACGGCCTTGCCTTCCTTCTCGATGGCGACGCCCTTGTTGCGCGCTTCCACGCAAGCTTCTAGCGCCACGCGGTTGGCCGCGGCGCCTGCCGCATTGCCCCACGGGTGGCCGAGAGTACCGCCGCCGAACTGCAGCACGGAGTCGTCACCGAAGATGGTGACCAGTGCCGGCATGTGCCACACGTGGATACCGCCGGAAGCCACCGGCAGGACGCCAGGCATGGAGCCCCAGTCCTGATCGAAGAAGATGCCGCGGCTGCGGTCTTCCTTGATGAAGCTGTCGCGCATGATGTCGATCCAGCCCAGGGTTGCGGCGCGGTCGCCTTCCAGCTTGCCCACGACGGTACCGGAGTGCAGGTGGTCACCGCCGGACAGACGCAGGATCTTGGTCAGCACGCGGAAGTGGATGCCGTGGTGCGGGTTGCGGTCGAGCACGGCGTGCATGGCGCGGTGGATGTGCAGCAGCATGCCGTTGTCGCGGCACCAGTTGGCCAGGCCGGTGTTGGCCGTCAGGCCGCCGGTCAGGTAGTCGTGCATGATGATCGGTGCGCCGATGGACTTGGCGAACTCGGCACGCTTGTACATTTCTTCCGGGGTCGGCGCGGTCACGTTCAGGTAGTGGCCCTTGCGCTCGCCGGTTTCGCGTTGTGCCTTGAGGGTCGCTTCATGCACGAACTCGAAACGGTCGCGCCAACGCATGAACGGCTGGCTGTTGACGTTTTCGTCGTCCTTGGTGAAGTCCAGGCCGCCGCGCAGGCATTCGTAAACGGCGCGGCCGTAGTTCTTGGCGGACAGGCCGAGCTTGGGCTTGATGGTGCAACCCAGCAGCGGACGGCCGTACTTGTTCATCTTGTCGCGTTCGACCTGGATGCCGTGGGGAGGTCCGCCACAGGTCTTCACGTAGGCGAGCGGGAAGCGCACGTCTTCCAGGCGCAGGGAACGCAGGGCCTTGAAGCCGAACACGTTACCGACCAGCGAGGTCAGCACGTTAACAACGGAGCCTTCTTCGAACAGGTCGATCGGGTAGGCCACGAAAGCGTAGAAGGAGGTGTCGTCGCCGGGGACGTCCTCGATCGCGTACGCGCGACCCTTGTAGTAGTCGAGGTCGGTGAGCAGGTCAGTCCACACGGTGGTCCAGGTACCGGTGGAAGATTCAGCGGCCACTGCAGCGGCCACTTCTTCGCGGTCTACGCCGGGCTGCGGCACAACCTTGAAGCAGGCCAGAATGTCGGTGTCCTTAGGGGTGTATTCGGGCATCCAGTAAGTCTGCCGGTATTCCTTCACCCCGGCGTTGTAGGTTTTGACTGCCATTGTCCTTCTCCTCAGGTTTACGAAATTCAGATAGTCGATTGATTTATGTCGACGACGTGAAACGCATTATGGGAGCGGCTTATGGTTTATGATAGTTAAATCAAATTATCATAATGTTTAATATTTATTTAACCATGGAAGAGGTGTAAATCGTGCCTATCCGTCATGCCACGCTCAATCAGTTCCGGATCTTCGACGCCGTCGCGCGCAACATGAGTTTTGCGCGTGCCGCCGAAGAATTACACCTTACGCCGCCCGCTCTTTCCATTCAAGTCAAGCAGTTGGCGGATGCGGCGGGCGAATCCTTGTACGAGCAGATCGGCAAGAAAATCCATCTCACAGCTGCCGGGCGCATCATGGCCGAAGCCTGCCGCGACATCGACAAGCGCCTGGAACGACTGTCACAGGATCTGGGGGCCTTGCAAGGTCTGGAGAAAGGTTCGCTCAAGCTCGCGATCCTCACCACGGCCGAATATTTCGCCCCGCGCATACTAGGTGAGTTCTGCGCCCAGCACCCGGGCATTGAAGCCTCGATGTTCGTCGGCAACCGGGAGACACTGCTGGAGCGTATGGCGCAGAATCTCGATGACCTCTACATCTTCGGTCAGCCGCCGGCGAACCTGAACATCGTGGCCGAGAGCTTTGCCTACAACCCGCTGGTCGTGATCGCGCGCACCGATCATCCGCTCGCGAGCGAGAAAAACATCGCCCCGTCACGGCTCAATGGCGTGCCCTTCATCCTGCGCGAACCCGGTTCCGGCATGCGGCTTGCCACCGAGGATTTCATGAACAAAAACAACGTGCGCATCGAAACACGCATGGAGGTAGGGAGCAACGAGGCGATCAAACAGGCGGTGAAAGGTGCGCTGGGACTGGCGGTGCTGTCGCTTGCCTCGGTGTCGGCGGAAATCGAGCGCGGCGAATTGACTACCCTGGACGTGCGCGGCTTTCCGCTCATGCGCCGCTGGCATGTAGCCTATCCAGCAGGCAAGAACCTTTCACATGCCGCAGAGGAATTCCGCAAGCTGCTGTTCGTCAGTTCTATCGACAACTATGGACTGGCGTCAGCGAAATAATCAGACAGGCAGCTTGTCCGTCGCGCCGCTGGCATACAGACAGCTCGCCACCTGCAATGCAATGGGCTGCGGAACGGGCACCTCGCCCGCCAGAGCCTCGCGTATCCACGCTGCGGTCGTCACTGCATCCATCGCTCCGGGCAGGTCCGGCACTTCGGGAATCGTCCCTTGTTCGGCCGGCACCAGCACGCGCTCCTCGCCCGCGTTGAAATACAGCATCTGCGGGCAGCGCTTGGGATTGGCGTATACCTCGCCCTCGGTCCCGCGCAGCAATAGTGCTCGCGCGCCGCTCACCTTGAGGAAAGCACTGCTCTTGCCGAGATATTCCGGATGCGTGACGCTGTTAATGCGCACCGATTGCCCATGGAACGGATCGGCCAGCTTGACCAGAGTATGTGTGCTGTTGCGCAGGCCGAGCCGCCAGCGAATCTTGAGCAGGCGATCGACCTCGGGGGACATCGTCTCGATGGTAAGAAACGCGACTTCCCCCCTATCCAGCTTGCGCTGCGCCTCTTCCACGCTACGGCAGGGTTCGATGCCCAACTCCGCAAATACTTCGGCGCTCACGACGCGCTTGGGATCGTGCGTCACGCCATGCACCAGCACCGGCACGCCTTGCCGCGCGAGCAGCAAGGCAAGCAGCGGCGTGAGATTGCCTTGGCGGCGCGCACCGTTGTAGCTCGGGATTACTACCGGCAGCGGCTTCCTGGCCGGCGCTTTCATCTGCGGCAGGACATCCTCCATGGCACGGTAGAAGCCCAGCATCTCCTCTTCCGACTCGCCCTTGATGCGAAAAGCAATCAACAGTGCCCCCAGCTCCAGATCGGGCACTTCGTTACGCAGCATGGCACGATAAAGCGCGTAGGCGGAGTCTTCCGGGAGATCGGTGGCGCCGTCCTTGCCGCGCCCCACTTCCTTGATGATGTCGTTGAATTGCATGGCAGTACTTAGGATTGGTCTGAACGAATTATGCCTCACAAACCAAGACAGGACTTAGTCCGGTTGGATTTTCCGTATTTCCATCGGCCCTCTAATCTGTCAGAATGCATTTACATTTGCACAAATGTTAAAGACAGCAATTTCCAGGATGTTCAAGAAACCCGAAATCAACTTTCCGGAACTGAGCCCCGTTCCTTCCAAGCCTACCGGCAGCGTGATCCTGTTCGGCGAGGTACTTATCGACGCCTTTCCGGATCGCCTTGTGCTCGGTGGTGCTCCGTTCAACGTGGCCCGTCATCTGCGTGCTTTCGGCCTGCATCCGATGCTCATCAGCCGTACCGGCAACGATGAATATCGCAACATCGTGCTCGCCGCGATGGCTTATTTCGGCATGGAAACGCTCGGGGTGCAGTGCGACCCCACCCACCCTACCGGCAAGGTACGCGTGCATGTCGGCAAGGACGGTCATCGCTTCGAGATACTGCCCGACCAGGCCTACGACTTTATCAACCCGACCATTACCCGCATGGTGACGCTGTCGGCGCAGGCCGACCTGGTGTATTTCGGCACGCTGGCCCAGCGCAACAAGATGTCGCGGCGCGCGCTCAGCACCTTGCTGCGCAGCACCTCGGCACCACGCCTGCTGGATATCAACCTGCGGAAGCCATGGTACGACCCCATAACCCTGAAGCGCTCGCTCTCCCATGCGGACGTTCTCAAGGTCAACGAGGAAGAACTGCTCGCGCTGTCCGGCATGCTGAAATTGCAGGCCACGGATGAGCGTACCGCGGCGGAACAGCTGATACGGCAATACGAACTGGAATGCGTGCTGGTCACCTACGGCGAAATGGGCGCATGGATGCTGGACAACGAAGGCGCCGAAGTCGATGCGCCGGGCCTGCCGGCGCAATCGGTCGCGGATACCGTGGGAGCAGGCGACGCCTTCTCCGCCGTGTTCATTACCGGAGCCCTCAGCGGCTGGCCGGTGCAGCAGACGCTGACGCGTGCCAATGCCTTCGCTGCCGCCATCTGCGGCCAGCCGGGCGCGATTCCCGAGCATCCCGATTTCTACGCGACTTTCCTGCGCGAGTGGGGCGTGCTCACCACCTGAGCCGGAATTTGCGGGAACCGACCCGCAAGACCTCCGGTCAACCCTGAAACCCGGGCCATACGGCCCACCTTCGTTCCTCATTCCAGAAAAAGGAGTCCTGCATGTCCAGACTTTTTCCCGGGTTGAGCGCTGAAGACCTGAGATATTTCATCCAGATTTCGCAAGCCACCCTGCACATCGTGGTGATCCTCATCCTCGCCTGGATCGCACTGCGCCTCGCCAACCGGATGATCCGGCTGTTCAAAGGCTACATGCTGGGCCGCGTCGGCAACGACAGCATCGAGGTCAACCGGGTCGAAACGCTCGGCAATGTATTCCGCTATATCCTGTCGGTCGTCATCACCGTGATCGCAGGGATGCTCATGTTGAGCGAGCTGGGCATTTCCATCGCGCCTATTCTCGCTACCGCAGGGGTCGCAGGCATCGCCATCGGCTTCGGCGCGCAAAGCCTCATCAAGGATTACTTCACCGGCTTTTTCCTGCTGCTGGAAGACCAGGTGCGCCAAGGCGACGTAGTGACCGTGGCCGGCATCGGCGGGCTGGTAGAAGAAATCACGCTGCGCCATGTGAAGCTGCGCGACTACGACGGCAACGTGCATTACGTGCCGAATAACCAGATCACGACCGTAACCAACATGAGCCGCGAGTTCGCTTTTGCCGTGATCGACGTGCGCGTCGCCAACCGGCAGAACGTGGATGCGATCATGGAACTGTGCCGCCACATTGCCTCGGAACTGCGCAACACGCCGCCGTTCTCGGACAAGATTCTGGAGGACCTGGAAATGGCGGGCGTGGAAAAGCTGGAAGACACGGCCTCCGTCATCCGCTGCCGTCTCAAGGTCAAGCCTCTGGCGCAATGGGACGTGAAGCGCGAGTTCCTGCGCCGCCTCAAGTTCGCTTTCGACGAGAACAACATGGAATTCCCGTTCCCGCACATGGTGATGTACCCCGGTCAGGACAAGAACGGCAATGTGGAGCCGGTGCACGTTACGCAGGAGGCTACGCTGGAAAACGAACAGGAACCACAGGAACAGCAGGAGCCGCCGAGAAAAGAGGCTGCGCGCAAGTAATTCGATGGAGCGCATCGGCCTGAGCCGGTAAAATCGCGCTCCATGATACTTCTGCGCAATCTCTCCTACGGCCGCGGCAGCGAGCCACTCGTCACAGACGCCAGCCTTCAACTGCACCCGGGCTGGAAAATCGGCCTTGTTGGTGCCAACGGCTGCGGCAAATCCTCCTTCTTCGCGCTGCTGCGCGGCGAACTGCACCAGGAATCAGGTGACCTCGAAATCCCCGCTGCCTGGACCGTCGCTCACGTCGGCCAGGAAACCCCTGCCCTGCCCCAGCCCGCGCTGGAATTCGTGCTGGACGGCGACGAGGAGCTGCGCGAGGTCGAGCGCGCAATTGTCGAAGCCGAAGCCGCGCATGACGGCGAAAAGATAGGTGCGCTGCATGCGCGCTACGCCGAGATTGGTGGTTATGCCGCCAAGGCGCGTGCGGCCGAACTCATGAACGGCCTCGGATTTTCCAATGCCGACTTCGAGCGGCCGGTCGCGGAGTTTTCAGGCGGCTGGCGCGTACGCCTCAACCTCGGCCGCGCGCTCATGTGCCGCTCCGATTTGCTGCTGCTGGACGAACCCACCAATCACCTCGATCTCGATGCAGTGATCTGGCTGGAAGGCTGGCTCAAGCGCTATCCCGGCACGCTGCTCCTGATTTCGCACGACCGCGATTTCCTCGATGCCGTCACCAGTCACATCCTGCATTTCGACCAGGGCCGGCTCAAGCTCTATTCCGGCAACTACACCTCCTTCGAGCGCGCCCGTGCTGAACACCTCGCCTTGCAGCAGGCCATGCACGAGAAACAGCAGCGCGAAATCGCGCATTTGCACAGCTATATCGAGCGCTTCCGCGCCAAGGCCACCAAGGCACGCCAGGCACAAAGCCGCATCAAGGCGTTGGCGCGTATGGAAGAAGTCGCCGCCGCGCACGTGGACACGCCATTCACCTTCGGCTTCCGCGAGCCGGTGGCAATGCCGGATACGCTGCTGGAACTGCGCGACGCTGTTGCGGGCTATGGCGACAAGGCCGTGATCGGTAACGCGAATCTGTTCATCCGCCCCGGCGAGCGCATTGCGGTGCTCGGCCGCAACGGCGCGGGCAAATCCACGCTGGTGAAGATGCTGGCCGGCGTGCTGCCGCCATTGTCAGGTACGCGACGCGAGGGCAAGGGGTTGGAAATCGGTTATTTCGCCCAGCACCAAGTAGAAGCGCTGCGCCCCGAGGAGTCGCCGCTGCAGCATCTCATGCGCCTCGACAAAACCACGCGCGAGCAGGATCACCGCAACTTTCTCGGCAGCTTCGACTTCCGCGGCGACATGGCGACCTCGCCTTGCGGCCCGTTTTCGGGCGGCGAAAAATCCCGCCTGGCACTCGCACTGCTGATCTGGCAACGCCCGAATCTCCTGCTGCTGGACGAACCCACCAACCACCTCGATCTGGAAATGCGCGAGGCGCTCACGCTGGCGTTGCAGGAAACCGATGCCGCCGTGGTACTGGTATCGCACGACCGGCATCTGCTGCGTACCACGGCCGACAGCCTGTACCTCGTCGATAGCGGCAAGATGACACCGTTCGAAGGCGACCTCGACGACTACGCCAATTGGCTGGCCGAACAGCGCAATGCCGCTACTGCTGCCGCACCAGACGAGAACAAGGCCGCGCGCAAGGAAGCGCGCGAGATGGCGGAAAAAACGCGCCAGCAATTGCTCGCGCAACGCCGCCCGCTGGTCAAGGAAGCGGAAAAACTGGAAAAGCTCATGCCCGGCTGGCAGCAGGAAAAAGATCAGCTAGACGAACGTCTGGGCGATCCAGCGCTATATGCCAGCCCGGACCGTACGCTGCTGGAAAGCCTGCTCAAGCGCCAGGCGCAGTTGGCGACAGATATCGAGAATGCAGAGTTGCGTTGGCTGGAAATTCAGGAGGAACTGGAGCGTATCGATCTGTAATACCGCTTCAGGCTCCTTCCTCGCAGACAACCCGGTTGCGCCCCTCCGCCTTGGCGCGATAAAGCGCCATATCGGCGCGGTGTATCAAGCCGTCCAGCCCACCGTCGTGGGCTGAAACGCCGAGACTAATCGTCAGCGGGCACCTGATCTCCTTGTATACGAGGGGATTGCCCATGACGGCCTGACGCAGCTTTTCCGCCAGCACGGCTGCCGCTTGCACGCCGGTATCCGGCAGCAGGACCGCAAACTCCTCGCCACCTATCCGCCCGCACAAATCCGACTTTCTCAGCGAATTCCGCAACAGGTCGGCAAGATGCTGCAACGCGGCATCGCCCATAGCATGGCCATGAGTGTCGTTGATTGCCTTGAAATGATCGACATCCAGCAGTACCGCGCTCATGGGAGCGTTATTGCGTTCGCAGTAGCTCAGCACCTGAGCGCCCTGCTCGAACAAGGCCCGCCGGTTATTGAGCCCCGTCAGCACATCGG
The DNA here is from genome assembly GCA_946478865.1 of uncultured Methylobacillus sp. Next base: position 30,681 of record CAMLDO010000022.1, read on the forward strand.
TTTTCGCTTGCTGCTCGAAAGCGGCACGCGCGCCTTCCAGCTCGTGCGTCAGCTGAAAGCTGCGATGCAGCGCCGTCCCCAGCACGCCGGTAGCGCGAAACGAAGCCAGAATGAAGATGATAGCCGTGACCGCCATGCTGACCGGAATGATGCCGCCCCGCATTAGCATCCATAGCGTGGACGGCAACAGGACAGACAGCATCGACCCTACGGCCATGTAACGGTAGGAAGAATAAGTGGAGACAGCCCCTCCCGCCAGGCCGATCATCACGTACATCATGACCACCTGATGCACGAGCGATTCCTCCGGCATGACCATGACGGCGCCGAGCCCCCATGCGAGCGAGGACAATATCAGGCTGACGGCAAACGGTCTTTCCCACACCAACAGGTTGTCGCTCTCGGGCTCAGCCCGGAAATAAGCGAGGAATAGCCACAGCCGGATCAGCGAGCAGACGAGGATCACCACCAGCCAACTCATCAATGCGCCTGTTGCCACCTGCTCATGAAGCATCAGAGTGAGCAGGCATGCAATCACAACGCTGACGAACAGCGCAGGAAACGACTGGTGATAAAGCAGCCTCAGTTTATCGGCGCAGACCAGCTGCTGAATACGATGGCGGGCACCAGCGTCATGATCAGTATCGAATTGGGACATAATTCCAAATGCAGTTCTGAACCTAGCCGAAAACCAGACGCGAGTTAGATGCCTCCTCGACCGCGCGCGTTCCTTGATTGCGAGTTTCACAAACACTTTGCCATGCCTCTCCCTACACTATTCAGCCTTTATGCAGTCCTCAGCGGCATCACTTTCCTCGTGTACGCGATAGACAAGAATGCCGCGCGCAAACGCCGTTGGCGCATCCCGGAACAACTCCTGCATTTTCTGGCGCTGCTGGGCGGATGGCCGGGAGCCCTGGCCGCGCAACAGGTGTTGCACCACAAGTGCAGCAAGCCCCGCTTCCTGATCGTCTTTTGGCTCATGGCTGGGTTAAACCTCTGTTTTGTATGGTGGTTGCTGCAACGCTAAAACGCATCTCACCTCTGTCTCAACCGTGGGACACTTGTACCTTTTTGACACACTCGCGATGTAACGCCTCTTGCCCTGCGATACCCCTATCCGGGCCGGCAGGCTTCTACCCTCGTTCCTGATTTCATAAGGCCAAGCGGACGATTGTCTCCGCCAAAAACGGCCTTTTTCTCTCTTTGGCACGCTGCTTGCCATAGCTGTCAATGCCGTGCTCGAAACCATTCGGCCGGAATGAAATTTCCATACAGAGAGAATTTTGAGGAGAGCGTCATCATGATTTACGCACAACCCGGCCAACCCGGCGCCAAGGTCAATTTCAAGCCGCGCTACGAGAACTTCATCGGCGGCCAGTGGGTTCCGCCCGTCGGTGGGGAATATTTCGATGTGATCTCGCCGGTGAACGGCAAGGTGTTCACCCAGGTGCCGCGCTCCTTCGAGGCCGATAGCGAGCTGGCACTGGACGCAGCCCATGCCGCGCGCGAAGCCTGGGGAAAGACTTCGGTGCAGGATCGTGCCCGCATCCTGCTGAAAATCGCCGATCGCATCGAGGAAAACCTGGAAACCATCGCCGTCGCCGAAACCTGGGACAACGGCAAGCCGATCCGCGAGACGCTGAATGCAGACATCCCGCTCGCCGCCGATCACTTCCGCTACTTCGCCGGCTGCCTGCGCTCACAGGAAGGTGGCAACAGCGAGATCAACGACGACACGGTCGCTTATCACTTCCACGAACCGCTGGGCGTGGTGGCGCAAATCATCCCCTGGAATTTCCCGCTGCTGATGGCTTCGTGGAAGCTGGCTCCGGCACTCGCCGCCGGCAACTGCATCGTGCTCAAGCCCGCGCAGCAGACTCCGGCCTCCATCCTGATCCTGGTCGAACTCATCCAGGACCTGCTGCCGCCTGGCGTGCTCAACGTCGTCAATGGCATGGGGCATGAAGTCGGCAAAGCACTGGCACTCAGTCCGCGCATCGCCAAGCTCGCCTTCACCGGCGGCACCGTCACCGGCAAGCTCATCATGCAATACGCTTCCGAGAACATTATTCCGGTGACGCTGGAACTCGGCGGCAAATCGCCCAACATCTTCTTCGCCGATATTGCCGACAAGGACGATGCTTTCTTCGACAAGGCAGTCGAAGGCTTCATCCTGTTCGCGTTCAACCAGGGCGAAGTCTGCACCTGTCCGTCCCGCGCACTGGTTCACGAATCCATCTACGACAAGTTCATGGAACGCGTGATGAAGCGCATGAAAGAGATCAAGCAGGGCAATCCGCTCGACACCGAAACCCAGGTCGGCGCGCAAGCCTCGCAGGACCAAGTCGACAAGATCCTGTGGTACATCCAGGTCGGCCGCGACGAAGGCGCGCAGCTGCTCACCGGCGGCGAGCGCAATGTGATGGAAGGCGACCTCGAAGGCGGCTATTACATCCGGCCAACCGTGTTCAAGGGCACCAACGACATGCGCATCTTCCAGGAGGAAATCTTCGGGCCGGTGCTGTCCGTGACCACCTTCAAGACCATGGAAGAAGCGCTGCAGATCGCCAACGACATCGAGTTCGGCCTTGGCGCCGGCGTGTGGACGCGCGACATCAACACCGCCTACCGCATGGGCCGCGGCATCCAGGCTGGCCGTGTATGGACCAACTGCTACCACCATTACCCGGCGCATGCCGCGTTCGGTGGCTACAAGAAGTCCGGCATAGGCCGCGAAACGCATAAGATGATGCTGGACCACTACCAGCAGACCAAGTGCCTGCTCGTGAGCTACAGCACGGACAAGCTCGGTCTGTTCTAGGCATTATCCCCAGGCTCCCACACATTCGCCCAGGCATTGACCTGGGCGATTACCCGATTGTGCCGAGACCTAGGGGGCTCCTACAGTTATCGCTCCAAAATTCAGCGCCGCTCTCTTTTGAGCGGCGAAGGAGCGCTTCGATCTTGATGAAGGATGAATGCACATGCGCCGCAAACTCGTTGTTGGAAACTGGAAAATGCACGGCAGTCTCGCCGCCAACCGCGTGCTGCTGGAGAAAATCGTCGCGGGCACCTACGACTGCTATCACGCTGAATTCGTCGTCTGCGTACCCTACCCGTACATCGGTCAGGCGCAAATGCTGCTCACCGGCAGCAATCTCAGCTGGGGCGCGCAGAACCTGTGTTCGACCCGAGACGGCGCCAGCACCGGCGCGGTTTCGCCCGCGATGCTGACCGACTTCGGCTGTACCCACGCCATCATCGGCCACTCGGAACGCCGCAACCTGTTCCATGAGACGGACGACACCGCCGCCGCACGCTTCAATGCGGCGCGCGAAGCTGGGCTTATCCCGATCTTCTGCATGGGCGAATCCGCGGAAGAACGCGAAGCAGACTGGACCGAGTACATCGTCGGGCGCCAGCTCGATTCCATCCTGCGCCGCTTCGGCCCGCAAGCGCTGCAAAACGCGGTGCTCGCCTATGAGCCGCTGTGGGCCATCGGCACCGACAAGGCCGCGACACCCGAACAAGCGCAGGAGGTGCACGCCTTCATTCGCGGCCGCATCGCCCGCTGCGACGCCAAAATCGCGCGCGAGGTACGCATCCTCTACGGCGGCAGCGTCACACCCGCCAATGCCGCGCAACTATTCGCAATGCCCGACATCGACGGCGGCCTCATCGGTCGCGCCTCGCTGAGCGCACAGGAATTCGTGCCGATCTGCTGGGCTGCCAACGAACAATCCATCCGCACGCATTTGTACCCGCACGATACCCATCGCCCGCAGGCGATGAGTGCTTGAGATAAGGATCAGTATCATGAGCGAAATCACCCTTACCCAATTCATCATCGAAGAGCAACGGCGACACGCGCACGCGACAGGCG
>CAMLDO010000023.1 GCA_946478865.1 uncultured Methylobacillus sp.
TACGGTTGGCGAGCTTGTACGGGTTCCAGCCATCGGAACGGCTCGCCGGCCAGGAAAAGCTAGTGAAGTGCTCGGCCTCGACCAGCGAGAAGCCGATCGCATGCTTGATCTCGCCGCGCTGCAATTCTTCCGCCGTGATCTGGCCGCCCAGGAACGGCAGGCTGGTCGCCGTCGTGCCGTAGCGGTTCGGGAACACGCCGATGTTGGACTTGGCGTTCTGCATGCGGCCACCCCAGCAGGCTTGCCACTGGCCGTTCACCTTGCGCATCTGCCAGAACTCCCACACGGTATTGGTGGAGGGCTGGTAGACCGTCATTTCCGCATCGGTGCCCTTGGAAGGCACGGCATAGGAAGGAATCGGCACGGCTTCCCACTGCGGAATGAGGTTCTTGTCGAGGAAGCCCTTCTTCTGGCAATCCCACTCCGTCACCTTCACCGTCGCAGTATTCGCCGCCGCGACATACACCGGGCTGGAATACTCGCCGGTATTGATGTTGACGGTCTTGTAGTACAGATTCTTCTGGCGAACGATGTCCTTGGCGTAATTGGCCGAATTCGGATGCAGCGCAGCATTCGCCGGAATGGGCGTATACCAGAAGCTGTTGGCCGCGAACACCGCGTCGGTCAGCAAGCCGCCGCTGGAAGTCGAAGTAGTCGGCGCAGTCGTCGTCGGGCTCGTCGTGGCGCTCGGTGCGGTCGACCCCGACATGGAGCTGGTCGGCGCCGTACCTGTCGACGTGGTCGGCGACGTTGTGGTCGTCGGGGACGTCGAAGTCGAGGGCGCCGTCGTGGTTGACGGAGCCGTGGACGTCGTCGGCGTGGACGTGCTCGATGTGGTAGTGGTAGTCGTCGAAGTCGAGGTACTGGGAACCGTGGTCAACGTACCGGCAGTCGAAATCGCGGTCTTGCCATAATTCATCGGCATGAACTGCAGCTTGTCCCACGGAAAACCGTTCAGCACTGCATAGTTCGGCTTGCCTTCGAACAGCGACGGATAAGGATCCGCCTGGCCCACCGCAGTATAGGTCACGGGATTCTGCGCACGGATCGCCAAGGCGCCGGACTTGTCCCACACCACGAAACCGTATTTCTGCGCGGCCTTGGCAATGATCTTGCCGGCACGCGTCATCGGCAGCTTGTCCACGTTCACGCTGGGATCCAGGCGGAAACGCATGCCCTCGGGAATGCGGTTGGCCACCTTCTGCGGGTTATAACCGTCGGAACGGTTGGCCGGCCAGGAGAAGATGTTGTAATGCTCGGCCTCGACCAGCGAAAAACCGATCGCGTGCTTGATCTCGCCGCGACGCAATTCCTCGGCCGTCACCTGGCCGCCCAGGAAGGGCAGGCTGGTCGCCGTCGTACCGTAATACTTGTAGTGCACGCCATTGCTTTGGGAGGCATTCTGCATGCGACCGCCCCAGCAGGCTTGCCATTGACCGTTGACCTTGCGCGCCTGCCAGAACTCCCACACGGTATCGGTCGACGGTTGGTAAACCGTCATTTCCGCATCGGTACCCTTGGAAGGCACGGCATAGGAAGGGATAGGCACCGATTTCCATTGCTCGGCCAGCCCCGGATCGGAGTAGCCCTTCTTCTGGCAATCCCACTGCGTCACTTTCACCTTGGCTACGCTGGAACCCACCGTGTAGACCGGGCTGGTGTAGTCACGGGTATTCACGGTGACATTGTTGTAGTACTTCGCCTTCTGACGCAGGATTTCCTTGGCGAAATTAGCCGAATTGGGGTGCAGCGTGGCATTCGCCGGAATCGGCGTATACCAGAAGCTGGTGGGCGCAAAAACGGCATCGGTGACGAGCGCTTCTGCGGACGCGCCCAAGGGAGTAGCCAGCGCCAACGAGGCGGCCAGCCATGTGTGAGACAACTTCATGAATGCTCCTTGCAATCGTTAACAAAGTTTCACTCACGCCATCGCAGCGAGTTCCAACTTCACCGCCAGGCAGGCGGATTGCAGGAGCTGCTCCTTTTCTGTATTCGTTATTACCGTGTACGTGAACGGGTATTGCGGTGGCAGCCATCAATAACGACTGGCTGGAAAGTGATGCGGCGGAGGAATTCGCAGCGCGGCTGCTTGGTTACCCCCAGCAGCGCAGCGATCGTAGAGCCCGACGCGGGCAAAACAGGTATGGGAGCAGAAAGAGGTCTGACGAAAAGGCGGAGAGCCATCCCGGCAGTCCCGCTGTCATAGGATCGCTCCGTTAGACCGGTGACTTTGCGTCCCCACCTTTCGATGGGTTTGCCTTTCACGCTTCGACGGCCACTTGCCTGTCAAAGCGGATGCGATTATCCAACCATAAAAAAAAGAATTCCAGGCCTAATGGACAAACGGCGGAAGACAGCAGACAAATGGTAATTTGTCCTTTTAAATCAATATATTGATGAGCTTGAGCTTGTTTCCGCACCAAGCTTGGCTCTGGCGGGAATGCAAGCAATAAAAAAGGCGATATCGCCACGATATCGCCTTGAGTTACAGCCTTCCGTTTAGCGGAACCGCTTCGACTTGCCCTTGGTCGTGGTCGTCGTGCTAGTCGTCGTAGTCGGACTGGTCGTGGTCGCCGTGCTCGTGCTCGTGCTCGTCGTCGTAGTGGTAGTGGACGTAGTCGTGGTGGTCGTGGTCGACGCCAGATCCTTGCCGTAATTCAACGGCAGGAACTGCAGCTTGTCCCACGGGAAACCATTCAGCACTGCATAGTTGGGTTTGCCCTCGAACAGCGCGGGATAGGGATTGGTCTGCCCCAGCGCGGTATAGGACGTGGCATTCTGCGCACGCAGCGCGAGTGCGCCAGACTTGTCCCAGACCACGAAGCCGTATTTCTGCGCAGCCTTGGCGATAATCTTGCCGGCACGACTCATCGGCAATGCATCGACGTTGACGGTCGGGTCGAGCCGGAAGCGCTGACCTTCCTGTACGCGGTTGGCAAGGGCATACGGGTTCCATCCATCAGAACGATGGGCCGGCCAGGAGAACTGTGTGTAGTGCTCCGCCTCGACGATAGAAAAACCGATCGCATGCTTGATTTCGCCGCGCGCCAGTTCTTCCGCGGTAATCTGCCCGCCAAGGAAAGGCAGGCTGGTCGCCGTGGTACCGTAATATTTGTAGAAAGTCCCGTCGCTGGCAGAGGCATTCTGCAAGCGACCGCCCCAGCAAGCCTGCCACTGGCCGTCAGCTGTCTTGCGGGTCTGCCAGAATTCCCACACGGTATTGGTGGAAGGCTGGTAGATCGTCATTTCCGCATCCGTACCCTTTGAAGGAAGGGCATAACTGGGAATCGGCACTGCTGCCCACTGCGTAGCCAGGCTGGCATCGGAAAAGCCCTTTTTCTGGCAATCCCACTCGGTCACCTTCACTGTCGGCACATCCGCACCAACGGTGTAAACCGGGCTGGTGTATTCGGTCGTATTGATGGTGACGGTTTGATAATAAATGGCTTTCTGCCGCAGGATGTCCTGCACCAGATTGGCCGAATTGGGATGCAGCGCGGCATTGGCCGGAATCGGCGTATACCAGAAACTGCTGGGGGCGAAGACGGCATCTGTGGTCAGGACTTCGGCAGCGGCCGAGAACGGGACAGCGGACACGACGGCATAGAGCCAGACTCGGTTCGATTTCATGAAAGAAACTCCTAGCAAGAATGAAAGTTAATCTCACGCATGGCAACGGCGCGTTCCAACTTACCGCTATGAAGCGGGCTTGCAGGAGCTGCTCTTGTCCTTGTTCTGAATTGCGGAACGTGAACGGCGGGCAATGACGATCTGGAGGAATAGGCGAGCTGACGAGAGGGCCTGAGGCCCCGCCGGCAGTCCCGCTATCGTAGGAAAAATTCCCTTAGACCGGTGACTTTGCGTCCCCACCTTTCGATGGGTTTGCCTTTATCATTCGAATACCCGTAGGGCAATCGAAAGCGGTGACATTTTCGTCCGAAACTCCGCTTTGGCAACCCTCTGGATGATGAACGGTATTTCTGGCCGACAAATGGTAATTATCTATTCAGGACAATCACTTCCATGACGATACGCACCGCTGACGCGAGCGACGACATCCGCGCCTGCTACCCTGTAATTCATGAACTGAGGCCGCATCTGGACGAGGAAACTTTTGTTGCCCAGGTGCTGCGCCAGATGGACCAGCACGGTTATCGGCTGGTATACATCACGGACGATGAGGGACAAATAGTCGCAGCCGCGGGATTTCGCGTCGCCGAATATCTCGCCTGGGGAAAAACCTTTTATCTGGACGACCTCGTCACCCGTGAATCTGCTCGCGGTCATGGATATGGCGGTGCGCTGCTCGACTGGCTGCTCGACCATGCACGCGCGCTCGGCTGCGCGCAGTTCCACCTGGATTCCGGTGTTCAACGTCACGACGCGCACCGTTTGTACCTGGGACGCAAACTCAAGATCACCTCTCACCATTTCGCCAAGGTATTGTCATGATCGAGCGCGACCAGATTGCCCTGCTGGCGACTTACAACGCATGGATGAACGGAAAGCTTTACGAAGTTGCGGCACGGCTTCCCGATGACCAGCTGCGTCGCGACCGGGGCGCCTTTTTCGGCTCGATTCTCGGCACGCTCAACCATATCGCGGTGGCCGATACTATCTGGCTGCGCCGCTTTTCCACGCTCTCCCTGCAAAGCGTCGTGCTCGCCCAGGCAGCCGAGCTGCCGGTGCCGGCGGCGCTGGATGCGCCGCTGTTCCCAGAACTGTCCGGCCTCGCCGGTTATCGAAAGAAACTGGATGATCTGATCTGCGCCTGGGCGGATGCGCTGACGCGCGAGGATTTACTGCGTCAGTTGCAGTACTCCAGCATGAAAGGGATTCCCGCGAGCAAGCGGCTGGGCGATGTGATCCTGCACTTCTTCAATCACCAGACGCACCATCGCGGACAGGTCACCACTTTGTTATCGCAGGCGGGTCAGGATGTCGGTATCACCGACCTGATCGCGCTGATTCCCGACCAGGAGAACATGTAATGTCTACCGTACTGATTACCGGGGCCAATCGCGGCCTCGGCCTTGAATTCACCCGGCAATATGCTGCCGAAGGCTGGCAGGTACTGGCTTGTTGTCGTCATCCGGCAGAAGCCGATGCCTTGAATGCCATTGCGCATCGTTCGCGGGGCCAAGTCCGCGTCCATGCGCTGGACGTCGCCGAACTGAACACCATCGACGCACTCGCGAAAACGCTGCAGGGCACGCCGATCGATCTCATCATCAACAATGCCGGGATTTACCCCGACCGTCACAGCGGCTTCGGTCAGATCGATTACGACGCCTGGATGATGGCCTTTCTCGTCAACACCATGGCTCCGCTGAAAGTCGCGGAGGCCTTCGTATCCCATCTGGAACGCGGCCAGGGCAAGCTGATCGCCACCGTCAGCAGCAAGATGGGTAGCCTCGACGACAACACCAGCGGCGGCTGTTACCTGTACCGCTCCAGCAAGAGCGCGGTCAACATGGTGATGAAGAGCCTGTCGCTCGACCTTGCCGCACGCGGAATCCGCGCCGTGATTCTGCATCCCGGCTGGGTCCAGACCGACATGGGCGGGCCGAATGCATTGATTACGCCCGAGCAAAGCGTCAGCGGCATGCGGCGCGTACTGGAAAACGTCACGAATAAGCAAACCGGTCGTTTCCTCAGCTACGACGGCAGCGAGATTCCCTGGTAATCATGACGCTGGAAACGGATAACCCTTGCCGCACCTGCGGCGCCTGTTGCAACGCATTTCGCGTCTCCTTCCACTGGAGCGAAGCCTCATCTCTCTCGCCCTATCAGGTTCCCGAAGACATGATCGAGCAGGTGTCGCCGCATATCGCCTGCATGCGCGGGACCCATGCCCGCGAACCCAGGTGCGCAGCGCATATCGGCGCAGTCGGGATCTCCTCCGGCTGCAGCATTTACGAAAATCGTCCCTCCCCTTGCCGGGAGGTCGCCGTGGGCGACGAAAAATGCCTGCGCGCTCGGGAATTATTCCTATTGTGCTAGTCAGCGTTCTGCGCCAGACTGCGTCAGCCCCCGGGAACCTTTCGGCACAGGAAGATTCTGACAGCGTGTACATGACGCGGGGTACAGGAAGCGTCATGGCTATGGCGCACCTTCATAAACTGGAGATCAATTGGCATGAACAGTATCAACAATAAATACGGGCTCACCGCCGCGCTGCTGATGGCGCTGGGAATGAGTACCGGCGTGACGGCCGCCGATAAAGGCCTCGCGTACGTATCCAACCAGGATGGCGGCGTGACGGTCATCGACCTCGCCACCATGGAGTCCAAGGGCAGCATCGATATCGGCGCCAAAGGCCCGCGCGGCATCGGCGTTACCACAGACGGCAAGTATCTGGTCACCGCCAACCGCGACGACGGCAACATTTCCGTGATCGACCGCGCCAGCGGCAAGGTCGAGAAGCATATCCCCATCGGCAAGAACCCCGAATTCGTGCGCATCCTCGGCGACAAGGTCTACATTTCCTACGAACCCAGCTCCAAGGGCGGACCGCCCCCCAAACCCGGGGCCAAGCCGGTAGAGGACGATGATGACGACGAGGAAAAGATTCCCGCCAAGATTTCCGTGGTCGACCTCAAGCAAGGCAAGGTAGTGCAGGAAATCACCGGCGGCCCGGAAACCGAAGGCATCGAGTTTTCCCCCGATGGCAAGAAGCTCGTCATTACCAACGAGGCTGACAACACCATCACCGTACACGACATGAAGTCGGGCAAGCTGCTCAAGACGATCCAGACGCACAAGTACGGCGACCGCCCGCGCGGCATCAAGGTATCGCCGGATGGCTCGACCTATGTTTCCACACTGGAATACGGCAACAAGATTCTGGTGCTGGACAAGAACTTCAATGTGAAAAAAACGGTGGACACTGCCAAGACGCCGTACGGCATTTCCTTCGATCCGCAAGGCAAGTACATCTTCGTCGCAGCCAACAAGGACAAGCTGCTGCAGGTGTTCGATGCCAAGACCTTCAAGAAGGTCAAGGATGTTCCGACCGGCGAACGCTGCTGGCACTTCAGCTTTACGCCTGACAACCAGAACGTGCTGCTCGCCTGCGGCAAGTCGGATGCGGTCTACGTGATCGACGCCAACAAGCTGGAAGTCACCAAGCAGATCGGCGACAAGCAAATGCCTTGGGGCATCGTGACCTACCCGAAGTCGGCCGGCTCGCTGGATAAACCTTAACCACAGCTCCAACTCGAGCCGAAATATCCGCCCTTCTTCCCGAAGGGCGGAATTCCCGCTCAGCCATTATTCCAGGCTGATTTCCCCATCGAAATTGACGCTGAGGTCCAGTGCCTCGATACGCAGCGTCATTTTTGCCGGCAGCTTTTCGTAGCCCTTGAGCTGCCCGTTCGCCATGGCGTCAGCCACGGCTTTTTCGATTTCGTGCTGCGAATGCACGCCTACCGTCTTGAGGTACTTGCGGATACTCATATTGAAGGTGTCTTCATTCATGACGATCTCCTTTCGTTCCCCCTTGGACGCCATGCTCCCGGATTCGTCACCCGAGGAAAGGCATGTGGTATTGCAGATTCTGGACGCTGCTCCAGACCACCAGCGTGCACACCATCAGAAAGCCCAGCGCCACAGTACCCGCGATCAGCACGGCGCCGAACACCAGGATCGCATGCCCTTGCTCCTTCATGCGGAACACCACCGGTATGCCGTAGTAGAGCAAGCCCGCCGTCGCCATCATCGCCAGCGAAACGATCACGACATTCACGAGCGCGCTAGGCAGCAGCAGGAAGATCGGCGCCATCCACAATGGCGTGGGCGCAACTGAGGCAATAATGAAGGAGTCCTTGTAGCTGGGGTGAATTTCGCCCAGTTCGCCCAGTTGCCGGATCAGCATGGCCATGATGGGAACCGCGGCCAGTTCGACCAGAAACAGGACTATCGCGATGACCAGCAGCTTGGTGGAACCCATGGTGGGGAAGAACTGCCCGCCGTATTTGCCCCCGGCCAGGAACAACATCAAGGGAGGAATCAGCGAGAACGGGACAACGTGCAGGAAGAAAATGCCGGGAATCGAGGGTTTGCTGTGAATCAGACGGCTCCAGCCTCGGGCCGGGGTAGCAAACAACGAGAACAACGTGAGCGGATGCATGGTGATCTCCTCTTGTTTTCCAAGAAGCCTGGCCATCCCGCGAGGTAGTGCTGCAGCGCCTGGACCGCCCCCGCGATCATTCCGGTGCTTCTAACAGTTTGTTTTGCATGCCCAGTTTACTATTTCGCATGGCTTTGTACAGCGAAATGAAAACGGTTGTAATGCGTCCAATATCATACTACTATTGTCAACAATTCAGGTGGTTCACTCAGCCCTAGCTGCTCTCGCATCGCTAGAAAATTGAGGCACACCATGGTCGATGTCAGCGGTACCACATCATCGGCGCACTACTCCATCACAGCCAGGCCAAATTGTTCTTTGTCCGCGGCAAGCACTCTTTGTGTCTTCTCCATCATCGCATTCATCACGCTGGCAATCGCCGTAGGCTTCGCGCTCCTCGGCGCATGGCTGGTGCTTCCCTTTGCCGGACTGGAGCTCGTAGTCCTCTGGCTCTGCTTTCATCATGTGTGGCGCCATGTCCACGACTATGAACGCCTGGTCATCGACCACGACAAGGTCATCGTCGACACGCACGATCCCCGTTCCGACAGTCATATCGAACTCAACAGCTATTGGGCGCAGGTGGTCATGGAAATGCTGCCGGACGGCGAATGCCGTCGGCTGGCGTTGAGGTCGCACGGCAAGGAGATCGAATTCGGACGGCTGCTCAACGGCCGTGAGCGGGTGGATCTTGGGTTGAATCTCAAGGCGCGCCTGGGACATGCGCCACCATGAAAGGATAAAAATGACCAAAACAACGACCGCAACAACAATACTGGTCGCCGGTCTTTACTCCGTACCGGCCTTCGCAAATTATCAATTCAATCTACAGCCCGCCGCGACCCCGATCGCCACGGAAATCTACGAGCTGCACAACCTGATCCTGCTGGTCTGCCTGCTCATTTTCATCATCGTTTTCGGCGTCATGTTCTATGCGCTGTACAAGCATCGCAAGTCCGCGGGCCACCAGGCCGCCAAGTTCAGTCACAACACCAAGCTGGAAATCGTCTGGACCATTATTCCGTTCTTCATCCTCGTGGGGATGGCGTATCCCACGACGCATACGATTTTGCGCATGAAGAATGCCGATAACCCGGATATCAGCATCAAGGTCACCGGGCACCAGTGGAACTGGGAATACGACTATCTGGAAGCCGGGGTGAAATATGCAAGCAACCTCGCTACACCGCGCGAGCAGATCGACAACAAGGTCCCCAAGACCGAGCATTACCTGCTGGAAGTCGACCAGCCGCTGGTTGTGCCGGCCGGAAAAAAGGTACGACTGCTGCTCACCGCAACCGACGTGATCCACGCCTGGTGGATTCCCGCCTTCGGCGTGAAGCAGGACGCGATCCCGGGCTTCATCAACGAAGCCTGGTTCAACGTGGACAAGCCCGGCATCTATCGCGGGCAGTGCGCCGAACTGTGCGGCGTAGGCCATGCCTACATGCCCATCGTGGTCGAGGCGAAATCGCCCGAGGACTTCGATATCTGGCTGCGCGACAGAAGAGTTGCCCAGGCGGTCGAGGCGCAGGCCTCCTTGCGCAAATACACGATGGACGACCTCATGAAGCACGGGGAAAGCATCTTCAATTCGCGTTGCTCCACGTGCCACCAGGCAACCGGCAAGGGCATCCCCGGCGTATTCCCGCCCCTCATCGAAGGCGAAACCTTCAAGAACCCCGATACGCTCCGGCGCCTGGAAGAAAGAGGCTTTGCCAAGGACGGCAGAATCGTCATGGGACCAAAGGACAAGCATCTCGATATCGTGATGCACGGCATTCCCAACACGGCGATGCAAGCGCTCGGCCAGCAGATGTCCGACCTCGACGTGGCGGCCGTGATCACCTACGAACGCAACAGCTGGGGCAACAAGACCGGGGATATCGTGCAGCCGTCAGAAGTCGCCGCCGTGCGCAAACCCAAAGGATAAAAGGAGAAGGTCATGGTCACGACAACGACGCACGACACCCATCATGCCCATCCGACCGGCGCGCTGCGCTGGCTCACTTCGACCAACCACAAGGACATCGGCACGCTGTACCTGTGGTTCAGCTTCTTCATGTTTTTGTTCGCCGGCGCGCTGGCGATGCTGATCCGCGCCGAACTGTTCCAGCCAGGTCTGCAATTCTTCCAGCCCAATCTGTTCAACCAGTTCACCACCATGCACGGCCTCATCATGATCTTCGGCGCGATCATGCCGGCCTTCGTCGGCTTCGCCAACTGGCAGATTCCGCTCATGATAGGGGCGCCGGACATGGCTTTCCCCCGCCTCAACAACTGGAGTTTCTGGCTGTTGCCCGCCGCAGGCGTGCTGCTGCTGAGCTCCTTCGTCATGCCGGGCGGCGCGGCGGCAGGGGGCTGGACGATGTACCCGCCGCTGTTCATCCAGGGTGGCGTGGCGTATGACATGACGATCTTCGCGGTGCACATCATGGGGCTTTCGTCCATCATGGGCTCGATCAACATCATCACTACCATCCTCAACATGCGGGCACCGGGGATGACGATGATGAAGATGCCGATCTTCGTCTGGACCTGGCTCATCACCGCCTTCCTGCTCATCTCGGCAATGCCGGTGCTCGCGTCGGCCGTGACCATGCTGCTGACCGACCGCCATTTCGGCACCTATTTCTTCAACGCAGCCGGCGGCGGCGACCCGGTGATGTTCCAGCACATTTTCTGGTTCTTCGGCCACCCCGAGGTCTACATCATGATCCTGCCGGCCTTCGGCATTTTATCCAGCATCATCCCGACCTTCTCGCGCAAACCGCTGTTCGGCTATACCTCCATGGTCTACGCCACGGCGGCGATTGCGCTGCTGTCGTTCACGGTATGGGCACACCATATGTTCACGGTCGGCATGCCGACGGCGTCGCAGCTGTTCTTCATGTATGCCACCATGCTGATCGCGGTACCGACGGGAGTGAAGGTGTTCAACTGGACCGCGACCATGTGGCGCGGATCGATCACCTTCGAAACGCCGATGCTGTTCGCGATCGCCGTGGTGTGTCTATTCACCATCGGCGGCTTCAGCGGGCTGGTGCTCGCCATCGTGCCGGTGGATATCCAGCTGCAGGATACCTACTACGTGGTGGCGCATTTCCACTACGTGCTGTTCTCGGGTGCCGCCATGAGCATCATGGCGGGCGTGTATTACTGGCTGCCGAAATGGACCGGTCACATGTATGACGAGCGGCTCGGGAAAATTCATTTCTGGCTGACCACGATCGCATTCAACGTCACCTTCTTCCCGATGCACTTCGTCGGCCTGGCCGGCATGCCGCGCCGCATTCCGGACTATGCCCTGCAATTCGCCGAATTCAACATGATCCAGTCCCTCGGTGCATTCGTGCTCGGCGCGAGCCAGTTGATCTTCCTCTACACCGTCGTCAAGTGCATACGCGGCGGCGCACCGGCCGGAGACCGGCCATGGGAAGGGGCGGACAGCCTGGAATGGACGCTGAGCTCCCCACCGCCCTATCACTCTTTCGAAACCGCACCTGCGCTGAAATAACGGTCTAACAAGGGAAGGAGTCGAAATGAAAACCATGACTCGGCAACACAACCCGCGCTACTACGTTCCGGCGCCCTCCTGGTGGCCGCTCATCGGCTCCGTTGCACTTTTGCTGATGGCCTCGGGCTTCGTCGTGCTGCTGCAGGAACACAGGCTGGGCGCCTACATCATGGCCGCGGGTGCGCTCATCCTCGCGTACATGCTCACGGGCTGGTTCGGCAACGTGATTCGCGAAAGCGTCAGCGGGCTTTTCAACGACCAGGTCGATACGTCGT
Source organism: uncultured Methylobacillus sp. (assembly GCA_946478865.1). The sequence continues at coordinate 11,924 of CAMLDO010000023.1, forward strand.
ACCGCTGGGGCATGGGCTGGTTCATCTTTTCGGAGGTGATGTTCTTCGGCGCGCTGTTTTTCGCGCTGTTCTACATCCGGCTTTTCACCGTGCCCGAACTGGGCGACACCCATCTGCTATGGCCGGATTACCATGCGGCATGGCCCACCTCGGGACCCGGCGTACACAAGGCATTTTCACCCATGCCGGCCTGGGGCATCCCGGCCATCAATACCCTCATTCTGCTCAGTTCCGGTGCCACGGTCACCTGGGCGCATTGGGGACTCAAGAACAATAATCGGACCCAGCTCAAGATCGGGCTGATATTCACAATATTGCTCGGCCTGCTCTTTCTGGGATTGCAATTGCACGAGTACCGCTCCGCGACATTCGACTTTCAGACGGGTATCTATGGCGCCACCTTCTTCATGCTGACTGGCTTTCACGGAGCGCATGTCACGCTAGGCGCCATCATGTTGACGGTGATTCTGGGCAGGGTCTACGCCGGCCATTTCACGCCGGAACGCCATTTCGCCTTCGAAGCAGTGTCCTGGTACTGGCATTTTGTCGATGTCGTATGGCTATTGCTGTTCGTATTCGTGTACTGGCTCGTTTAACGCGCCTGTCTCATCGCAGGCGCAGGAGGACTCAAAATGAACCGCAGACTGTATTTCATGCTGCCTGACTCGCAAAGCGCGCATGCGATGATGGACGACTTGCTGCTTGCGCGCGTCAATTCCAACCGCATTCATTTCCTCGCAAAGCCGGAAGTGGATATCGGGGACCTGCCCAAGGCGAACATCGTCGAACGCACGGACTTCCTCGAAGGCTGGGAAATCGGCACCTTGCTCGGAGGCGTGCTGGGACTGGTCGCGGGGTTGCTGGCGGTATGGATACCGCCCTGGCCGTTCGAGGACCCGGTCCCGCTGCTGGCGATTCCTATCTGCATCATTGTCGGGCTGGTCGCCGGCGGATTGTGGACAGGCATCGTCGCGAGCGCGATTCCGGATCACCGTTTGCAGCCGTTCGAGAACGAAATCGCGCAAGGCAAGGTGCTCATGATGGTGCTGATACCGTTTCACCGTGTGGAAGAAATTCGCGCGCTCGTAGTGAAGAAACACCCGGAAGCCGTCTATGACGGAACATGGCCTTCCGAGCATGTGATCTTTCCTTAACAGCGCGCCGAATCGAGCTTCTTGTCAGCCAATAACCGGAGTGTTCTTATGCACTCCGGTTACCCCCTCGCGCCCATCATCCGAATGGCGCATCATGAAATCAATGCTCCTTGCAATTGTTATCCGCTTGTTTGAGCATGTCACCAAGCACAGCCGTGCATGAACCCTTGCCGTTGAAACAGGTCTCGATCAAAGGAACAGCCACCCGGAACCGTGACATGACAAAAACAACGCCCTTTCACCCCGCCCATCTCCGTCTGCATGCCCGCATGGTCGATTTTCATGGCTGGGAAATGCCGCTCCATTACGGTTCGCAGGTCGAGGAGCATCATGCAGTGCGCCGGGACTGCGGCATGTTCGACATCTCGCACATGTGCGCACTGGATGCGATCGGACCGGATGCCAAACCCTTCATGCAGCGCCTGCTCGCCAATGACGTGGAAAAGCTGCGTGCAGGAAAAGCGCTCTACAGCTGCATGCTCAATGAAACGGGTGGCGTGATCGACGACCTCATCGCCTACTACCTCGGCGGCGGACGCTATCGCATCGTCGTCAATGCCGCGACATCCGAGAAAGACATCCGCTGGATGCGCGCCTGCATCGAATCGTGGCACATGCAGCTCACCCTGACACCTCGCTGCGACCTCGCGATGCTTGCCGTACAGGGTCCCCATGCACGCGAAGCAGTATGGCAAGCGCTGCCGGCTATACGCGATGCCACGGCGGCGATGCCTCCCTTCCATGCGCAGCAGCTCGATGAGTATTTCGTCGCACGCACCGGCTACACCGGCGAGGACGGCTTCGAACTGACCTTCCCCGGCACTCTCGCGGATGCATTGTGGAATCGCCTGCAGGAACTCGGCGTAAGACCATGCGGACTAGGCGCACGCGATACCTTGCGGCTTGAAGCGGGCATGAATCTTTACGGACAGGACATGGACGAAGCGGCGTCACCGCTCGATTCCGGCCTCGGCTGGACCGTCGTATTCGACACGGCGCGCGAATTCGTCGGGCGCCAGGCACTGCTCACCCGTCCGCGCCAGTCTCAGTTTCTCGGACTGGTGCTGGAGGAAGGCGGCGTACTGCGCTCGCATCAGAAGGTTTTCACCACCACCGGCGAGGGCATCATTACCAGCGGCACCTTTTCCCCGACCATGGAGCAATCGATTGCGCTGGCGCGGCTCCCGCTCGATTCCACCGTCGGCGATACGGTAGAGGTGGAAATTCGCGGCAAGCGCCATGCTGCCCGCATCGTGAAACCGCCGTTCGTACGCAACGGCAAAATTTTGGTCTAAACTTCAAGGAACTGGTTGCCGACACAGGGCGCCGCAAATAACAGCAACGAATTTCAGGAACGATCCATGTCCAACATCCCCGCCGATCTCAAATATGCCAAAACCCATGAGTGGGCCCGCCTCGAAAGCGACGGCAGTCTCACCGTCGGCATCACCGACCATGCGCAGTACCTGCTGGGCGATCTGGTCTTCATCGAACTGCCCGAAGTCGGCAGCAGCGTAGCCGCGGGCAAGGAAGTTGCGGTAGTGGAATCGGTCAAGGCGGCCTCGGATATCTACGCTCCGGTCAGCGGCAAGATCAGCAGCGTCAATCAGGAGGCCGCTGACGCTCCCGAGAAGGTCAACAACGACGCCTACGACACTTGGCTGTTCAAGATGACGCCGGACAACCCGGCCGATCTCGCGCAACTGCTCGATGCCGCCGGATATCAGCAGGAAATCGGCGAATAACGACAGATACTTCCGCAGATGCCGTTCATCCCGCACACGCCTGACGACATCGCCCACATGCTCGACGCTATCGGCGTCGAGCACATCTCTGCACTATTCGACGAAATCCCGGCGCAACTGCTGAACAGCACGCTGTCGCGCGTGCCGGAAGGCCTCAACGAAATGCAGGTCACGCGCCTCATGCGCGAACGCGCCGCCCGCGATGGCGGTATGCTCAACTTCATTGGCGCAGGCGCCTACGAACACCACATCCCCGCCGCCGTCTGGCAGATCACCACTCGCGGCGAGTTCTACTCCTCCTATACCCCTTATCAGGCCGAAGCCAGCCAGGGCACGCTGCAACTGCTGTATGAATGGCAGACCATGATGGCCTCGCTGACCGGCATGGATGTGTCGAATGCGAGCATGTACGACGGCGCGAGCGCAGTGGCCGAAGCTGTGCTCATGGCGGTGCGCGTCAACAAGGCGGGCATACACCGCGTGCTGGTGCCGCAAAATCTGCACCCGTTCTACCGCGCCGCGTTGCGCACCCTGCTCGCGCCGCAAAAGATCGCCATCAGTGAAATTGCGTTCGATCCAACCACCGGCCGCATTCATCAGCCCGCGCTGGAACAAGCCGGCGAAGAGCCGTTCGCCGCGCTCATCATCAACCAGCCGAATTTTTTCGGCGTACTCGAGTTGCCGGACGCGTTGGTCGATTGGGCGCATAGCAAGGGCGCACTCGCCATCGGCGTATCCAATCCGCTCGCGCTCGCGCTCGTCAAACCGGCTGGCGAATGGGGCGTGGATGGCGCGGATATCGCCTGTGGTGAAGCGCAACCCTTCGGCATCCCGCTCGCCAATGGCGGCCCCTATGTCGGCTACCTGTGCTGCAAGCGGGGCCTGGTGCGCCAGATGCCGGGACGCCTGGTGGGACGCACGCTCGACCTCGACGGCAAGGAAGGCTACACACTCACGCTGCAGGCGCGGGAGCAGCACATTCGGCGCGCCAAGGCGACTTCCAATATCTGCACCAACCAGGGCCTCATGGTGACCGCAGCAACCATCCATCTTTCCCTGCTCGGGCTGGACGGCATCGAGCAGGTTGCGGCGGCTAGCCACGACAACACGAGGCGCCTGCTCGCCTTGCTCACCTCCATTCCCGGCGTGGAGCAGGTGTTCGAAGCGCCACTATTCCATGAAGCAACGGTGCGCTTACCCTGCCCGGTCGCCCCGGTGCTGGAAAAGCTCGCAGAAAAAGGCATTCAGGGTGGACTGGATCTGCAGCCTTACTATCCCGAGCTCGGCCACACGCTGCTGGTGTGTGCCACGGAAACCAAGACCGAAGATGATCTCGCCGCCTTTGCCGCCGCGCTGCGGGGCTGCCTGAAGGAGCTCGCATGCTGATTTTCCAGCACTCGCGCACCGACCGCGCCAACGGCGCGCAATCGCTCAGCCATACTCTGCAAAACGCTATCCCCGAAGCGCTGCGCCGCTCCTCGCGCCCACTGCTGCCGCAAGTCTCGGAGCTCGATGCGGTGCGGCACTACACCCAGCTCAGCCAGAAGAATTTTTCCATCGACACGCACTTTTACCCGCTGGGCTCGTGCACGATGAAGTACAACCCGCGCGCCGCCAATGCGCTCGCGATGCTGCCCGGTTTCCTCGAGCGTCATCCACTGGCGCCGGAAAGCACGGGGCAGGGCTTTCTCGCATGCCTGTGGGAGCTACAGGAAATGCTGGCCGATGTCACTGGCATGGCAGCGGTCAGCCTGACGCCGATGGCCGGCGCACAGGGCGAACTGGCCGGCATCGCGATGATCCATGCCTACCATGCGGCTCGTGGCGACACTGCTCGCAGCGAAATCATCGTGCCAGACGCCGCGCACGGGACCAATCCCGCCACCGCCACGATGTGCGGCTACACCATTCGTGAAATCCCCACCGATGCCAACGGCGACGTGGATGTGCAGGCACTCAAAGCCGCATGCGGCCCGCAGACCGCCGGCCTCATGCTCACCAATCCGTCCACACTCGGCGTGTTCGAGCGCAACATCGTCGAGATTGCCCGTACCGTGCATGAAGCCGGCGGCCTGCTGTATTACGACGGCGCCAATCTCAACGCGATCCTCGGCAAGGTAAAGCCGGGCGACATGGGCTTCGATGTGATCCACATGAATTTGCACAAGACCTTCTCCACCCCCCATGGCGGCGGCGGTCCCGGCGCAGGCGCGGTGGGAGTCAGCAAACGCCTGGAACCTTTCCTGCCGGTACCCGTGATAGCACGCGAAGGTGACCGCTACCGCTGGCTCAGCGAAGCGGACCGCCCGCAAAGTATCGGCCGCCTTTCCGCCTTCATGGGCAACGCCGGAGTCTTGCTGCGCGCCTATGTCTATGCGCGCATGCTGGGCCGTACCGGCATGCAGCGTGTCGCCGAATTCGCCGCGCTCAATGCCAATTACCTCATGAATCGCTTGCGCGCCGCCGGGTTCGAACTGGCATTTCCCACGCGCCGGGCGAGCCACGAATTCATCGTTACCCTGCAAAAACTCAAGGAAGAAACCGGCGTCAGCGCAATGGATGTCGCCAAGCGCCTGCTGGACAAGGGCTTCCATGCGCCGACAACCTATTTCCCGCTGCTCGTGCCGGAATGCCTGCTCATCGAGCCGACCGAAACCGAAGCCCGGGAGACGCTGGATGCGTTCGTCGCTGCCCTTAGTGAAATCGTGACTGAAGCACGCACTTCTCCCGAATTGCTGAAGACGGCCCCGCACTCCATGCCGGTGCGTCGCCTGGACGACGTCAAAGCCGCGCGTGAACCGGATCTGACATGGAAGTCCTGACCACCCGACTCCTGCGTATTCATGGCCGGGTGCAAGGCGTAGGTTATCGGGAATCGATGCGGCAGGAAGCGAGCCGGCTGCATCTTGATGGATGGGTGCGCAATCGCGCGGATGGTACCGTAGAAGCACTGGTACACGGCAAACAGGAAAGCGTTGAGCTCCTGATCGAATGGGCCCGGCAAGGGCCGCGCTTTGCCAAGGTTGAATGGGTAGATGTTTCTGCTACCGAGGCGTCTGTAGAAACAGGATTCGCCATTCGTTTCGATTGAGTAAAGAATTCGATTAAACAAAGAAAAAGGCCGCCCATCTGCATGAGCGGCCTTCACGAGCTGCAGCTCAGCTGCCAGCCCGCCCCCGGGCGGATTCAGTGTTTTCCGTTACCCTTGTCATGCCCTTTGCCAGGGCCTTTATCATGGCCTTTTCCCGGCCCCTTATCATGGTCATGATTCTTGCCATGATCCATGTCATGTTTCCGGTCAGGTCCACCACCATGACGCGAACGGTATTCCGGCACATAAACATCGTTATACCAACGATCCTGCACAAAATAGACCGGACGGCCGCAAGCATTGTACTGGCCGCAGTAGCTGTGCCACTTTTTGGCCTGGCCCGGCGGCACGTGCAAGTAAATAGGCTCGTACGCGACGCCAACCGGCCGCACGATGATGGGCTCCGGATACACGAGTACCGGTCTCGGGAAATCGCCGATATCGATACGTCCGTAAAAACCGGGCTGACCTACCGTCACGGATACACCCACATCCGCACCGACTGCAGAAAAACTGAATACAGCTGAAGCCGCAACCATGGCTCCCATAAAACATTTTACGAGGCGTTGACCTTTCATATCAGGTTCCTTTTTCTATCTAGGTAATTCAGTAACGCACAGGTTCATGTCGAGGATGACATCCGGGAATGCATCCCGCCTGTTTCTACTACGTTAAACCCCGTTTCAATGTAACGGCAAATTACTGCGCGCCTGTAATCCGACGCTTGAATAATCGTGTGCTGCAAACGGATGATGCACGACTGCTTCCTGAGCAATTACGTCGCTCGGCAAAGGCAGACCTTCGACTGCACGACGGACCGCAAGCTTGGTGGCTTCATAATTCCAATCCTGGATCTTGGCATCGTCCTCGGCATCCCAGTGGATAAAGACGCCGACACAGACAAACAGGTCGTTGGCTTCCTCTACCGGGATGACGCCTTCCTTGACACTATCCGCAATCGCCTCCGCAACGCCTGCCTGGGCAGGTCCGAACATCTGGACCGCCTGCTTGGCATTCTTGATGTCCACCTTGTTGAACATCACGGTGGGCGGTTTCGCCATCATGTTGGGAGCGAGCACGGCAAGCAATGCATTGTCACCGCGCTTCTGATTGCTGAGAGCGATACAGAAGGCCGTTTCGGCTCCGCTTCCGCGGGGGCCGATAATCAAGTCTACATGCGCGACTTCATTACCTTCGCCGATCAGTGCTTCGCCGATCAGCACTTTATTGATTTTTCTGGTTTCCATGGTTTCACCTCCTTTCTTCAGATATGCCCGACACGCTAAAACGTCGCGCACGAGCAAGCGAAAGCTGTAAAACCCGGTTATTTTTTTGACCGGCCATTTCAGGAGAAAGTTCTGACGCACGTGTAGGAGAAAAGCCTACATGCGAACAATTGCCAGACTCAAGGAATTCTGTCGTCCCAGTTCTTGTCGAACCAGCGGAGGTATACGATGCGGCCGCTACGAGAAATTTTCCATACCTGGTTCCTGATCGAGCTATTGCGCGGGATGCGCCTGACCGGCAAGGCACTCTTCCGCCGCAAGGTGACGGTGCAGTATCCGGAAGAAAAAACGCCGCTATCCCCCCGTTTCCGCGGGTTGCATGCACTGCGCCGCTACCCCAATGGCGAAGAGCGCTGCATCGCATGCAAGCTGTGCGAGGCCGTGTGCCCGGCCATGTGCATCACGATCGACTCCGAGGAACGCCCGGACTCCACACGGCGCACCACGCGCTACGACATCGACCTGTTCAAGTGCATCTACTGCGGCTTCTGCGAGGAAGCCTGCCCGACCGACGCCATCGTCATGACGCGGCATTTCGAATTTCACATGGAGGAACGGGGACAGGCCGTGATCGACAAGGAGCACCTGCTGATACAGGGCGACCGGTTCGAACAGCAGATTGCCGCAGATCGCGCGATGGATGCGCCTTACCGCTGAGTATCGGCTTTTGAGTGGTTTATGAAGGTGACCGTTTCGGTCGCGAAGTTCAACGTCTTGGCTTTTTCGAGCAAACGCTCGATCTGGCTAGCTTCGAGCGACGGGGTGCGGGCGAGTATCCAGAGATAATCGCGGTTGGGCGATCCCACCAGCGACCATTGATACCCCTGATCCAGTGCGATGATCCAGTAGTCGCCCCAGACAAAGGGGAAAAAACCGAGCCAGGACGGTGCGAAGCGTACTTCGAGGCGAGATGCGGAACCGTCGCTTGAGCGTGCCACTCCCTGAGCCGAAATCCTGGTTCCATCAGTTTTGACGCATTGGTTGAGCACATCGATACGATTGCCGGGGAGCACCTTGTAAGTGGCGGTAATGTCTCGGGCGCACTCCCGCTCGAAACGGTTCGGCAACCTGGCAATCTCGTACCAACGTCCGGCATACTTCTGAAGGTCTACTTGCGGCACGACAGGAAGCGGCTGGTCTGCCATGGCTGCCGTGCTCAACATGAGTGCGAGCCACCCTGCTCGCTTGAGCGCCATTACTTTCAATCGCCTCCTCCTCCGCCATCGCCCCCACCGCCATCATTGCCGGAAGCACTCGAGTCGCTCCAACTCCCGCTCGCTCCTGCGCCGCTGAATTCGCCACCGTGACCTGCATAAGCTTCGTTAGATGAAGAGCCGGAACTGCTCGCCGAGCCAGAGAAGTCGACCCCGGAATCCATGGTACGGTTTCGTCGCGGCATATGCCGAAACAAAAGGTAGAGAATAACGGCCAGTCCGGCCACGATGAGAAGAAATGGAATCATGAACTCCCCCTATTCATGGAGGGAGTGTGCCTCACGCGACTTTGTCAGGCAATGGCGGCGCGTTACTGGGATTTGGTGGCGCGGGAATCAGGCGCAGGATTTTCGGCGCGCGCGGTTTCGCGCTTTTCCATGAGCAGGCGATCGCGCGCGGCCTGCATTTCGTCACGCGTGATGACATTGTCGCCATTGAGGTCGATCTGGTCGAACTGGCGTGCAAGCCGCGGCATGCGTAATTGCGCCTCGCTGCGGGAAATGGAACCGACACCGCTCTTGTCGGCATTATTGAGGCGCTCCTGCATGCGGTCATGCATGAGTCGACGACGCTCCTCGACCTGGTCGCCATCAGGATAGGCTTGGCGAGAGTAGGCATTCAACACTTCGCGCAGGCGGCGGCGGGCTTCAGGAGGGAGCTTTTCTTCCAGCTTCTGACGGTCCTCTACTTGTTCGTCTGTGACAGAAGTAGCGGAATTCGAAGGCAAATTAGTGGAATCCGTCAGCGCCGGACGGGTAAAGACAAGCAATGCCAAACATGCCAATAGTGATGTTTTTTTCATGCAGCCTTATATTGCTACGCGATCATTGTGAATATTTTCGGGCGGGGAGGGGCACAACCTCGCCGCCCGAACATGCGCAACTGCAGCATTTTTCGTCATCATTCCCGACGGAACGATCAACTCTTTTTACACGGAGACCTTGTGGAGATCAAGGCATGATCAGAATATCTACAGGATGTAACCGAGATATTTCCGTCTCCGGAAAATTTGTAACAATCTGTAACAATTCATGAGAATCGTTATCAAAAACACGTGATTAGATCAATTTTCAGCGCTAACATAGCGCCATGCAAAAAAAGATCCTCATCGTTGACGACGATCAGCGCCTGCGCGAGCTGCTGGTCCGCTATCTGAACGAGCAGGGCTTCGAGGTTCAATCCGCGAGCGACGCGTCAACCATGGACGCAATGCTTGCGGAAAATCAGTACCAACTCATGGTACTCGATCTGATGCTGCCTGGCGAGGATGGGCTGGCGATATGCCGTCGCCTGCGCGGCAGCGGCAACAATCTTCCTGTCGTCATGCTGACTGCTCGCGGCGACGAGGTAGACCGCATTGTCGGACTGGAAATGGGTGCGGACGACTATCTGCCCAAGCCTTTCAATCCCCGCGAACTGCTGGCCCGCATCAACGCAGTGCTGCGGCGCCACGCCACGACAGCCAATCCGACTGAGCAGCACCACACCGTCAGTTTTGGCGAGTTCGTATTCGACCCGCTCGCCCGCAGCCTCCACCGCAACGGCACTCCGATTTCGATTACAAGCGGGGAATATGCCCTGCTGAATGCACTTGCCAGTCATCCACGTCAGCCGCTCTCGCGCGACCGTCTCATGGAACTTGCCCGCGGCCGCGAGCTGGATGCTTTCGACCGCAGCGTGGACGTGCAAGTCTCCCGCCTGCGCAAGCTGATCGAGCCCGACCCCGCCCAGCCACGCTTTATCCAGACCGTATGGGGCTACGGTTACGTCTTCGTGCCCGACGGGGGTCCCGCCTCTACATGACCTGGCTGCCCCGCACGTTGTTGTCGCGGATCATGCTGCTGATCGCCTTCCTGCTAATGGCGGGCCAGTATGCCGCTTTTCGCCTGTTCGAGTACGTCGAGCGCGAGCCTCGCGCAACTGCGGCCGCGCTGCAGGCCGTCAGTATCGCCAACCTGACCCGTGCCGCGCTACTGGCAGCGCACGAAAACCGTCGCCTGCAATTGCTGACCGAGCTGTCCCAGACCGAAGGCGTGCGCGTCTACCCCATCGAGATTTTCGAAGTCGTCGAGCCCCTGCCGGACGATCCGTTGATCCAGCTGATTGCGGAAAAGATCGTGGCCCAGATGGGTGCGGGCACCGTCGTCAGCGTCAATCATCTCGGCTTGCCTGGCCTGTGGGTAAGCTTTTCCATCGACGATGAGGATTTCTGGGTCGTCATCCCCAAAATTCGTACCGAGCGCCCCGCGCCTTGGCAATGGGTGGAATGGGGCGCGCTCATGCTGACGTTGTCACTTGCAGGCGCTTACTTCATCGCGGCCCGCATCAATCGTCCCTTGCATCTGCTCGCGAAAGCCGCCGACCAGGTGGCGCGCGGCATCAAGGCGGATCGCCTGCCGGAATACGGGGTGGAGGAGTTGCAGCGCGTCAGCCATACCTTCAATGAAATGACGGATGCCCTGGCACGACTGGACTCGGAGCGGACACTGCTGCTGGCAGGTGTTTCGCATGACTTGCGCACTCCGCTCGCCCGCCTGCGTTTGTCGGTGGAGATGTTGTCCGCCTCTGATGCGATGAAAGCCGGCATGATCCAGGATATCGAAGACATGGACGGCATCATTCGCCAGTTCCTGGATTTCGTGCGCGGGCTGGAAGGCGAAACCGAACAGAAAGAAGACCTGAACGCCCTCATTCAATCGACGGCCGACCGCTATGCGCGCAGCGGAAAAACGCTACATCTCAATCTGGGTAGTCTACCGGAACTCATGCTGCGCCCTCTCGCGATGCAGCGCCTGCTGGGCAACCTCATCGACAATGCGTTCGCCTATGGCGGCAAGAAGGTCGAGATCATGACCCGCAACCAGAACGGAACCATCACATTAAGCGTCATGGATGATGGTCCTGGCATTCCCGAGAAGGAAATGGACCGGCTGCTGCGTCCCTTCGAGCGCCTGGATTCGGCACGCGGTCAGGACGGAGGCAGCGGCCTGGGGCTGGCAATTTCGGACCGGATTACGCGCCTCCACGGCGGCAACCTCTCGCTACACAATCGCGAGATCGGAGGGCTGGAAGTGCGCATCACCCTTACCCGGAAAAGCTGACGAGCGGATTATCAGCAACGCACTCTAAAAGATGCAATTTGACTGGCTCTGGTCGGCAAGCACGTCACTCGCTGTCTGGCTCGAACCAATTGAGCTTGCTGCGCAGGCTGACCACGCTGCCGATGATGGTCAGGCACGGCGCCCGTAACTGAGCCGCCTCGACCTCCCGCGCCAGATTCGCGATATCCGACACTACGACGCGCTGCTGCGGCAAGGTGCCCTGCTGCACCACGGCCGCAGGCGTATCCGGGGGCAATCCGTGCGCCACCAGCTGCCGGCAGATTTCGGGCAACCCGACCAGGCCCATATAGATCACTACCGTCTGGCCGGGCCGCACCAGCGCCGGCCAATCCAGATCCACCGTGCCGTCGCGCAGATGGCCGGTCGCAAAAATGCACGACTGCGCATGATCGCGATGGGTAAGAGGAATGCCCGCGTAGCTCGCGACGCCGGAAGCCGCCGTGATACCGGGAACCACCTGGAACGGAATGCCGTTTTCCATAAGGGTTTCGATTTCCTCGCCGCCGCGCCCGAAAATGAACGGGTCGCCGCCTTTGAGGCGCAAGACGCGCTTGCCTTCCTGGGCAAGCCGCACCAGCAGCTGGTTGATATCGTCCTGCGGCAATGTGTGCGAAGCCCGCTGTTTGCCGACGTAAATACGCTCCGCATCGCGCCGCACCAGTTCCATGACCGGTTCGCTGACCAGTTTGTCGTAGAGCACGACGTCGCACTGCTGCATGAGGCGCAAAGCCCGGAAAGTCAGCAGATCCGGATCGCCGGGACCGCCGCCGACCAGATATACCTCGCCGCGATGTGCGACATCGGAAGAACCTTGCAGCATGTCTTCCAGTTGCTGGCGGGCCGCCGTCTCCTGCCCGGAAAATACACGCTCGGCCACCGGCCCCTGGAAAACGTTTTCCCAAAAGATGCGTCTCTGCTGCGAACTGCCGAAACGGGCCTTCACCTTGTCGCGAAATTCGCCCGCGAGCTGGGCAAGACGCCCGTAAGACGCTGGGATCAGGGTTTCCAGCTGCGTCCGCACCATGCGCGCCAGTACAGGCGCATTACCACCGCTCGAAACAGCGATCACGATAGGCGACCGGTCTACGACCGAGGGAACAACGAACGTGCACAGCTCTGGCGCATCCACGACATTGACCGGAATATTGCGGGCTTGCGCCGCTTCGGATATCGCACGGTTGACCGCTTCATCGTCTGTGGCGGCAATGACGAGCTGCGCGCCGTCCAGTTGTCCAGGAGAAAAACGTTCCGCCAAGTGTGTAATCCGCCCTTGCGAGCGTTGCTCAGCCAGTTCCGCACACAAGTCAGGAGCCGCCACTGTAACCTCGGCCCCCGCCTTGAGCAGCAAGCTGACCTTGCGCAGCGCGATTTCTCCGCCGCCGACCACGACGCTTCTCCGGCCGCGCAACCTGATAAAGATAGGAAGATAGTCCATACAGGCATTTTAGCGTCTTGTCCCGGACCGCGCGTTGCCTTTCGCCCCCCGAAACCCTATAATGCGCACTTATTCCACTGTTTTATTAAGACATTTTGCAACCCGCCCACTCCCCGCGCGGATCGGCCCTCCAGCCATGAGCGCTACCAAAAAAGTATTCATCAAGACTTTCGGCTGCCAGATGAACGAGTATGACTCGTCACGCATGGCGGACCTGATGCAGGCTACCGAAGGCATGCAGCAGACCGAGAACCCGGAAGAAGCCGACCTCATCCTCATCAACACCTGCTCGGTGCGCGAGAAGCCGCAGGAGAAGGTGTTCAGTCAGCTCGGCCACTACCGAGAGCTCAAGAAAACCAACCCCAACCTCGTCATTGGCGTCGGCGGCTGCGTCGCGAGCCAGGAAGGCCAGGCCATCGTCGAGCGCGCGCCATTCGTGGACGTCGTGTTCGGCCCGCAGACGCTGCACCGCCTGCCGGAACTGATCGCCGAGAAGCGCAATTCCGGCCGTTCACAGGTAGACATCCGCTTCCCGGAAATCGAGAAGTTCGACCGCCTGCCGCCGCCGCGTGTCGAAGGCGCCACCGCATTCCTGTCCATCATGGAAGGCTGCAGCAAGTACTGCACCTTCTGCGTCGTCCCCTACACCCGTGGCGAGGAAGTTTCGCGCCCGTTCGAGGACGTACTGACCGAAGCTGCCCAGCTCGCGCAGCAAGGCGTCAAGGAACTCACGCTGCTGGGCCAGAACGTGAATGGCTACCGCGGGAAGATGGCCGACGGCGAAATCGCCGACCTCGCAATCCTGCTGGAATACCTGCACGACATCCCCGGTATTGAGCGCCTGCGTTACACCACCTCGCACCCGAACGAGATGAGCCCGGCGCTGATCGAGGCTTTCGCCAAGCTGCCCAAGCTGGTGTCGCACCTGCACCTGCCGGTGCAGGCCGGCTCCGACCGCATCTTGATGGCGATGAAGCGCAATTACACCGCGCTGCAGTACAAATCCATCATCCGCAAGCTACGCGCCGCACGCCCCGACCTGCACCTGTCGTCCGACTTCATCGTCGGCTTTCCGGGTGAAACCGAAGCCGACTTCGAGGCCACGATGAAGCTCATCGAGGACGTTGGTTTCGACTACAGTTTCAGCTTCCTTTACAGCCCGCGCCCCGGTACTGGCGCCTCCTACTTAAGCGATGACACGCCGGCGGATGTAAAGCAGGCGCGTCTGGAACGCTTGCAGGCGCGCATCGAGCAGATGGGCTACGAGAACAGCAAGAAAATGGTGGGCACCGTGCAACGCGTGCTGATCGAGGGCACTTCGCGCAAGGACGTGAATCAGCTCGCCGGTCGCACGGACAACAACCGTATCGTGAACTTCGACGGCCCCGCACACCTCATAAACTCCTTTGCCACCGTACGCATTACCGAAGCGCTGCCGCATAGTCTGCGCGGCGAACTCGTGAACGGCTAATCCCTTGGAAATCGACTTTACTCCCGAAGACAACACCCGCCTCGCCAACCTGTGCGGGGTGCTGGACGAAAACCTGAAACAGATCGAAGACGCACTGGACGTGGGTATTGCCCGGCGCGGCGCCAACTTCCGGCTGTCGGGCGAAACGCACAACATGCGCCTCGCCTCGCAATTGCTGCAGGATTTCTATGCCCGTGCCAAGAAACCGATCAGCCTCGAGGACGTACAACTCGGCCTGGTCGAGGTCGGCAAACTGAGTCCCGACGCCGTGACCACGGCTTCGATGCCTGTGCTCATGACGCGCCGATCCGACCTGCACGGCCGCACGCCGCGCCAGGTGGAATATCTGCAGCAAATCCAGGAATTCGACATCACTTTCGGCATCGGCCCGGCCGGTACCGGCAAGACCTACCTCGCCGTCGCGAGCGCGGTGGATGCGCTGACACGCGACCGCGTGAAGCGCATTATCCTCGTGCGTCCCGCAGTGGAAGCCGGCGAGCGCCTCGGCTTCCTGCCCGGCGACCTTTCGCAGAAGGTCGACCCGTACCTGCGCCCGCTGTACGACGCGCTATACGACCTCATGGGCTTCGACACCGTGCACAAGATGTTCGAGCGCAACGCGATCGAGGTCGCCCCGCTCGCCTACATGCGCGGCCGCACACTCAACCAGAGCTTCATCATCCTCGACGAGGCGCAGAACACCACGCCCGAACAGATGAAGATGTTCCTCACGCGTATCGGCTTCGGCACCAAGGCGGTGATCACCGGCGACGTGACGCAGATCGACCTCGCGCGTGGGCAGAAGAGCGGCCTCGTGGAAGCGCAAAAGGTGCTCAAGGACGTACGCGGCATCGCGATGACGCAGTTCCTCTCCGACGACGTGGTGCGCCACCCGCTCGTGCAGAAGATCATCAACGCCTACGAGCGTTACGAACAGAACCAGCAGCAATGAGCAGCGGCCGAAAACCGAAACTCGAACTCGCAGTGCAGTACGCGGTAAAACCTGAAAATGTTCCGACCCGCGCCCAGTTCAAGAAATGGGCGAGCGCTGCACTGGAAGAAGATGCCGAAGTGGCATTGCGCATCGTAGGCGAAGTCGAGGGCCGCGAACTCAACCGCGACTATCGCGGCAAGGACTACGCCACCAATGTGCTCACCTTCCCATTGACCGACGATCCCATCCTCATGGGCGACATCGTGCTTTGCCACACCGTGGTAGAGAAGGAAGCACTGGAACAGAACAAGCTGCTCGAAGCGCATTACGCGCATCTGGTCGTGCACGGCATGCTGCACATGCAAGGCTACGACCATGAAACCGACGACGAGGCCGAAGTGATGGAAGCACGTGAAACACAAATCGTCACAGAATTAGGCTATGCTGACCCCTATCTTATTGAAAAGGAAGCCATAAAACATGGCGGATGACAGTAGTAAACCCAGTTGGCTTGAACGAATATCGCACCTGCTCCTGCGCGAGCCGGAAGACCGCGAACAACTGGTAGAACTCCTCCACTCTTCTTACGAGCGCAACCTGCTCGACGCCGATGCCCTCTCGATGATCGAGGGTGTGCTCCAGGTTTCGGAAATGCAGGTGCGCGACATCATGA
Source organism: uncultured Methylobacillus sp. (assembly GCA_946478865.1). Next base: position 28,049 of record CAMLDO010000023.1, read on the forward strand.
TCCCGCGCTCGCAGATGGACGTGATCGACATCACCGATCCGGCCGAGAAATTCATCCCCTTCGTCATCGAAACCGCGCACTCGCGCTTTCCCGTGATCGGCGAAAACAAGGACGACATCCTTGGTATCCTGCTCGCCAAGGACCTGCTGCGCTACTACGCAGGCGAGGATTTCGATGTGCGCGACATGCTACGCCCGGCAGTGTTCATCCCCGAATCCAAGCGTCTCAACGTGCTGCTCAAGGAATTCCGCGGCAACCGCAACCACATCGCCATCGTCGTCGATGAATACGGCGGCGTGGCTGGCATGGTGACCATCGAGGACGTGCTGGAGCAGATCGTCGGCGACATCGAGGACGAATACGACTACGACGAAACCGAGGACAATATTTTCCGTGACGCCAGCGGCCGCTTCCGCGTCAAGGCGCTGACCGAGATCGCCGACTTCAACGAGGCGCTCGGCGTGGAGTTCAGCGACGAGGAGTTCTCGACCATCGGCGGGCTGGTCGTCAGCAAGTTCGGGCATTTGCCGAAACGCGCGGAACAGGTGGAATTTGAGGGACTGCGCTTCACGGTATTGCGCGCGGACAGCAGACGCGTACATTCTCTGCTGGTAGAACAGCTGGAAGCAACACCGCTCGCCGAAGCTACCGGAATCTAAGCTGCTGATCCGAGGGAACTTTTGACGAGCCGGTCATCTCCTAGCTAGACAGGTTGGTATCTTGACCAGGAGCACACCATGAGAGTTCTTACCGCAATGCTGCTTGCCGGCCTTTCCGTGCCGGCCATGGCGAACAGCGACGAAATCCCTTTGGGCGAACACGAGTTCGTGGAGCGCATCAAGACCGCCGACAAGGCAGAAATCGTCGCGCAGCTGGGAGAACCCGCTCGCGCTATCGACGTGAAAGACGACGAGACCGGCGAAATCATGGGCTCCATCTGGCATTACCACTACCTGAACACAGCCGAGAACGGCGACTACTACAAGACAACCGAACTGGATTTCGTGGGAGACCAGGTGGTTACAGTGGTGTTCAGTACGATGGAGGATACGGGCTCCGATGTACCTACAGCAATGGAGCCCGAACTCATCCAGCAATAACCCTGGCTACAAGTCAGAGGTGCAGTGGGGGCACCGGGTCGCCTTGATCGGGATCGCCGTGAAGCAACGCGGGCAATCCTTGGTTTCCGGGGCGGCTGGTGCCTCTTCTGTCGTCTGCAGCTTGTTCATGGCACGAACCAGCATGAACACGGCAAAGGCGACGATGGTGAAGCTCACCAGCGAGTTGATGAATATCCCGTAGTTCAGCGTCACCGCGCCGGCTTTCTTCGCCGCATCAAGCGAGGCGTAAGGCTCGGCAGTCGCGCCTTCTTTCAGCACGAGGAACAGGTTGGTGAAGTCCACGTTGCCCAGCAACAGGCCTATGGGCGGCATGATGACATCGTCCACCAGCGATTTGACGATGGCTCCGAACGCCGCACCGATGATGATACCGACCGCCATGTCCACCACGTTGCCGCGCATGGCAAATTTCTTGAATTCCTGCAGCATTGCACCCTCCCTTGTTGATGAAGATTGAAAAAAAGGGCGCAGATACAGCCATGCCGTCCCGCACACCTTTCGATTAATATGTCTCTTTGACCGGACTTAAGTTTCCCCAATTTAACCATCCCCACCACCGGATTTGCAATGAGCACGGCCACGACACTACTGACCCCCCGGGATCACGACCGCGACAGCGCAGGCATGACCTATGTCTATCCGGTCGTGTCGCGCCGGGCTCGCGGCGTTTCGATAGGCATCAACCTCAATCCCAACAACGCCTGTAACTGGCGCTGCATCTACTGCCAGGTCCCTGATTTGACGCGGGGAGCAGCGCCTGGAATCGATCTTGCGAAGCTCGAAGCCGAGCTGCGGACCATGCTCCAGGATGTGCTCGAGGGCAGCTTCATGCAGCAGCGCGTGCCCGAAGAAGCGCGCCATCTCGAAGACATCGCCTTCTCCGGCAACGGCGAACCGACCAGCTCCGCCGAATTCGGCGCGGCCATCGCCGTCGTCGAACGCGCACTACAGGACTTCGGCCTACTCGGCCGGCTGCGTGTACGCCTCATCACCAACGGCAGCCTCATGGAAAAACCGGGCGTACTCGACGCGATCTCCCACCTCGGGCGCATCAATGGAGAGGTGTGGTTCAAGGTGGATGCCGCGACCACGGAAGGCATAGCCCGGATCAATGACGTGCGGCTGAATCCGCAAGGCATACTCGAGCGTCTCCGGCTATGCGCGCAGCACTGCTCGACCTGGGTGCAAACCTGCGTGTTCGCGCTCGACGGCGAACCGCCGTCCGAAACTGAAATCGCAGCCTATCTCGATCTGCTGCAACAAGCTTCCACAGCGATTTCCGGCGTTCACCTCTACGGTCTGGCCCGTCCCTCGATGCAGGCGGAAGCTCCGCGTTTGTCGCGGCTCTCCGAAGATTGGATGCATGCGCTGGCCGACCGTATTCGCGAACACTGCATTACTGTCCACGTCAGTCCTTGAGCGATAATGCCGCTTTTACACACTCACTGACCGCTCCGTGTACATGCTGCTCAATACCCCGTGGCTCCAGCGACTGGCCGCCCTTCTGCTCGGTGCGCTCGCCGTGTTCGGCTATGCGCCGTTCTACCTTTATCCCATCCCCATCCTGACGCTGGCCGGGCTGTTTTTCCTCTGGCGTAGTGCGCAAACGCCTCGCCAGAGTTTTCAGCTAGGCTATTTCTACGGTCTCGGCCTGTTCGGCGCGGGCGTTTCCTGGATTTATGTGAGCCTGCACGATTTCGGCGGAATGCCGCTGGCAGCAGCAGCTGTGGCCACCACCGGATTCTGCGCCTTCCTGGCACTGTTTCCGGCAGCAGCGGGCTGGCTGAGCAGCCGCTTCGGCGAGCGCAAAGCCTGGGCGATGCCCTTCGCCTGGGTGCTGACGGAATGGGTGCTCAACTGGATTTTCACCGGCTTCCCGTGGATGACCCTCGGCTATTCGCAAGTGCCGTACAGCCCGCTCGCAGGTCTCGCGCCCGTGTTCGGCGTATTCGGCGTTTCACTGGCTGCCACCGTTGCCGCCGCGCTGCTCCCGGCGCTATTCAACGCAAGAGTGCGCAAACCGGTGCTGACCGCACTGCTCGCTCTCTGGATTACGGGCAGTGCGCTCAAGCATGTCGAATGGAGCGCGCCTATCGGGAAACCCGTCAGCGTGAGTCTGCTGCAAGGCAATATCCCGCAGGACATGAAATGGCAGCCGGAGGAAGTCCGCAACACGCTGCAAACCTACCTCGAACTCGCCCGTACGAATCCAGCCGAATTGGTAGTGCTGCCGGAAACCGCGCTCCCGCTGCTCTGGCACCAGGTGCCGGCAGATTACTTGGCGGCACTGGCCGAAGCGGCGGGGGCGCTAGGCGGCGATACGCTGGTCGGCGCGCCGGAACAGATCGGCGACGAGTATTTCAACAGTATGTTCAGCCTGGGCAATAGCCGGCCGCAGAGCTACAGCAAATTCCATCTCGTGCCATTCGGCGAGTTCATTCCGTTCAAGGTGGCGCTGGGGTGGATCTACCACGATTTGCTGCACATCCCTTTGTCCGACCTCAGCTCCGGGCCGAAATACCAGAAACCACTCGCGGTCGCCGGGCAGAAGATTGCGGTCAATATCTGCTACGAGGACGTGTTCGGCGAAGAGATCATCCGCCAGCTGCCCGAAGCGACACTGCTGGTGAATGCCAGCAACGATGCCTGGTACGGACATTCGCTCGCCGCGCACCAGCACCTGCAGATTTCGCAGACGCGCGCGATGGAAACCGCCCGTATGATGCTGCGCGCCACCAATACCGGCGCCACTGCCATCGTCGCGCCGGACGGCACCATCGTCACCGAGGCGCCACACTTCACTACGACGGCCCTGACCGGGCAGGCGCAGGGCTATATCGGAACGACACCTTATGTGCGCTGGGGCAATTGGCCCGCAATCACGCTGATCCTGCTGGCGCTCGGGCTTTTGTGGGGGCGCAAAAAGAAGTAAAATCAAGCCCTTTTGCAAAACAAGAACAGCGACTCCGATGCTGACTTTCCAACAGATCATCCTCACCCTGCAACAATACTGGGACAAGCAAGGCTGCGCGCTGCTGCAGCCCTACGACATGGAGGTCGGCGCCGGCACCAGCCACACCGCGACTTTCCTGCGCGCGCTCGGCCCCGAACCGTGGAAGGCCGCCTATGTGCAGCCGAGCCGCCGCCCCAAGGACGGCCGCTATGGCGAAAACCCGAACCGCCTGCAGCACTACTACCAGTTCCAGGTCGTGCTCAAACCCGCGCCGGCCGACATCCTCGAACTCTATCTCGGATCGCTCGAAGCACTGGGCTTCGATCTGCACAAGAACGACATCCGCTTCGTCGAGGACGACTGGGAAAATCCGACGCTGGGTGCCTGGGGCCTGGGATGGGAAGTCTGGCTCAACGGCATGGAAGTCACGCAGTTCACCTACTTCCAGCAGGTCGGCGGCATCAACTGCCGTCCGATCACGGGTGAAATCACTTACGGCCTGGAGCGTCTCGCGATGTATCTGCAAGGCGTGGACAACGTGTTCGATCTCACCTACGCACCCGGCCTCAAGTACGGCGACGTGTTCCACCAGAACGAGGTCGAGCAGTCTGCATATAACTTCGAGCACAGCAACGTCGAATTCCTGCTGGGTGCATTCAATGCGCACGAAAAGACCGCGCAGGACCTCATGACCGCCCAGCTCGCGCTGCCCGCCTACGAGCAAGTGCTCAAGGCCGCGCACACGTTCAACCTGCTGGATGCACGCGGTGCAATTTCCGTCACCGAGCGCGCCGCCTACATCGGCCGCATCCGCAACCTCGCGCGCAGCGTCGCGCAAGCCTACCTGGACAGCCGCGCGCGGCTCGGCTTCCCCATGGCCCCCAAGGAATGGGCCGATGAAGTACTGGCGCAAATGGACAAGAAAGCCGCATGAGCATGAGCAACCGCAATCTCCTGGTCGAACTGTTTGTCGAAGAGCTGCCGCCCAAGGCACTCAGGAAACTCGGCGACTCCTTCGCCGCCACACTGTTCGACACCCTGAAAGCACAAGGCCTGACGAGCGAGCAATCCGCCATCACGCCATTCGCATCGCCGCGCCGTCTGGCCGCGCACATTACCGACGTCGCCGCGCAAGCTGCTGACAAGCCGGTTTCGCAAAAACTCATGCCTGTGGCCGTTGGCCTGGATGCCAATGGCCAGCCGACCCCGGCGCTGCTGAAAAAGCTCGGCGCACTGGGCGCCGACGCCTCGGTGGTGCCGCAGCTCAAGTGCGAGAACGATGGCAAGGCCGATGTGCTGTTCCTGGATACCGTAATGTCCGGCGCCAAGCTCGCCGACGGGCTGCAAAAGGCGCTGGATGAGGCACTCGCCAAGCTGCCGATTCCCAAGGTGATGTCCTACCAGCTCGACGATGGCTGGAGCAATGTCAACTTCGTGCGCCCCGCGCATGGCTTGGTCGCACTGCACGGCGAGGACGTGATTCCCGTCGCGACGCTGGGGCTCGCTTCCAGCAACATGACGCACGGCCATCGCTTCGAAGCACTGCACCATCCTGTGCGTCTCAAGAACGCCGACAGCTACGAAAATCAATTGGCTACGGAAGGCGCGGTCATTGCCGGTTTCGATGCGCGTCGCGCCGAGATCGTGCGCCAACTCACCGAAGCCGCTGCCAAGCAAGGGCTGACTCCCATCGAGGACGAGGCACTGCTGGACGAAGTCACGGCGCTGGTCGAGCGACCCAACGTACTGCTCGGCCAGTTCGAGGAGGCCTTCCTTGAAGTGCCGCAGGAATGCCTCATCCTCACGATGAAGGCCAACCAGAAATATTTCCCGTTGCTGGATGGCAACGGCAAGCTCACCAACAAGTTCCTGATCGTTTCCAACATCCGCCCGGTCG
>CAMLDO010000024.1 GCA_946478865.1 uncultured Methylobacillus sp.
CTGAGGAGTTGCTGAAGGTCGCGGATGAAGCGTTGTACCGCGCAAAACGCGAGGGCCGCAATCGCGTGATCGCGGCATCCGTATCCTGATTTATATATTTTGACTTCAGAGCGTATTCGCATGAGAAATCTTTCCTTACTCTTCCTGATGCTGTTTTCAGCTCCGGTATTTGCCGCTCCAAATGATTGCGAGCAGGCACTCGAAGCGGGAGATGCTGCCAAGGCTGTGTCGGCGGCTGAACAATCCATGAAGAGCGACAAGAGTGCGCGAGAGGCCTATTTATGCCTAGGCCGCGCTCAGGAAGAACTGGGACAATATGATGCCGCACTGTTGGCGCTGCAAGCTGCGGAAAAGCTTTCTGCGCAGCCGGTCGAGCGAATGGTGGCATTGACGCTGCAAGGCAATGTGCTGCGTACCGCAAAAAAAACTGCCCAAGCGGGCTCGCTCTACCGCCAAAGCCTGCAAATCGCCCTGAATGAGAAGAGTGCGGCATTTGAGTTGATCAATCGCAATCAGTTGGGCGCAGTGCTGCAGGAGAGCGGTGATACTGCGGCTGCGCTGGAGCAGTTTCAGCTGGGACTCAAGGTTGCGGCGAACGACAACGAGCGCGCGGACAGCCATGCGCGCATTGCTGGCGCACAAAGCCTGTTGGGGCAGCATGACAAGGCGATCGAGCATCAATTGAAATCCGCCTTGTACGAGGAAAATGCAGGGGACTTCAATCATTACGCCAACGCGATGCTGGAGTTGGGACGTATTTGTCTTGTCGGTAAGCAATATGCCGATGCCGAGAAATGGATCAATAAATTCCTCGGAACCATCATGGAAGCGGGTGACTCCTATTGGCAGGCCAGAGCCCGTTTCCTGCTTGGTCAGGTCAAGTCTGCCAGAGGCGAGGGCAGTGCTGCCAAAGAGCAGTGGACGCAGGCGAAGGCAATGGCCGAACGCATCGGCGCGCGCCAACTGCTGGCGGAAATCGTGCAATCCGAACCGTCCATGTAAGGTTTCGCGGGCTCGTGCGACTGATGCACAAGGAGACCCGCCATGAAACTACCACTTATCCCATCTTCCGAGATTACGCCGCGCGAGGTTTATGAAGGCCGGCGCGAATTCATCAAACTGGCAGGCCTGGGTACCATCGCCGGCGCTGCCGCGCTGAGCGGCTTCACGCTGCCATCCGAAGCCGCCACCGCTCCGCGCCGGAAAATCGAGAAATACGCGCGCACCGCCTACGGTGCGGACGAGAAAGTCACGCCCTACGAAGACATCACCAGCTACAACAATTTCTACGAGTTCGGCACCGGCAAGGGTGACCCGGCGCAGTATGCAGATACGCTGGTGACACGGCCATGGACGGTGAGCATCGAAGGCGCAGTCAAGCGCCCCAAGCGCATCGCTATCGAAGACATCTACAAGCTTGCGCCGCTGGAAGAGCGCATCTACCGCATGCGTTGCGTCGAGGGCTGGTCCATGGTGATCCCCTGGATCGGGTTCCCGCTCGCCAACATCATCAAATGGGCCGAGCCGACCGGCAATGCCAAGTATGTCGAGTTCGTCACGCTGCACAATCCGCAGATGATGCCGGGGCAGCGCAGCGGGGTGCTGGACTGGCCCTACAACGAAGGCTTGCGGCTGGACGAAGCCATGCATCCATTGACGCTGCTTGCGGTCGGCCTGTATGGAGAGCAGCTTCCGAACCAGAATGGCGCGCCTTTACGCCTCGTAGTGCCATGGAAATACGGGTTCAAAGGCATCAAGTCCATCGTCACGGTCCGTTTTACAGAAAAAATGCCCGTGAGCAGCTGGATGAAGGCCAACGCCTCGGAGTATGGCTTTTTCTCCAATGTGAATCCGGAGGTGGATCACCCCCGCTGGTCGCAGGCCACCGAGCGCCGCATCGGCGACGGTCTGTTTGCACGCCGCCGCAAGACCCTGATATTCAATGGCTATGCGGAGCAGGTCGGACAGATGTATGCCGGAATGGATTTGAGGAAGTACTTCTGAAATGCCAAACAAGGAACTGATTAATAGAATAAAAATAGCGCTATTTTTTGTAGCGCTGCTGCCATTGGCACGTCTGGTTTTTCTGGCGGCAACGGATGATCTGGGCGCGAATCCGGTCGAATTCATCATTCGCTCGCTGGGTACCTGGACATTGGTGAGCCTGCTCGCAACCCTGAGCATAACGCCGATACGGCTCATTACCGGGGTTGCCTGGCCAGTGCAGTTGCGACGCATGCTGGGGCTGTTCGCCTTTTTCTACGCGAGCCTGCATCTGCTGGCTTATGCCGGGCTGGATCAATGGTTCGACTGGCGCACCATCGCCCACGATATTGCCAAGCATCCGTATGTGGTGGTCGGTTTTTCGGCGTTCCTGCTCATGATTCCTCTGGCTGCAACCTCCAACCGGGCGGCGATACGCCGGCTGAAGCAGCGCTGGCAGGTGCTGCATCGCCTGGTCTATGTCATTGCGACTCTCGGAATCGTGCATTACTGGTGGCTCGTCAAGAAGGATGTGAGTGAGCCCATGGTTTATGCGGCCATTCTGGCCACGCTATTCGGTATCCGTATCTACAGCCGTTTCTCGCGGCCCTGGCGTCTGACCTTATCTCCCCAGAAATAAGCTTCTTTTCTAGTTCTTCACCTGTTCGGACGATTCATGCAACGGTGGTTGCAATGAAACAGGAGGCTGGCTGAGGTCAGCCAGCCTATGCCAATCACATTTTCCTGTTTCTTATTGAATCAATAGCTTGCATGCGCTTCCGCAGAGCTCTCCTGCGGGCACGGTATCTGCTCTCCATTCCCTCCATAAAGAATTCAATCTCCGTGGAAATGTATACGGGAAATTTTCCCAAGTAGTCCGGGAAAGTTTCCCGTGACTATTCGGGAGCATCTCCCTCACGGTCGCCAGGAAGGTAAAGCTACTCTCGCACAGCCATTTATGCGCTTTGCGTGTTTTTGCAGCGAGCGGTTTATTTGAATAACTTCTTGGGGTTTTTATGCAACAGAAATCGTTTCCACCAAAAATAATTGCCGTCGTCGTGGCCATGCTTTATGCGGGGCCGGTGGCGGCACAGAACGATACTGTCGATACGGACGGAATCATAGTAGTCAATCCCACCCCTCTGCCGGGGATCGGTATCGCTGCGAACGAAGTTCCGGCCAATATCCAGACGGTTGCCGGCGAGGAAATGCAGAGGCAGCAGAGCCTGACTATCGCCGACTTCTTGTCGCAGAACATGAACGGCGTGAGCGTCAACGAGACTCAGAACAATCCCTTTCAGCCCAACGTTAATTTCCGCGGCTTCACGGCGTCTCCGCTGCTTGGTACACCCCAAGGGCTTTCCATCTATCAGGACGGCGTGCGCATCAACGAGCCCTTCGGCGATGTGGTGAGCTGGGATCTCATTCCGATGAACGCGCTGGCCAATATGTCCCTTATTCCAGGCTCGAACCCGTTGTTCGGCCTCAATACGCTGGGTGGTGCGATTTCCATGCAAACCAAGCGCGGTGCCACTCATCAGGGCGGGGCCGTAGAGTTTTCCACCGGCTCCTGGGATCGCTATAACGCGCAGGCCGAATTCGGCGGCAAGGCCGATAACGGTGTGGACTATTTCATCTCCGGCAACTGGTTCGAGGAAGAGGGCTGGCGTGAGGCTTCACCCTCGGAAGTACGACAGATGTTCGGCCAGATTGGGTGGCAGAACGAAACCACCGACCTGAATCTGACCATGTCATTGGCTGACAACGACCTGATCGGTAACGGCCTCGTGCAGAAGGAGTTCCTGCGCGAGCAGGATTGGGATGCGATCAACACCAAGCCCGACCAGACCGAGAACAAGCTTGCCTTCCTCAATTTCAACGGCAGCCACTGGATCGACGATCACACGATGTTCAGCGGCAATGCGTACTACCGAAACGCGCGTACCCGTACGCTGAACGGCGATATCAATGACGATATCGATCCGGACGATCCTGGATTCGATCTCACGGACTGCGTGGCCGGTGCGGACGATGACGATGCCGAAATTTCCTGTAGCGGTGCGCTCAATCGCAGCAAGTCGCGGCGCGTAGGCTATGGCTTCACTGCCCAGATGAATTTCAATCAGGATGTGATGGGGCACAAAAACCTGTTTATCGCCGGCCTGGGTTACGATCGCAGCCGTACGGATTTCGAGCAGTCGACGGAGTTCGGCACGATCACTGGCAGCCGCGGAGTCAATGGCATCGGCGTCTTCAGCGAAGAGGGTGAGGTCGACTTGCGTGGGGTTAACCGTACCTGGAGCCTGTTCGCCACCGATACTTTCTCCTTCAATGATGTCTACCATTTGACGCTTTCCGGCCGTTACAACCACACCAAGGTCGACAACAAGGACCGTCTCGACGGCATTACCCATCCGGTGGGCGACGAGGAGTCGTTGACGGCCGAGCACAGCTTCAACCGCTTCAATCCGGCGATTGGTCTTGCGGTCACACCTTCCAAGGCACTGTCGTTCTACGCCAGCTACAACGAAGGTAGCCGCGCACCGACCTCCATCGAGTTGGGTTGCGCGAATCCGGATGTGCCGTGCAAGCTGCCCAATGCAATGGCTGGCGATCCTCCGCTGGATATGGTCGTGTCCAGGACTTTCGAAGGTGGCGTGCGCGGCAAGCTCACTTCGACCCTGGGCTATAGCGCCAGCCTGTATCGCACCCAGAATACCGACGACATCCAGTTCATCGCTTCCAGCGCTACCGGTGCCGGTTATTTCGATAACGTCGGCAAGACTCGCCGGGTTGGCGGCGATTTCGGCATTGACGGCGCCTTCGGCAAGTTCCGCTGGTTTGCAGGCTATAGCTATGTGAAGGCTACTTACGAGTCCGAGTTCGAACTCACCAATGAAGTGAACAATAGCGCGGTTGGCGATGTGATCCAGGTCAGCAAGGGCGACAACATCCCGGGCATTCCGCGTCACCAGTTCAAGTTCCGCGGCGAATGGGAAGCGCTGCCGCAATGGACCATCGGTACCAACATCGTGGCCTTCTCCGACCAGTATGCGCACGGCAACGAAAACAACGACGACCATGGCGAGGGCGCCAAGGTGGGCGGCTATACCGTCGTCAATCTCGATACCCGTTACCGCTTTGCCGATTCCGGCTGGCAGCTGTTTGCCAAGGTCAACAACGTGTTCGACAAGGAGTATTACACCGGCGGCATGCTGGGCGAGACCTTCTTCGAAGCCGATGGTACCTTCATGGATGGCGACGACGACCGCTCGGCCCTCGTATCGCCGGGAGCTCCGCGCGCTGCATGGGTAGGGGTGCGCTACGAGTTCGGCGCCAAGAAGTAATTACAGCAACAAAAGCTGGGCAACTGCGGGTGGGCTGCGGGCTCACCCGTTATTTTTTGAAAGTGTGACGATTGCATATGAGTTTACGGGCCCGCCTGAATCTTCTGATTACTTCCTTGCTCATCCTGGTGATGCTGCTGGGAACCCTGCTGCTGTTGCACAATGCCCGTAAACAGGTGCAGGCGGAGGTCGAATCGGTGTCGGCCATGGTGACCCAGCTTGCCAATCCGGTCAGCCTGCTTTTTTCCCGGCCCAGCGGCCAGTTCTGGTATCGCCAGATCGGCTTTAGCGGCATCGAGCATTTGCGCCACATACGCATCAGTATCTATAACCTCGACGGCGTGCTCATCCATACCAATGCCCATACGCATGGGCGCGGGCTGGAGGATACGCCTCCGGCATGGTTCGAGAGCCTCATGACCCACAATCTCACTCCTGTCAGGATAGAGCAGGACCTTCCCGCAGGCGGTTTGCTGGGTGGGAAAGTCATCATCGAGGCCGATCCATCCTACGAGGTTGCAGAGGTCTGGAACGATACTGTCGGCCTTTTCGGGCTGGTGGTGGTGTTCTTCGTGTCGGTCAATATTTTGGTGTTCTGGGCTGTCGGACGCGCGCTCAAGCCTGTCGGCCGGATTCTCGAGGCACTCAACGAACTGGAGCAGGGCAATCTGGATGCGCGCCTGCCTTCGTTCGAGCTGAAAGAGCTTTCCAGCATCAGCCAGAAGTTCAACGGCATGGCCGAAACGCTGCAGACCAGCATGACGCGCAACCACCGGCTTTCCCAGCAGTTGATTTATCTCCAGGAAGAGGAGCGCAAAAGCCTTGCCAGGGATCTGCACGACGAACTGGGGCAGTGTTTGACGGCGATCATGGCGGACGGCACAGCCTTGCTGCGCCTGAGCGAATCGAGGCTGCCGGAGGGCAGGGCGAGTGCCGAAGCAGTTGTCACGGTCACCCAGCAGGTCATGACCATGCTGCGGGCGATGCTGCAGCGGCTGCGTCCCGATGTGCTCGATGGCCTGGGGCTTTTGCCTGCCATAGAAGAGCTTGTTGCCAACTGGCGCCAGCGCAATATCGGCCTGACGCTCATCAGCCGCTATTCGGGCGATCTCAACAACCTTTCCGAGGCCGTGCGTATTACCGCCTATCGCGTGGTACAGGAATGCCTGACCAATATCAGCCGTCATGCATCGGCAAGGCGCGTGACCTTGCAGGTGGAACGCCTGGATGTGCGGGATGCCGATGTTTTGATCATTTCAGTCGAGGATGACGGAAAAGGCTTCGATCCCACTCGTTTCGAGGGCTTCGGATTGAGCGGGATGCGCGAGCGCGTCCAGGGACTGGGCGGAACCTTCACATTGGAAAGCGCGATAGGCGACGGCACGCGCATCACTGTCCGCATTCCCGTCGCGCAACAGGAGAAGAACCCATGAGTCTGCAAACCATTCGTATCATGCTCGCGGACGACCATGCCGTCGTGCGCTCCGGATTGCGCCGCTTGCTTGAACAGCGCCCGGGGCTGGAAGTAGTTGCGGAGGCCGAAAGCGGCGAGCAGGCCTACCAGTTGTTCGGCGAATGTCAGCCCGATGTGGCAGTCATGGATTTGTCCATGCCGGGCATGGGAGGCATGGAAGCGGTACGGCGCATTCTGGTGCGTTACCCGCACGCGAGAATCCTCGTGTTTTCCATGCATGAAAACGCGTCCTTCGCGACCCAGTCGCTACGTGCTGGCGCGCGCGGCTATCTCGCAAAGACCGGAGCACCGGAGGAACTGGTTACGGCACTGCAGGAACTCGTCAAAGGAAAGACCTATCTTGGGGCTGGCATCGCCCAGAAGATTGCCATGCAAAGCCTGGACGGCGGTACCGATCCTATCGGACAGCTTTCCGCCCGCGAGTTCGAGGTGTTCCGCATGGTGGCGGAAGGCCTGAGCGCGGACGAGGTGGCGACCAAGCTCAAGATCAGCCAGAAGACGGTCGCCAACTATCTCACGCTCATCAAACAGAAACTGGGTGTTTCTACGCCTATCGAGATGCTGCGGCTGGCAATGCGGTATGGAATGATCGACCAGTAGCTGCACCTCCCCTTGGACCGGGAAGCCTTTCATTGCCCGCTTACCTAGTGCGATTTCCATGTTTGGGTTAGGCTTCGCACATGTCTGATTCAAGTTTTCTCATCGCCCGGCCTCGCGTCTATCTCGGCGAATCGCTGTCCATAGGTCCCGGCAAAATTGCGCTGCTGCGCAAGATAGACGAAACGCATTCGATCACTGCAGCCGCAAAAGCACTTGGAATTCCCTATAAGCGTGCCTGGTCTCTCATCGAGACCCTGAATCAGGGCTTGGGCCGCCCTGTGGTGCAGACCTTAACGGGAGGGAAGGGCGGCGGCGGTACCCGTGTGACGGAACTGGGTCGTCACTTGATGCTGCGTTATGAAGCGCTTGAAACGCGTATCAACGAGACAGCACGCACCGAATTGCAAGCCTTCAACGATCTTCTCGATTAATCATGTATTGATTCTTCAAGAAGAATTTATAATTATCGTCATGTCAGTTGTGACATTACGATATGGGGCTTATGTGTTTGTATCTGCATGGCATGAAGTCTGCGGATAAACTGGGCGCAGATAGCATGGGCTGCGTGGAATAAAATCAATGAAAAAGAAAAGAACATGAAATATTGGCAATTCGTGGCAATACCTGCCTTGCTGCTGGCGAGCAGTATGGTGCGAGCCGAAACGCTGACAATAGCGGTTGCCGCGAACGTGAAATTCGCGTTCGACGACCTGGCCGCGGCTTTCAGGAAGGAAAGCGACATCGACATCCAGCCGGTATACGGTTCGTCCGGAAAAATCACGGCGCAAGTGAAGGAAGGCGCGCCTTACGACCTGTTTCTGTCCGCCGACATGGAGTTCCCCACCAAGCTGTACCAGTCCGGGCAGGCGGTGACGGCGCCCAAGGTCTATGCCTATGGCAAGATCGTGCTGTGGACGCTCAATGCCAGGCTCGACCTGAGCAAAGGCTTGAGCGTACTGGGCGGCAGCGACGTCAGGAAAATTGCCGTCGCCAATCCCAAGGTAGCGCCTTACGGCGAAGAGGCGCTGAAGGCCGTGGACAAGCTGGGCCTGAAAGCGGCGATCGAGCCCAAGCTGGTCTATGCCGAGAACATCGCGCAGGTGGTGCAATTCGTCGATAGCGGCAATGTCGATGCCGGCTTTACCGCCAAATCGCTGGTCACGGCGCCTGAAAACGCCGGGCGGGGCAAATGGATCGACGTTCCCATGGAGTCCTACACGCCGATTGCGCAGGGCGCCGTGATCCTGCGCCACGGACAGGCCGAGCACGGGGAAGCTGCCCGCAAGTTTTACGACTTCCTGTATTCGGTGAAGGCGCGCGCCATCCTCGAAAAATTCCATTACGGGCTACCATGAACCAATTGAAGGGCGCCATCGCGGCCGTACAGAGCAACGGGCATTTGTCGCTGGTCGATGTCAGCATCGGGCGCGATACCTTTACTTCCATCCTGCTTGAAACGCCGGAAGGAACGCCCTATCTCAAGCCCGGCAATCCGATCGCATTGATGTTCAAGGCGACCGAGGTGTCGCTGGGCAAGAATCTGTCCGGCATGCTCAGCCTGCGCAACCGGATCCCCGCCCTCGTACGCGGCATCCGCCGCGGGGAGATACTTAGCGAGGTCGAGCTGGACTATGACAGCCAGGTGTTTTACAGCATCATCACCACGCGTGCCATCGACCGCATGGAGCTGGCCGTGGGGGATGCCGTCGAGGCACTCGTGAAATCCAACGAAATGTCGCTCAAGGAGCTCGCATCATGATGGTTGAGTGGGGGCCGCTGCTGCTGACCTTCAAGCTCGCCGCCGTGACGACGCTGATTCTGGCGGTCATCGGCATCCCTTTCGCGTGGTGGTTGTCCATGACGCAAACGCGCTTCAAGCCGGCGTTGGAGGCCCTGGTTAGCATGCCGTTGGTGTTGCCGCCATCGGTGCTCGGCTTCTACCTGCTGCTGGCCTTCAGTCCCAACAATGCTTTCGGGAAATTCATCGATCAGTGGTTCGGCGTACGCCTCGCCTTCAGCTTCGAGGGGCTGGTGATCGCCTCGGTCATTTTCAGCCTGCCGTTCATGGTGCATCCGGTGCAATCCGGCTTCCAGAACCTTCCGGCCTCGCTTTCCGAAGCGGCCTACACGCTGGGCAAGTCGCGTCTCGTGACCTTCCTGCGCGTGCTGCTGCCCAATATCAAGCCGTCGCTGCTCGCTGGCGCCGTACTCGCCTTCGCGCACACCATCGGCGAGTTCGGCGTAGTGCTCATGATAGGCGGCAATCTCCCCGGCGAAACGCGCGTGGCTTCGATTGCCATCTACGACGAAGTAGAGTCGCTCAATTACGCGACCGCTAACTTCTATGCGATGGTGCTGTTCGCCGTATGCTTCGCGATCCTGCTCACCGTGTACATGTTCAACAAGAAAATGCTGCGGGCGGCCTGATGCATATCGCCATACGCAAGAAACTGAGCGGTCCGCAAGGCGAGTTTGCGCTGGATGTCGATCTGCGGGTCGAGGAGGGCGAGTTTCTCACCTTGTTCGGCCCTTCCGGGGCCGGCAAGACCACGCTCCTGCGCTGCATTGCCGGGCTGGAAATGCCGGACGCGGGGTCGATCCGGTGCGGCAAGGAAACCTGGTTTGACAGTACGCAAAACACGCGCTTGCCTACCCAGCAGCGCCGCGTAGGGTTCATGTTCCAGGATTACGCACTGTTCCCCAACATGACGGTGCGCGGCAATCTCGAATTCGCCCAGCGCAAGGGCGCACCGCGTAAGCACATAGACGAGCTGATCGACATGATGGCGCTGGGCGAATTGCAGCACAGCCGGCCAGTGACGCTCTCGGGCGGGCAGAAGCAGCGCGTGGCCCTGGCCCGCGCGCTCGCCGCCGAACCGCGTCTGTTGCTGCTGGACGAGCCGCTGTCCGCTCTGGATCAGGAAACCCGGCTGCGGCTGCAGGATGAAATCCTGCGCATGCAGCGCCAGTTCGGACTGACCGCGCTCATGGTCAGCCACGATGTGAGCGAGGTCTACAAGCTCTCGCGCCGCGTGATTATCATCGAGGGCGGGCGTGCTGTGCGCGAAGGCAGCCCGGCGGAGGTGTTCGGCGCAGGGCAGGGCGGCGGCAAGTTCCGTTTCGCCGGCGAAGTGCTGGCCATCGAGCCGGCCGATGTCGTCTTCGCCGTTTCTATCCTGGTCGGCAACCAGATCGTGCGCATCATCGCCACCCCCGACGAAGCGGCCCAGCTCAAGGTCGGCAGCCGTGTCATGCTGCTCTCCAAAGCGTTCAACCCGATGTTGCAGGTGGTTTGAAGGTTTATTAGAAACACGCTGATGTTGGAGGCAGGGGCTGGATTCGAACCAACCTGCACGGCTTTGCAAACCGTGACCTAACCACTCGGACACCCTGCCGGAGTCGCGGGCTGAAAGCATAACAAACAGCTACCGCATTGGGAATGACGATCGATGATGATTGCGGTACGAATAGAATGCCTTGATCGCACAAAGTTCCTTTCCTGATATCACAAGGCTTACGCCGCAACATCCCCAAATATTCTGCCGTAAAGGCGATATCTGTTTTAGTGAAGCCGAATAGGGGATTGTCCTAGGAGATCATTGTTCCACCATTGAAGTATGGTTGAGCTTGTTGCGGCATTTCTGGCAAAAGCTGTGATAGTCAGGCAGAGCACGACTCGGCTTAATTCGGGAATTGGAGTCCATGGACCATATCTGTAGTTCGTGCGGGAAAGCGCATAACTCTCTGGCAGTAGCAATTCCGGTTACATTACCCACTCAAGCGGCAATGATTCCTCCGAGGATGCGCTCAAAACGAGTCTGGACCAATGACGAAATGTGCGCGATCGATGGTGAGCACTTCTATGTCTATGGATCGATACCGCTTAAAATCCATGAACATACCGGCGATTTCACGTGGGGCGCGTGGGCAAAGGTCGATGAGGAAACGTTTCTGTGGTTGGACGACCATTTGGAAACTGCGGGCAGGGAAGCTCATGAGCCCTTTTTCGGCACCTTGGGCACTGATATTCCCTTCTACAGCTGCACACTGGGCATGCCGCTCACAATACGAATCGAGCCACTAGGCTATCGGCCGCTCCTCATCCTGGATCCTGTAGACCACGATTTGGCCCGCGATCAAGAACTGGGGGTCTCACCGGACCGCGTACAGCAGTTCAAGGCTTGGTTTGACACTCTAAAGGCTGGGGCCTGACAATTCATTCCATCTGGAAGCCGCTTCGCGGTTCGGCTTAGGTTACTTAGACGATCTTTTGGACCGCTGGACGCCTCACCTTAGAGAGTAATCGAGAAATGCGCATCTTAATGCTCGGCGCGGGTGGAATCGGCGGCTATTTCGGCGCAAGAATTCATGAAGCAGGCGGTGACATCACTTTTTTGGTGAGGCCTGCGCGTGCGAATAGCCTGGCGGCAGAAGGGCTGCACATCATCAGTCCGCTTGGCGATCTAAGGATTACTCCGAAGCTCATCACATCAGCACAACTCGACTCCTCGAAGAAATTCGATGCCGTCATTCTGTCGTGCAAGGCCTATGATCTCGACGAAGCGGTGCGTGCCGTATCACCCGCGATTGCTTCTGAAGGCATCATCGTTCCTTTGCTCAATGGCATCGCTCATCTGGATTATCTAGACAAAGAGTATGGCCGCACACGAGTGCTCGGCGGTATGGCCCACCTGGGTGTCACATTGACTCCGGAAGGGAAGATTCGGCATCTGAATGAGCTCCATCGGCTGGTGATCGGTAGTCGAACCATGCCGGCATCGCCGCTCGTCGATGACCTTGCCCAGGTATTGAGAGGCTCCGGTATCGATTTCCATTTGTCCGAAGATATCGAGGGCGAAATGTGGAGCAAATATGTTTTCCTTTCCGTTCTGGCCGGTGCAACGTGCACGATGCGGGCCTCTATTGGCAATATCGTGCAAACCGACTGGGGCATGGATTTCATTCTTGGATTACTGGACGAGTGCTGCAAGGTTGCTCAAAAGTACGGCCACGCGCCTAACGAGGAACGCCTTGCCCAATACCGTGCTCAACTGACTGCGCGAGACTCAACCAGCACTGCCTCCATGCTCCGGGATATCGAGCGAAAAGGGCGTACAGAAGCGGAGCACATCTTGGGAGATATGGTTCATCGTGCCATAGCTTATGGCCTTGACGTGCCGCTTTTGAAGATCGCTTATTCGAATCTTCAAGCCTATGAAATTCAAAGGCTTGATCAATGAAGGCTTTGGCATCGCTGTACGAGCGTATGTTCTGTGATTGGCCTCGATGAGGCAATTACAGGTGTAAAACTTACGTATTATTCTGCTTTCCAATCCGTTTTACCTGAGCCGTAAACTGAAAGGAGCTGCCCATGTCTACCGGTACCGTTCGTCTCCATCGCGTTCTTCGTGCGCCTGCCGAGCGCATCTATCGCGCTTTCCTTGATCCTGATGCGATGGCGAAGTGGCTGCCGCCGCATGGCTTTACCGGCAAGGTACATCACATGGATGCACGAGTCGGCGGAAGCTGCAAAATGTCGTTCACCAATTTCTCCAATGGTCAGACGCATTCCTTCGGCGGTGAATATCTGGAGTTGGTGCCCAACGAAAAGCTGCGCTACACGGACAAATTCGACGATCCGAATCTGCCGGGAACGATGCAGACGACGGTGACGCTGAAGCCGGTTTCGGTGGGGACGGAGGTGAGCATTGTGCAGGAGGGGATACCGGAGGTGATTCCCGCCGAAGCATGCTATCTCGGGTGGCAGGAATCGCTGATGCTGCTGGCGCAGCTGGTCGAGGCGGAAATTCCAGCGGAGTAGGGTAGCTCTTTTCGCTTATCTCATTGTCGAGAAAGAGAATCAGGCGTTAAATATGTGTTTGGAGATTTGCCTGCCAAATCTCCGGCACCGGCCTGATTTCCATCTTTTCCACCGGTGCACCCTGACCAAAGGAGGCACCATCATGAACAAGATGCTGGTAGCGCTTTACGGGTTTGTCAGTTACCTGATTTTCTTCCTCACATTTCTCTATTCCGTCGGCTTCGTCGGCGGTTTCCTGGTTCCCAAGAGCATCGATTCCGGCGAGGCTGGCGCAATGGTCATGGCCATTGTGGTCAACCTCGTGCTGATGAGCGTTTTTGCATTGCAGCACAGCATCATGGCGCGGCCGGCATTCAAGCAGTGGTGGACGCAATACGTGCCGGCGCCGATCGAACGCAGCACCTACGTGCTGTTTTCCAGCGTTGCACTGATCCTGCTGTTCTGGCTGTGGCAGCCGATGCCAGCGATGGTGTGGCAGGTGGAAAACACCGCGACGCGCGATGTGATATGGGCGCTGTTCTGGCTGGGGTGGGCCATCGTGCTGGTGAGTACATTCCTGATCAATCATTTCGAACTGTTCGGCCTGCGCCAGGTGTACCTGTACATGAAGGGCGTGCCGCATACGCCGACCGGCTTCAGGACGCCTTTCCTGTACCAGCTTGTCCGCCACCCGATCATGCTGGGCTTCATCATCGCTTTTTGGGCGACGCCGGACATGTCGCAAGGGCATATGCTGTTCTCCGTCGTCACCACGGCTTATATTCTCATCGCGGTCACCTGGCTGGAAGAGCGCGATCTGGTCAGGTTTCACGGCGCGGAATATGTGGAATACCAGCGCCGGGTATCGATGATTTTTCCGATGCCGAAGCGGAAATGAACGAACGGTCTTCGGTCAGGTAAGAAGCTTACGCCTATACCATTTCCCTAGCCCGCAAGCGGGCCAGGAATGCTGCTGTAGACTACTTCATCTGGACTCCGGACTGCGCCAGTTGATATCTTCCAGCCGCTCGACGATCTTCTGCTCGTCGATAGTCGTGGTATGCAAGCTCCTGTGCGTAACAAATCCGATGGCAAACCCCAGGGCAAGGCCCAATACCAGACAGAGGAAACCTATCATTATTAGCATAATTTCTCCCTCATCCCATCGCCTTCCTTACTATCGTTTTCGAAACAAAACACGGCGAGGTATCCGATCAGTATTCCTACCGCAAAACCACACAACCACATAATCATGTACGTCTTATCCAGGTATGCCTGATCCATGATTTTTCCCCCTGATTTTGGTGTTGCATGGACGATATTGCTCTGCGGGCTTGAGCTCGACAATAGGTATGCGCGCGTAAGAATTGGCTGTGCCACAGCCACAGGAAGAGGCGTCGCAAGGGACGCTCGTGGAAAGAGGATTATTGTTCTGGATCAGGATCCCGTTTTTCCAGCCCGTCGATATCGAACCCCGTTGGGCTCTCGTGTTCTTCGGAGTTTTTCTGGAAGGCGTACAGGGAGTAGATGATGACAGCGGCCGTCAGGCCCGCAAATAAAAAAGAAAGAAAGACCAGAAGATCCATAGCGCTCTCCAAGCATTATTAAGAAAGCGCATAAAACGCACATGGACCGGCCTTCTGGGTGCCCACCTGAGTACCATACTCCCAATTAAGACCTTGAAGTAATAAATTTTTCAATCAGTTGGAGGAGGGCGGGAAAGCCGATACTTTTATCTGCCATATCGCTCGCATAGGGAACTGATGCCAGTCTGTCAGCTCAAACTATGCGTGGATGGTATTTTCTCCCTTTGCAACCATCTGCATCCAACACCAGGTAGATTCCCTTTCTACCTGGTGTTTTTTCTTTCGAAATGCCTTCCAGACTCCATTTGTCCTGAAAATACTTCCTTTCATCAGTTGGTCGTCATGGCGTGATCAATACGCCAAAATCTATGGCTAATATCTGCGTAAGTTCAGAGAAAAATTGGAATTTCCCATGGTTGGCCATATCGTAGATATCAATATAAGTACGCGACTCGCCGCTGTACATATCGAGGTGGATACGTTCACTATCCTCAAAATCGACGAGGACTGGCTGCCCAGGATCATGGATAAAGTGGAAGGGGATCTGGACTCCACGGGTACTCTTCCTCTCAAAAACCTTACTCAGAACTATCGGTTCAAGGCTTTGATTGTGGAAACCAGATGCCATCGTGCCCGAGCAATCGAGCTAATAAACTCAAAACCTCATTCGATCAGCAACTGTCTCGCTGATAAAGAAAACTCTTAGTAATGCCGAGTAGTGCTCTTGATTAGATAGCGATATCACTCAGGATGAAATAAAATTGAGACGGGTCTGGTGATCAATTTCACCAGAGGTGTTATGCGAAGGTCGGGCCGCCTCGCGGATTTCAAGAAAACCGACTATGCACACACCATACCCTCACATCCTTGAGGTGATTGCGGCTCTTCTGTTTGCAATTGCCATACTTCATACCTTTTCCACCAAGTTTTTCGAGCATCTGGCTCACGCTCATCCCAGGCATGCGGGCACATGGCACCTGCTAGGTGAAGTCGAAATCGTTTTCGGTTTCTGGGCCATGGTGCTCATGATCTTCATGTTTGTTTTGAGTGGAAAAGAGCAGGCCACCGCCTATCTGGACTCGCGCAACTTCACCGAGCCCATGTTCGTGTTTGTCATCATGGTGATTGCCGCCTCGCGTCCCATACTCGAGCTTTCGGGAGCCGTGGTCAGGCTCCTGGTAAGGTACCTGCCGCTACCTCGTGTCATGGGCCTGTATTTCGTCGTGCTTTCGGTGGTCCCCTTGCTTGGGTCCTTCATCACCGAACCCGCCGCGATGACATTAGCCGCCTTGATGCTGCGCGATCAGTTTTTATCGAGAAAAGTTGCCGAGAAATTCAAGTACATCACGCTGGGCGTCCTGTTCGTCAATATTTCCATCGGCGGCACGCTTACGCCCTTTGCTGCGCCGCCCGTACTGATGGTGGCTGACAAATGGAACTGGGATATCGGGTACATGATGGCCAATTTCGGCTGGAAAGCAGCGATTGCCGTGTTCATCAATGCAGCCATTGCCACGTTCTTTAGCCGCAAGGAACTCCTCAAGCTCAACACAAGCGCACAGGAATCGCTGGCAGTGCCGATTCCGCTCGTCATCGTCCATTTGGCCTTCCTGGTCCTGGTCGTGGCCTTCGCGCATCACCCCAAGGTCTTTGTCGCACTGTTCCTGTTTTTCATGGGGGTTACCACCGCATATCGAAAATTCCAGCGCCCGCTGATCTTGCGGGAAGGCTTGCTGGTTGCCTTTTTCCTCGCGGGGCTCGTCGTTCTGGGAGGTATGCAGCAGTGGTGGCTGCAGCCGGCGCTGATGGGAATGGACGATACCGCGGTTTTCTACGGAACGATGGTACTGACAGCCTTTACGGACAACGCAGCCCTCACATATCTCGGCTCACTGGTGGAAGGCTTGAGTCCCGAGTTCAAGCAGGCACTGGTTGCCGGCGCCGTGGCAGGGGGAGGGCTCACGATTATTGCCAATGCGCCTAACCCGGCTGGGGTAGCCATCCTGCGCGATAGATTCAATGAAGGCGCCATCCATCCCTTGGGCCTGCTGCTGGCCGCACTGCCACCGACTTTTGTAGCACTACTCGCGTTTCAACTGTTCTAGGCGGGGCTGGTTGTTGTCTTTAGGGATGATTGTCGCAGGGTTATATAAGGTGTATGGTGCGCAGATGGACTCTTAGAGAGCCGGTCCACGATCGCACTATGCGCTCCCTGATTCTCGATGGAGCGCGACATGGGCCCATTTCTCATCCTTTCTTATATTTTCGCCGTTCTCATCATTGGCCTTGTCCTTTATATGCTGTATTGCTGGAAGAAAGATCAGCGGCTACAGGATGAAAAGGACGATCATGATGCCGCCGCATTCGATTTAGACTTGCTCGACAAACCCAAGGATCGAGACTCAGGCTTCGCTCAGTAACCGAAGAATCAGAATTGCGGTTGAAAGAAACGCCTGATGGTGATGCAAAGATGGTGTGGCTTTACTGTAGGTTTCTAGCCAACATAACAGGCATGCAAAGGCGCGATATTTGAGATACGAGAAACAGGGCCGTCTGTTTGATGGCCTTTTTGAATACCCTAATAATTTTACATAATATACATTATGCGAAGTAATGATGAATGAGGAGGCGGCGGTACAATCAGCACTCCTATCTCGTATGATCTATCCGCCGCTGAGGGCTTGGACGATCACCACTTCATCATCTGGAGATAACGCCTGCGACAACGAGTTCGTGGATACGCCGTTGATGAATATCCGAATGTGCCGTCGGACTTGCTGTTGCTCATCAATCATTCGAAAACGAATTCCGGGATACTGCCGCTCCATATCTAACAATACGTCATCGAGGCTCGATCCGGTCGCTTCGACCTGATTGCTTTGAGTGTACGATTGCAAGGCGCTTGGAATCAGTACTTTCATAGCGCTGCCGTTATCCGACAACAGCCGCTTCCACGGCATAAATTTCCGGCAGGTGTTGAGCAATGCATTCCCAATGCAGGCCTTCGTCGCGGCTCATCCATAACTCGCCGCTTGTCGTACCAAAATAAAGACCTACTGGATCATGGCTATCGCAGCACATTGCCTGTCGTTTGACAGTCCACCATGCCTGTTCTTTTGGCATGCCAGTATCACTACGCCGCCAGCTTTCGCCGGCGTCATGCGTAACATATACCGCCGGTCGTCCATCCGGGCTGGTGCGCGGCCAGACCTGGGTGCCATCCATCGGGAATACCCATGCAGTTTTGTCATCGCGTGGATGCACCGTCATCGGAAAACCGATATCACCGACTTCGCTCGGCATGCTTCTACCGATCCGAACCCAAGAGTCTGATGGGCGGTCCAGGCGGTAGATACCACAGTGATTCTGCTGATAGAGGCGATCCGGATTGCTGGGGCACATGCGGAGACAGTGCGGGTCATGAAACATGGGGTTCGAGGCATCGAAGTCCAAACCCTCTACTACCTCCATGCCTGTGATGAGCACTCGCCACGTCTTGCCGCGGTCAAGCGATTCATGCACGCCGCCGCCTGACATTCCGAAGTACAGATGATTGGGATCGCGAGGGTCGACGATGATGGAATGCAGCTTGGGGCCATCCGGTGTGCCGTCCTTCTCGCTCCCCATCCATGCCCGGAAATTCGGGTCATCATTGATGCTTGAAAACGGCGCCCATGTGATGCCGCCATCCGCCGAACGAAACAGCCCCTGCGGCGAGGTGCCTGCGTACCAAACATTGGGTTCGCTGTGATGTGCAGGGGTCAGCCAGAAAGTATGATCCACCGCGCGGCCCGCTTCCCCTTCAGGCGCTTTGGCAAACGCCGGCGGCTGCGCTGCTTCTTGCCAAGTACGTCCCCAGTCGGTGGAACGAAAAATGGTTGGCCCCAAATGGCCGGTCTTTGCTGCAGCGAGCAAGGTGGTGTAGTCGCGTGGATCGAGAACCAGATGGCTAATGATATGGCCAAGAAAATGCGGGCCATTGACTTCCCAAGTGGATCTCTTCATGTCGGCGCGGAATATCCACGCTCCCTTTCGGGTGGAAACCAGCAGTGCGATGGTAGTCATTGCTTTCTCCTCTGGGCCAGAATCATGAATCCGAACATTCACTTCTGGCCGGAAGTTGCCGTTTGCGATCAGCATCTCCCATTGGGTGCAACAACACAACTCCCTATTCCATTTTTACATTCAATGAGTCATCGCCCGTGCTATTCATGACGAGCACCATGCGAAACTTAACATCTCCCGATTTCACTTTCTGATAAGCCTCATTGGCGCATTCCAAAGGCATGGTTTCGACCTTGGGGATGGCGCCTACCAGGACACTGAAATTCAGTGCCTTTTCATTTTCG
Source organism: uncultured Methylobacillus sp. (assembly GCA_946478865.1). The sequence continues at coordinate 19,140 of CAMLDO010000024.1, forward strand.
TAAGGCGATCCAGTAATCGAGCCGACGACACTGCGTTCGCCAGTGACAAGATGGCCAGTCGGTACGGACAGAGGATCTTTTCCTACTCCAAGCAGAATCATTTTCCCTTGAGGCGCCAGACCTCGTAACCATGGTGACACCGCACTCCCTTGATTTATTGTTGCCACAATCGCCTGAGCGCCGCCCAGGTCTTGAAGCCTGGCAACGGGATCTTCCAGATTGGTATCAATGTAGATATGTGCCCCCAATGAAATAGCGTCTTCGGCGATGTCGTTGCCTCGTCCTATAGCAACAACCTTGAAGCCCATACGGCGCGCGTATTGCACTGCCATATGTCCCAAGCCACCAATGCCTAATACCGCCACAACATCGCCTGCTTCAGCACCTGATTTCCTGAGGGCGTTGAAGGTGGCAATGCCGGCGCAGAGAATCGGCGCGGCTTCTTCGGCATTCAATTCAGCGGGGATAGAGACGAGTGCAGTGCTGCGGGCCAGCATCATCTCGGCATAGCCACCATCGCAAGTAGCGCCGACGAAAGGCTGGTTCTGGCAGAGTTGAAACTGCCCGCGTCGGCATTGCACGCACTCGTTGCAGTGTCCACCTAACCGGCCCACTCCGACGCGCTGCCCCAATTTCCAGACAGAAGGCACGCCTGCGCCAATGGCGGCGATACGGCCCACCACCTCATGGCCAGGTACGCGTGGCGGCTGCAGTGTCGGGTCGGCGCCTTCGATGTCGCTTGCATCAGCACCACAGATTCCGCACGCTTCGACGGCGATTAACACCTCTCCTGCTCCGGGCTGCGATACCGGACGTTCTACGAGCTCCAGTGCTCCTGGCATCGATACCTGCATGGCACGATAAGTGGCCTTCATGGAGATGATCCTTATTCAAATTGAAAACTGGCGTTTTGACGGTATATGGTGCGAGTCGCTGAGAAGCTCTTGCACTCCCAAACTCGCAGCCTCGATGGCGCCTGCAACATACCCGGGAAATTGCGGCGACCATTCGCTGGCGATGCCCGAGATGCGTTTATTCCATGGGCCGGCCGAGGCGGTGACCGGCGGCGCTCCGGCATGATCGCCATTGCTATTCAGGTCAGCGACTGTCGCAATGTAGGGGTCCAATGCCCAATCCTTGATGATCTCGGCCTTAGGTGTCTCAGCCTGGGGGCCAAACAAGCGCTTGAGTTGCGCGCGGCAGTGTGAGTGCATAACGTCGATTGGCACTCCTTTGCGCACGGATGCCGGCACGCCGAAGAATCCGAACAGCGCCGCGCTGCCGCCTGGCATCGAAGCATCATGAATTTCGTTCAATGGCCCCACTGCGCTTCGGGCTTCGCCAGACAGCCTTTGTTCACGCCAGAACGGGCTTTTATAAATGGCGATGTATTTGGCGTGAGGGGCCATCCAGGTTGCTGTTGCGCGCCACTGTTCTGTTAGTGCCTGCGGGAGTGCGGGGGTGAATTCGATGCTTTGCTCCACCAATCGCGGAGGCATCGCCAGCAGTACATGTTCGACGCGAAAAGGAGTGACTTGCCCCGAAGCCACTTCGCACTCCAGTTCGACGTAATGGCCGGTATGGCGCAAGCGACGTACCTTCTGGCCCGTGATGATGCGTGTCGAGTCGAGCTTGCTTCGTAAGGCCTCGATCAGCGAACTCATACCGCCCATCAGCCGCATCGAAACCGGCGAGTAGAGATAGCCCGGTGTTCGGATCGGATGAGTATTCTGCGAGCGCTCCACCAACATGTCGCCGGTTTCGTGCTGCTCGAAACACGCCAACCCCAAGTCGCGAATCAAGCGATCCAGCTGAGGCTGGATAAGCGGCCAATACCATGTCGGACCCAAGTCGAAACGATCGATGCTATTCGATGCATACGCCGTATCGGCAGCCAGCTGATCTGTGACAGAGTATGTTTCGATACGTCCGCCCAAGGTGTTACGGGCTTCAAGAAGCACATAATCCTTGATCCCATTTTGTTCGAGCAGGTAGGCCGCATACAGGCCGCTCAGCCCTCCGCCGGCAATGGCGACGCGTGCTGTTTGCATGCCTACACCTCCCCCGTCTTACTGGCAAAATGGCCGATTTTGAGATAGCAAGTAGCACCATTTGCTCCCGCGATCAGGTGCGGATACTTCCCTGCCGGCAAGCGCATCCAACTGCCTTGCGGGTATGACTGCCCCTCCTCCTCCACTTCTCCGTTTAGCACCAGCAGTTCTGCGCAGGACACGCAATTGGAGAATAGCGCTTTGCCTGGTTCAAGTCGTTTCAGCACAACCTGTTCAGTCTCATCAGAAAACAAGGGGCAAATAGCCCGGCCCTGCTGATGCTGCCAAGTGACCGGGTCGCGGGTATCGATGCGGACTCGCCGGCCTTCGCCCGGCTGCATCTGCCAAAGCTTTACGAAAATAATGGCGCCCTCGGCGCTAGACGGCCGATGGCATGAACCTGGCGGGTTGCGCAGATACCAGCCGGCAGGATAGTCCTTATCCCCTTCGGTAAACGTACCGGAAAGAACGAGAATTTCTTCTCCACCAGGATGCTGATGATCAGGGAAAAAGGAATTGGGCGCATACCTTACGAGGCTGGTCGCACGTGCTTGCTCGCCGCCCAACCGGTCCAGCATCATGCGCTCTACTCCGCGCTGCGGAGAGGCAACCCACTGATATTGCTCGGGAAGAATGCTGGCCCGGCATGTAAAATCTGAATTGATAAACATGGGGGCTCTATTTGCGAAGCTCATGCGTTTCAAGGGGTCGGGATATGTATTCCAGTCTTGCATCATGACCTTGGTAAAAAAGGGGCCACCTGAAGGCAGCCCATTGCAAACTGCCTCAATTACGACCGGCCATTACCCCGCCATCTACGTCCCAGATCGCCCCGGTGACCCAGCTTGCTTTTTCAGATAGCAGGAAGGTGACCACTTCAGCTACATCCTGAGGAGTGCCGACCCGGCCAATCGGATGGAAATTATTGAAACCCTGCAAGGCACTGTGCACTTCGGCCTTGGGGATGAAGCCTTCGTAAATCGGGGTCTGGACCACTGCCGGCGAAACGGCGTTGACCCGAATATGCTTAGGTGCCAGTTCCATGGCCAGATGCTGGGTCAGCGAATGCAGGCCCGCTTTGGCCATGGAATAGGCCGAGGATGGAGTGGCTGCAATCGCTTGCTTGGCCCACATCGAGCCGATATTCACGATTGAACCGGGACGTCCGCGCGCAACCAGATTGGCGGCCACTTTCTGCGTAATGAAGAAAAACGCTTTGTTCAGCTTCATGTATTGCTCGTAATCCGCGTCCTGATGCTCGAGGAACGGCTTGGGGAAGAACACGCCGGCTGCGTTGACCAGCAGGTCGATATCCGGGTGCTGCTCGTCCATGACTTGCAACAGATGCGCCAGCTCGTCAGCATTGGAAAGATTAGCGGTCAACGCCGTCACCGGCCCTAAGGCAGCGAGTTCCTGACGCGCTTCTTCGGTCTTTTCGGGGCGATTCCCTATGATTACCGCCTTCCCACCTTGAGCCAGCACCATGCGCGCGGTCTGCAAGCCCATACCGCTGCTGCCGCCAACTACCAACAGCTTCTTTCCTTCAAATTGTTTCATTACAGTATCTCCAGTTAATATAGAAAGAAAATCTATCCACTCAATGCGGTGGCTTATGGATGCTATTTTTTCCTATATAAAGCTATTCCATCAAATGAGATAATCTGCGCTTAATTTAAAGAAATTCTTTATATGAAACTGCCTGTTTATTTGAATGCGATGCGTGCCTTTGAAGCCAGCGCTCGGCACCAGAGCTTTTCTGCTGCCGCAGAAGAACTCAACGTAACCCCGGCGGCTGTCGGTCAGCTGGTGCGCAGCCTGGAGGAGTGGTTGGGCACCCCTCTTTTTCATCGCAGCAGCGGCGGACGAGCGAGGCTCGTAGCTACCGACGTGGCCCAGAGAGCCTTGCCGGATATACGGGCAGGCTTCGATAAGCTGAGTCTGGGGTTGGCGCAGCTCAAAGAAGGCGCCGCCAGCGGAATGCTCACCGTAACGGTAAGCCCTTCATTCGCGGCTAAATGGCTTTTGCCGCGGATCGAACGCTTTCAGGCAGAGTGGCCGGATCTCGATGTGCGGCTGGACACTTCGTTAAAGCCCTTGGATTTCGTGGCTCAGGGAATCGATATAGGCGTTCGCTACGGGCTCGGTTCATGGCCGGGCCTCACTGCGGAAAAGCTGATGGACGAGGAAATCTATCCGGTTTGTTCGCCTGCGTTGTTGAAACAGAATCCGCAATTGCATGATCCCGCCAATCTGGCATCGCAGACGCTGATCCACGATCTCTCAGTCGATGAGCATACGGGGTTTGCATCATGGAACGGCTGGCTTCAGAAAACGGGCATTGCCGGGGTGGACACCAAGCGGGGCTTGCGGATCAACAATTCCGCAGCGGTACTCCAATCGGCGATCGACGGCAACGGCATTGCGCTGGCGCGCAGTGTCATGGCGCGGGACGATCTCGCGGCAGGCCGCCTGGTCAGGCTGTATCCTGAAATCGAGTTCAGTTCGGTCCTGGCCTATTACGTTGTTTACCGTCCCGAGCGCATTAGCCTGCCCAAACTGGTTGCCTTCCGCGATTGGCTGCTTAAAGAAGCGTCTGGTAGCGATGCTTCAGATAGTTAGTTACTCGACAGGGTTCACGATTGGCTCAGCGGCGAGAGCTTCTTGGGCACCCTCTTCGGATCGTTGCAACCACAGTAAGGCAGCCATGGCGAGCAGCACCGGTGGCAAAATGAGACCGGAAACTACTGTCCAGCCAAACACGGCCAATAGACCTCCTGAAGCCAAAGAGCCGAACACCATCGCACCAAACACGACAAAGTCATTGATCGATTGGACTCGCGCTCCCTCTTCCGGCGTATGGCATTTCAACACCAAGGCGGATGCTCCGAGGAATCCGAAATTCCATCCCACCCCCAGGAGCAATAGCGCGATCCAGAAATGATTGACGGTAAGCCCGCTCATACCTGCGATGGCGGCCAACGCGATCAGCCCCAGTCCGGCCTGTATGATGCTAGATTCACCGAAGCGGGAAATCAATCGACCAGTAAAGAAACTCGGTGCATACATGGCAACGATATGCATCTCGATACCGTAATTGGAATGCACGCGCGAGATGCCGCACAGTTCCATCGCAAGCGGCGCTGAGGTCATCATAAAGTTCATCATCATGTAGCTCACGACACCGCACAGCATGGCCACGATAAAGCGAGGCTGCCGCAGGATGTTGGCAAGCGGTCGGCCGGAAACGCCTGCCGTGATGGGCGGCTGATGTTCAAACTTGACGCCCAACAGCACGATGCCCGAAAGGACAGCGACGCCAGCCGAGGCCAGATAGGTCACCGCATAGGCATGTGGAGGCCAAAGATTCATGGTGGATGTAACCAGTTGCGGGCCGAGAATGCCGGCAGCGACGCCGCCCGCCAACACGATGGAAAGAGCCCGCGAGCGATCTTCTTGAGGCACGCATTCGGCGGCCGCAAATCGGTAGGTCAGCACCACAGCTGCATATGCTCCGCCGAACAACATCGCCACGCAAAACAGGGTGAAAGACTGAATAACGAGAGCCAGCGTCGCCAAAAGGCCCACAATCACGCCGCACAAGCTACCTACCAAGCTGGCAACTAACCGGCCATAGCGCTGGGTGAGTGCTCCAACGGGCAATGTCGCCAGTGCCATGCCAATGACGAACACGGAGATCGGCAAGGTAGCCCAAGCCGGGTGCGGGGCGAGCATGTGGCCGATGATGGCTCCCGTTGCATACACAACCGCGGAATTGGCGCCTGCCAGGGCTTGCGCGGCAGTCAGCCGTAATACGTGACTATTGAATTTCATCTCTAGCCTGCTTTGCTCTTGGCCAGGATTTCCTTCATTTCAACCTCTCTGACTCTTTTGGCGACGGCCGCCAGAAAGGCTTGAAACATCAAGCCGCTTACAAGAACCGAGAGCGTGAGGGTGAAGAATGCGGAAACGACCAGGTCCACGAGCAAATGGCCGCTTGTGATGATCGTTGGCTGGTAAATGAAAATGCCCAGTCCGATTACCCAGTGATTGATGCAATAGAAACACTGGAACAAATACCCGATCATGTGGCCGAGCTTTTCGGACCAGCGCCTGAAGGGTGCAAAGATTTCGGTTTGAGTGATCGTGATCGAGATGCTGCTGGAGGCGATCGCAATCGCCACACAAACCCATAACGAGCCAAGGCTGGGCGAGGTAAAAAGGTGATTCATATGCGGTTATTAATTCTTGAGGTACTCGATTTTCAACCGTGACTTACAGCCATTCACGCTTGGTCGCCACTCAATAATTTCTTTGTTTATGAACCACTATTTTTCTACTGCTCTGGCTCGTAATCAAAGGAGATAATCTATGCTGTATTGATAGAATTTCTTTGATATCTGAATCATCCTCTTAGCCGAGGGCATCCGCCCGGATATTCTCAGCCCACGCATCCGCTTGCTCACCCTCTTCCGGTTGCGTACCGAAAGCCCGGCCAGATGACAGTCAATAATTATTGATCACTCAAGAGTTAGCCTGCTGTTGGCCGCAACTGAATCTGCCGGGTGTAAGGCAAGTCGTGAATCCGATATTTCCCAGACTTCACAGCATCTCCCAGCATTTTTAATGTTTGCTTTTCCAGAAACGCGAGGATTTTCGTTTTCACCGGTTGCCAGCGGTCATGGACCGGGCATTTGGATGCCGGATCACAGGCTTTGAATCCCAGCAGGCACTGCTGCGTGAATTCGGTGCCTTCCGTAATGCTCAAGATTTGCATGAGGTTGATGCTGTCGGCATCTCTCCCCAGGCTGAATCCTCCCGTGGGTCCCGGGGTGGATTTGGCAAGTTTCTGTCGCGTCAGGAGCGGCATGATGGATGAGAGATAGCTGGATGGCAGGCCGAGTTGCCGGGCAATATCGTTTGCAGTGGCCCTCGTCTGCGGCTCAAGCGTGGCGAGATAAATCATGGCCTGGATCGCATACTGGCTTGTTTTCGAAATTAACATCGACTATGGCCCATTTCTTTGTGCTATCACTGGGGAGCCTTTTCCTGTGCCGCTGAGGGCTCATCCACACAGAACTCATGCCAGTCATCGCCAAAAAGCTCGGCTGGGTGCTGTGTACGTTCGGTCCCGTTCCCGCACATCATGGACTGGACCGAGCAATACTTATCGCAACCCCAGCATATTCTTTCGGGGTGGGCAGGATTCAAGGGAAACTTTTTCGCCATGTCGGACGGGGTTGTTTAAAGATGTATTAAAATTACTCCTTATTAAGCCGCTTGTATAGGGTTTGCACGCAACTTATCGGTAGAAATTGGCAAAAGGTGTAAATCCTATGCACCTAAGCTAATATAGATTACGCAGTGCAACGAAACAGGAGACGGACGTGGGGCAATTCAATATTCTCCAACTACTACCCAGATTCCATCTTTTCAGTGCTCTTGATCCGGAGCAGCTCAGTTATGTGGCCAACGAAACGCAGCATCAGGCCGTGCCGCGCGGCGTGATCGTTTTCAATCGTGGCGATACGGCCAGCAACCTCTACATGCTGATTTCCGGCCAGATCAAGCTGGCCGTGAATTCGCCCCAAGGGACCGAGAAGGTCGTCTGCATCATCGGGCCGGGAGAAAGCTTCGGCGAGGCGATCATCTTTCTCGACCAGGCATCATTCCCGGTCTACGCGCAGGCCACGACCGACTCCCAATTGCTGCTGATCCCGAAACAGGTGATATTCAACCTGCTGGAGCGCGATATGACCGTCTCGCGCAAGATGCTGGCCGGGCTCTCGGTACGTAACCGACAGCTAGTCCAGGATATCGAGTCAGTCGCCCTGCTCACTTCGACTCAGCGGTTGATCGGTTATCTGTTGCAGATAGGCGCAGGAACGGAGGGTTCCGGGCGCGTCACCCTCCCCGCCAGCAAGTCCATGATTGCCTCGTTGCTGAACCTCACGCCAGAAACCCTTTCCCGTACGATGCTCAAGTTGCAGCAACAAGGGCTTATCGAGGTGAACGGCAAGGAAATCACCATCATCGATCTACCCGGGCTGCGCGAATACGGCACCGTAGGCTGATATGCCGTGAATCTCTTGACCTGCATCAAAGAAATAATCCGCCAACGAGGGTAAGTTTCATGCATCCATAGCGAAGAGAGACCGGCATTGCGCCGGGCAGGATGCCATGAAAATTGCACAAAAAATTACTCCGCAGACCCGTCTGGCGGAGCTGATCGACCTTATCGAGGAAACGCATCACACATTCACCCGTACAGAGCTCGTTCGCATCGGCGGCCTGATCGAGGATCCCGAAGTGACGTCGCTGCCGCAACTGGCGGAGCTCCGCGCCTGCTTTCACGCCCTCAAGGCCGACCTCGATGCGCATTTACAGAAGGAAGAGGACATTCTTTTCCCGTATATTGCGTTGCTGGATGACGATACGCGCGAATTGCCGCCCTCTTGCTTCGGCAGCGTCGCCCACCCCATCCGCGTGATGCAGTTCGAACATATCGCGATGGTGGGATTTCTCGAAACCCTGCGCGAGCTGACGAACCAATACAAACCGGAGCCAGACAGCAGTCCGCAGACATTCCTGCTGTTCGCCTCGCTGGCGGGTATCGATGCCGATCTCGTGGAGCACATGCATTGGGAAGACAACGTGCTGTTCCCGCGTGCGCTGCAGGAAGAGAACCGGCTTCAGCGCGAGAAAAGCACCGGCGCTTAAATCTGCCCGGAGGGCGTAGAAGCCTAACGCGTCATCTGCGCATACAACAGCGGCAGTTCCCGCGGCAAATCTTCAGGCTGGCGGATCACCGCATAGCTTCCTGCGCCGAACAGGTGCGGCAAGTAGTCGTTGGCTTCGCGGTCGATCGTGACGCAGAACGGACGCAGCCCCTGCTTCCGGGCCTCCATCAAGGCCATGCGCGTATCCTCGATGCCATAGCGCCCTTCGTAATGATCCAGGTCGTTCGGCTTGCCGTCCGTGAGCAGCAGTAACAGGCGTTGCTGGCTTTTCTGCCTGGCTAACGAGGCGCTGGCGTGGCGAATGGCGGCTCCCATGCGGGTGTAGTAGCCCGGCTTGATGGCGGCAATGCGGCCGCGCACTTCTCCGTTGTAATGCTCGCCGAAATCCTTGAGGCGGTGGAAGCGGACATGGCCGCGCCGCAGCGAGGAGAATCCGTGTAGCGCAAACCGGTCGCCGGTTGCGGATAGCGCCTCGGAGAACAGGAACAGGCTGTCGCGGATGACGTCGATGACGCGCGCGCTGTCCGAGGCGTAGGCATCGGTCGAGAGTGACAGATCGGCCAGTAGCAGGCACGCCAGATCGCGTTCCCGATTTACTTGGGAGCGGTAAAGCCCGCGCTGGGAAACTGCGCCTCCACCCACGCGATCCGCCTCCAGTTGCATCCATTGGTCGAGATCGATTTCATCCCCGTCCTGCTGCGCACGCAACCAGGTGCGCACCGGGGCGAGCGCCTGGAACTGGCTGCGCAGGCGGCGTGCCGTACGACGCAAATGTTGCGGCAACTCTGCCGATCCGGCATCTTGCGCGACCATTTCCTGTAGGCGGCAGTAATCGGGAAGCAGAATCTGCTTCTTGTAATCCCATTCCGGTAACGGAATGCCCTCCCCTAGCAGCGCGTCATCTTCTCCTGCCGACGGCAAATCGAGATCGAAACGCAGTTTTGCCGCGCTGGTCTTGCCGTCGCGAGCGACTGTCAGCTTGTCCATGTCCTCGGCGGCGAGCTTGGCGCTTTCGGTATCCTCGTCGTCGTCCTGCGGACGATTGACCTTGACGAATTCGCTCCACGAAAACAGGCTTTCGGCGCGGAACATCATCATGAAGCCGTCCTTGCCGTCGGGCATTTCGGTGCGCTCGGCAAGATGCTTGCGGCGGCTATTCGGGTCTTCCGTTTTTTCCGAGGACTCGCGTTCGGGTGCGCCGTCGCCGGCATCGTTTTTGGCAGAGGATTGGCTCAACGGTGGTTCGGGGTGCGGCCATAATGGCACCGGCTGGAATGGGCGGTGCGCCGAAGGCAAGGTATGTACGCTGCCGGGATCTTGCAGGGCTTGGCGTATCGCGCGTTCCTGTGCGGCCTCATCGTCCGGCATTTGTTCAGGAGCGAAGCGGAGCGGCAGCAAGGCCTCGACCAGACGCCGATAGCGCGGCAGCAATCCGGGAAAGCGTTCCAGTGTGGCGATAGTCGCCTGTTGGTTGCGCACGATCCAGGGCTGACTTTCGTCATTGTCCGCGGCAGACAAGGCTACCAGCCACAAATACAAATCGCGGTTGAGGCTGCGCTCGGGGAAAAGGTCGATTTGCTCCGGCAGGCGCAGGGTCTCCTGATCGCGCCATGCCAGTTCGACACGCTCGCCACTGCCGGCAATGCGTTCCATCCAGCGTCGCCGCGCGCCGTGCCGCATGGCAGGAGCCGCAGCGAGATTAAGTCCGGCATCGCCGCCCAATGCGCGGAACAAAATGCCCGCGCTCTTACGGATTTCGTCCAGCCGCACCGCCGCTTCCGCGTGCCGCTGGTTGGCGGCGCGCGTGACCAGCTTGTGCCACAGTCCGCCGACGAATTCTTCCATGTCATACCTCCATCACGGGAATGATGCGCCGAGTCGGGCCGGTGCGGCGTGCAAGCTCGCGGTCGGACTTATCGAGCGCGGCCGCTCCGCTTTGCCATTGCAGCGGTATGCCGTGAGGCCCGTCCTTCTGGGCGTCGTGGCAGGCGCTGATACAACTCGCGCATTGCGTGCAGGAAAACATGTGCCGCTTGATCGTGCGCGGCTTGAGCCGCATCGGGCAGGCGTTGTCGCAGGCGCTGGTGCAATCCTGACAGGCGCTGGAGAGTGTGCGATCGAACCCGACCACGAGCGCCTTGCGATTCGCCATCCAGGCGAGGCTTTGAAATAGCCCGACCGCGCAGCCGAAGCGGCAGAACAGATGCCGGGCCAGCGTGAATTCGATGAGGAACAGACTGGTGCCGACGCCGATGAAGAGCGCCTGGTTGCGGGTCAGCGTGCCGTGCAGCAGGCTGCTGTAGATTTCCATCGGCGGCAGCAGATAGGTCAGCAGCACCGTGGCCCAGATAAAGGCGAACAGCACGGCCAGCGGCAGCAGCACGAGCCACCAGGCCGGATGGCGCGGCGTCGGTTCGGCCCCCTTATCCTGCTCGGGCAGCACGCCGCTCTCCCACACGCTGTGCTTGCCGATGGCGCGGCGCATCAGCCGGTTCAGGGTTTCGACTACTGAAAAGTGCGGGCATAGCCAGCCGCAATACAGGCGTCCGTATTTGAATGAAATCCAGATGACTGCGCCAATGATGCCGGCAAGCGGCAGAAACCCGCGCAGCACGATATTGCCGCCCGCTTCCAGCGGCGTGATTTCGCCGGCGATGAGCGCGTCCATGCCCAGCGTCCAGTCCATGCCGAAGAAGATGAAGTGGCCGAGATTAAGATCGAGCCGGAACAGGTCGAACACCGGTGCCAGCACGAACAGCACGAAGAAAGCGCCCTGCGCTAAACGGCGCTTTGCTTGCAGGCTGTCGCCCATCGCGGCAGCTTTATCTGCCGAACGTGGCATCGATGACTTCCTGCAGGGCAACGGCCGTGTCAGGGTCGTCCGTCAGGGTCTCCACTAGTGCCGCGCGACAGGCGACGAGCGGATCGCAGCCGTCCCGGATAAGCGTGGCGGCGTAGACCAGCAAGCGGGTACTGGCGACCTCTTCCAGATCGTGGTCGCGCAGCGTGCGGAACGCGTTGGCAATCGAAACCAGGCGTTTCGCCACCATCGCATCGACGCCTGTCTCGCCGACGAGAATCATCTCCTCCTGAGCCGGGTCGGGAAAGTCGAACGTCAGCGATACGAAGCGCTGGCGCGTCGAGGGCTTCATACCCTTGAGGAAGTTCTGGTAGCCCGGGTTGTATGACACGACCAGCATGAAGCCGGGAGCCGCCTGTATCGTCTCGCCAGTGCGGTCGATCGGCAGGATGCGGCGGTCGTCCGCGAGCGGATGCAGGACGACGGTGGTGTCCTTGCGCGCCTCGACCACTTCGTCCAGATAGCAGATGCCGCCCTCGCGCACCGCGCGGGTCAACGGGCCATCGGTCCATATCGTCTGGCCGTCGCCGATCAGATGGCGGCCGACGAGATCGGCGGCAGTGAGATCGTCATGGCAGGCCACGGTATACAACGGCAGGCCAAGGCGTGCCGCCATGTGCGCGACGAAACGTGTCTTGCCGCAACCTGTGGGGCCTTTGATCAGCAGCGGCAAGCGGTTGCGCCAGGCGCGTTCAAACAGATCGACTTCGCTGCCTTGCTGCTTGTAGAACGGAATCGTATCGGCCAGTTGCTTGATATCTTTCACTGCGCTCAGTGCATTCATTGTTTTCTCCCTGATTAAGCCAGGCTGTAGGCCAACGCGATGAGGCCGCCCACGATCAGAAAATAGGCCAGTATCACGGCACGCCAGCCGAGTGCGGCATGCCGCAGGCCCATGAAATAGTTCGCCACCATCTGGCCCTTGACCAGGGCGATCAGGAGCAGCCCGAGCATCGCGCCGTTGCCGGCCATGCCGCTCTCCCCCATCGCATAAGTAGTCAGCGTCAGCACGACCAGCACAAGCCAGACGAACGTGGAAAATCGGTTGGAAGCTTTGTAGGTATCCATGGCGAACTCAGCGAATCACATAAACCAGCGGAAACAGGATGATCCAGAGCAGATCGACCATGTGCCAGAACGATGCGCCGGTCTCGACGCCGACATGGTCCTGGCGGCTGTAGCCGCCGCGCCAGGCCTTGGCGATCACGAAGCCCAGGATGATCATGCCCATCAGTACGTGCATGAAGTGGAAGAACGTCAGCGCCAGGTAGAACATGTAGAAACTGTTGGTGCTGAGCGTGATGCCGGCGGCAAACTTGTCGTGAAATTCGGCGCTCTTGATACCGACGAATACTGCGCCGAGCAGGAAGGCGGCGCCCAGCCACCAGGCGCAATCCCGAGACAGGCCGTGCTTGATGGCCGTTACGGCGCGCATGACGAAATAGCTGCTGGTAATCAGGACCAGCGTGTTGATGGCTCCGGCCGTCCGGTTCAGCGTTTCCTGCGATGCATTGAACAACTCGACATCGCCGGCGCGCGTGACGGCATACGCCACGAACAGCACGCCGAAAGCCAGCATTTCAGCCAGGATGAAGATCCAGATCGCGAAGTCGCCCGGCAATCCCTCTTCCTTCATGGCCTCCCGGCCCAGTTCGGCGGGGGTAATGGCGAGAACCTGCGTGTTCATGGTATCGGTCTCCTGCTGATGAAAATCGGGGATGGCATGTCTGCCATCGTCAAATCCTGCGGTTTACAAATACGGTTTAAAAAAAGGGGGAGGTAATGGCGAACCTCCCCCCAGGGGGTTACGATCAGGCGGTAGCCTTGGCTCCGCCCTTGATGAAGAAGCTGATGATGTAGAGCACGAGACCGATCAGGAACACGACCCCGGTGCCTTCACGCAGCCAGTAGAAGATGGAAACCTGATCCTGCACCGCCATGAAGCCCATGGGAGTCTCGGAAACGCGTTGCAGCCATACTTGGAGGATGCCTGCCGCCGTCAGGAACAGCGTGATGAATACCATCGCGATGCTCATGAGCCAGAACGCCCACATTTCCAGCACTTGTGCCTTCTCCGGATTCGCGGCGCGGCCGCGCAGGATGGGCATGGCATAGGAGATCATGGTCAGCACCACTGCTACATAAGCGCCATAGAACGCCATGTGGCCGTGCGCGGCGGTAATCTGCGTGCCGTGCGTGTAGTAGTTGACCGGTGCCAGGGTGTGCAGGAAGCCCCACAGGCCTGCGCCGAGGAAAGCCAGCACGCCGGTACCAAGCGCCCACAGAACGGCTGCCTTGTTGGGATGCTCACGGCGACGGCGATTCACCATGTTGAAGGCGAACACGGTCATCATGAAGAACGGAATCGGTTCCAGTGCGGAGAACACAGAACCCCACCATTGCCAGTATTCCGGCGCGCCGATCCAGTAGTAGTGGTGACCCGTACCGATGATGCCGGTGATGAGCGTCATGGTGATGATCACGTACAGCCACTTCTCGATCACTTCGCGGTCCACGCCGGTCACC
>CAMLDO010000025.1 GCA_946478865.1 uncultured Methylobacillus sp.
TCAACGTGGTGCACTAAGGAATCCGCATGAACTTTTCCGCCTGGTCGATCCGCAATCCGGTTCCGGCGCTGCTGCTGTTCGCGATGCTGTGCGTGATGGGCGTGCTCGGCTTCCGCGCCCTGCCCATCCAGAACTTCCCCGATATCACGCTGCCCACAGTCACCATCAGCGCGACGCTGGAAGGCGCAGCCGCCAGCCAGCTCGAAACCGATGTGGCGCGCAAGATCGAGGACAAGCTCGCCAGCCTCGGCCGCGTCAAGCATGTCCAGACGACGATTACCGAGGGCAATGTCAGCATCCGCGTCACCTTCGAGATCGACAAGGACACCAACGAAGCGCTCAACGAGGTGCGCAATGCGGTGGACAGCGTGCGTCCGGAGCTGCCCGCCGACATGAACGAGCCCATCGTTTCCAAGATCAATACCACCGGCGGCGCGATCCTGACCTATACCGTGAACGCGGACGGCATGGACGAGCAGGAGCTGTCCTGGTTCGTCGACAACGAAATCACGCGCGCGATGCTGGCCGTGCCCGGCGTCGGCAGCGTCAGCCGTACCGGAGGCGTCACTCGCGAAGTGCATATCGACCTCGATCCGGCTCTCATGAATGGGCTGGGCGTCACGGTTTCGCAGGTTTCCAACAGCCTCAAGCAGGTGCAGAAAGATGCCTCGGGCGGGCGCGGCGATATCGGCGGGAAAATCCAGTCCATGCGTACGCTCGCGGCGGTAGGGTCCCCCGCCGAAATCGCCGCGATCACGATTCCCGTCGGCAGCGGCAAACACGTGCGCCTCGACCAGGTCGCCCATATCCGCGACACCGTGGCCGAGCGGTCCAGCTATGCCCGCCTCGACGGCAAGCCGGTCATCGCGTTCAGCATCACCCGCGTCAAGGGCGCCAGCGAAGTCACCACGGCCAATGCCGTACGCGAAGCCGTTGCGCAGTTCAACCGCGAACATCCGACCGCGAAGATCAGCGAAGCCTATGACGGCGTGGATGCCATCGAGGAAAACTACCGGGGCTCGATGCATCTGCTGTATGAAGGTGCCTTGCTGGCGGTGCTGGTCGTCTGGTGGTTCCTGCGCGATTGGCGGGCCACGCTGGTCTCCGCTACCGCGCTGCCGCTGTCGATGATTCCCACTTTCGCCGCGATGCACTACTTCGGCTTCAGCCTCAACGTGCTGACGCTGCTCGCAATGGCGCTGGTCGTGGGTATCCTCGTGGACGACGCCATCGTCGAGATCGAAAACATCGTGCGCCACCTGCGCATGGGCAAGACACCGTTCCAGGCAGCGCTGGAAGCGGCGGATGAAATCGGCCTGGCGGTGATCGCGACGACCTTCACGCTGGTGGCGGTGTTTCTGCCGACCGCGTTCATGGATGGGGTACCCGGTCAGTTTTTCCGCCCCTTCGGCATGACCGCCGCGATTGCGGTACTGATGTCGCTGCTGGTGGCGCGCCTGCTGACGCCGATGATGGCCGCGTACATCCTCAAGCCGCACGCGGTGGACAATAGCGACAGCCGCCTCATGACACTCTATCTGCGCGTCGTACGCGCCTGCCTCACCCATCGCAAGACTACGGTAGCGGCAACGGTGGTGTTCTTCATCGGATCGGTCGCGCTGATTCCCCTGCTCCCGACCGGCTTCATCCCCGCCGCGGACATCAACCAGACGCAGGTAACGCTGGAGCTGCAGCCGGGCTCCAGCCTCGAGGACACGCTGCGAATTACCGAACTGGCGGATCGCAAACTGAAGCAGGTGCCCGAAATCACCCGTACCTTCGTTGCCGTCGGCACAGCCAACACCTCCGAAGGCATGCTGTATTCGGTTTCCGGCAGCGACGCGCGCAAGGCCACGCTGACGCTGATGCTCAAGCACCGCAGCGAGCGCGCCAAGAAACAGTCCGCAGTCGAGAAGGATATCCGCCGCGTGCTGTCCGACCTGCCCGGCACACGCGTCGTGGTCGGAGGTGCCGGAGGCGGCGACGAACAGCTCGAGATCACGCTGGTCAGCGACGACGCGCATGCGCTCGAACAGACCGTCCGCAAGGTGGCGGAGGAAATTCGCGGCATTCCCGGCCTGGGGAACATCACCTCCAGCGCCGGCCTGCCGCGTCCCGAAATCCAGATTCGTCCGGATTATGCCCGCGCGGCCGAGCTCGGCGTCACTTCACTGGATATCGCCGCCGTGGTCCGCGCGGCCACTTCCGGCGATTTCAGCACCAACATGCCCAAGCTCAACCTGCCGCAGCGCCAGATACCCATCCGCGTACGTCTCGACAGGTCGGTGCGCGAAGACCTCGATGCCATCGCCCAGCTGCGCATGCCCGGCCGCAACGGCTCCGTGCCGCTCTCCAGCATTGCGGACATCGGCATGGGCAATGACGCCAGCCAGATCGACCGGCTGGACCGGCAGCGCAACGTGACGCTCAAGGTCGAACTGAACGGCCGGGCGATGGGCGAGGTGCAACGCATCGCCAACCAGTTGCCGAGCCTGAAAACGCTGCCCGCCCAAGTCCACCGCCAGACCACCGGCAATGCCGAGCGCCAGGGCGAGCTTTTCGCCAGCTTCGGCACGGCCATGCTCATCGGCGTGCTCTGTATCTATTGCGTGCTGGTGCTGCTGTTCCATGATTTCATGCAGCCCGCGACCGTGCTCGCCGCACTGCCGCTGTCCATGGGCGGCGCGTTCCTGGCGCTGCTGGTGACCGGGAACAGTTTTTCCTTCCCCTCGGTGATCGGGCTGCTGATGCTCATGGGCGTGGTGACCAAGAACTCGATCCTGCTGGTCGAATACGCCATCCTCGCGCGGCATCGCGGTGCGACCCGCTTCGACGCCTTGGTCGATGCCTGCCACAAGCGGGCGCAGCCCATCATCATGACGACGATTGCGATGGGTGCCGGCATGCTGCCGACGGCCATGGGACTCGGCGCGGAACCCAGTTTCCGCTCGCCGATGGCGATCGCCCTGATCGGCGGCTTGCTTACCTCGACGATGCTGAGCCTGCTGGTAGTACCGGTCGTGTTTACCTACGTGGACGACCTGCTGCAATGGGTCAAGGGCTTCCTGCCCAAGCATCCGGAGCATGGTCTGGTGAAAACCGCCGAGCAGGTCTGAGCGGCGCTATAAATGCAATCGGCCTCCTGCCGCAGACAGGAGGCCGATTTTTTTGCAGCTCGATGGTTCGTTTAGCCCAGCTTGCGGCCGAACAGCGACAGCGCGAGCTGGTAGCCGGTCAATGCCAGCTGCGGATCGTAGCGGTCGCCTTCGTCACGCATGAAAGCGTGCTGGCCGTTGAATTCGTGCCAGGTGAATACCAGGCCGGCCGTCTCGTTGAGCGCCTTGTAGATCTCGGCGCGCTTTTCGCCCGGGATGTGCGGGTCCTGCTTGCCCCAGATCATGAGCAGTTCGCCCTTGATCTCGTTGCGGCGTTCCATGCTGTGCTGGCCGGGCTGGTTAGGGATGGTGTTGGTGTGCAGGTCGGTGGCGTAGAAGCAGGCGGTCGCCTTCACTTCCGGCTGCAGCGCGGCGCGGAACGCGAGGTGGCCGCCGATGCAGAAGCCCATTGCGCCGATATCGCCGGTCGCCCACGGCTGCTGCTTCACCCATTCGATCATCGCGTGATTGTCGCTGTCATAGCTTTCCACTGCCTTGGCCGACTTGTCGGCATTACCCTTGTCGCGGCCGGCATCGTCATAGCCCAGCACCGTGCCGATCGGGTTCAGCTCATGGAACACTTCCGGCACCAGAACAGCGTAACCGTGACCGGCCATGAGACGGGCAGCGCGCTCAATCGGACCGGTTTGCTGGAAGATTTCGGAGTAGAACAGGATGACGGGATAGCGGCCCTCGCCGGCCGGGCGATGCACATAGGTGCGCATGGTGCCGGTAGGCGTGGACAAATCTGCGATATGACTCTGGATGATCATGGAATGTGGCTCCTGGGGAGATTGGATTAGCGTCTTGGCAATTTGGAATGAGATTGATCCGCAAGGCGCAATATTTTACCTGCGCCGTGCGGTCCGCGCACGCTGATAAATGTTTCAGAGAGGCAGGTCGGCAGGCGTCGCCGCCTGATGCGCGGCACGCGCGATGGCGATGAACTCGTCCGCCTTGAGCGAAGCGCGCCCGATCAGCCCGCCATCGATATCCGGCATGGAAAAGAGATCGGGGGCGTTCGCGCCCGTCACGCTGCCGCCGTAGAGAATCGGCACCTTGGCAGCGATGCCCTCGTCCAGCTTCGCAATGCGGTCGCGGATGAAGGCATGCACCTCTTGCGCCTGTTCGGGGGTTGCCGGCTTGTCGCTGCCGACAGCCCAAAGCGGCTCATAGGCCAGCACGGCTTTATCCAACGCCTGCGCTCCATAGCGGCGAATGATGGAATCAAGCTGACGGCCGACGATGTACTCGGTCCAGTCGGACTGCCGCTCCTCGAACGATTCCCCCATGCAGAACACCGGGGTCAGGCCTGCGGCGAGCGCAGCCGAGAAACGGGCGGCAGCGGTATCGTCGGTTTCGTGGAACTGGCTGCGCCGCTCCGAATGGCCGATGAGCACGTGCGTACATCCCCAGTCGATCAACATGTGCGGCGCTACCGCTCCGGTGAGCGCGCCATTACGCGTGGAGCACAGGTTCTGCGCGCCCCAGCCGATATTGGTACCTTGCAGCAGTGCCTGCGCCTGGCAGAGATAGGGATAAGGGATGCACACCACGTAGTCGGAGTTGTCCAACCCCTTGAGGCCCGCCACCAGCGCTTCCAGCAATACCTTGTTGGCGGCGATGCTGCCGTTCATCTTCCAGTTACCGACTACCAGTTTGCGTCTCATTACCTTGCCTGCCTGTTTTAATCCCTCATTCTAGCGCTAAATAGGCCCGATAGAAGTAGCACCGCCTTCGATCGGCAAAGTCGACATGTCGATGACAAAACGGTATTTCACGTCGCTCTTCACCATGCGGTCGTAAGCCTCGTCGATCTTGTTCATCGGGATCAGCTCGATATCCGACACGATGCCGTGCTCGGCGCAGAAATCCAGCATCTCCTGCGTCTCCGGCAGGCCGCCGATCAGCGAGCCGCCCAGCTTGCGCCGCTTGAAGATCAGGTTGCCGACATTGGGCGACGGATGCGGATGATCCGGCACGCCGACCAGACACATCGAACCGTCCCGTTTCAGCAGCGCCAGAAACTGATCGAGGTCGTGCGGCGCGGCGACGGTGTTCAGGATGAAATCGAAGCTCAGTGCGTGCGCCTTCATTTCCTCCGGGTTTTTCGATATCACGACTTCATCCGCACCGAGCCGCTTCGCATCCTCCGCCTTGCCGGGCGAAGTGGTGAACAGCACCACATGCGCGCCGAAAGCCTTGGCAAACTTGACGGCCATATGGCCGAGGCCGCCCAGTCCCACGACACCCACCTTCTGGCCGGGGCCGACTCTCCAGTGCCGGAGCGGCGAATAGGTCGTAATGCCGGCGCACAGCAGGGGCGCGGCCGCTGCCGGATCGAGTTTTTCCGAAACGCGCAGCACGAAATGCTGGTCTACCACGATGCGGTTGGAATAGCCGCCGTAGGTGATCTTGCCGGTATGCTTGTCGTGGCTGTTGTAGGTGAACACCGGATAATCGCAATACTGCTCCAGCCCGTCCCGGCATTCCGGACAGGTCCGGCAGGAATCCACCAGGCAGCCGACTCCGGCCAGATCGCCGGGCTTGAACTTGGTCACATTGCTGCCGACCGCCGTCACTCGCCCCACGATCTCATGCCCCGGCACCATCGGAAACACGCTCTCGCCCCATTCGTTGCGCACCTGATGCACGTCGGTATGGCAGACACCGCAATACAGGATATCGACCTGCACATCGTCCGGGCCGGGGTTGCGCCGTTCGAAGCTGAATGTACGCAATGGGGAGTGGGAATCGTAAGCGGCATAGCCATGGGCTGCTTGCATGCGTGTCTCCTTTTACATGGGAAAAATCAGCGGGAAGGCCAGTTCGACAAACCCACGGCCGGGATGTTCAGGAATTCTGCTTCGCAGCCAGCTTCAACGGTTCGAGCAACGACTTCAGCCCGTTGTGATCCAGTTCATGCATGAGCGCGAGCAGACGCCCGATTTCGCCCGGCGGAAACCCTTCGCGTGCAAACCAGTTGAGATAGTGTCCGGGCAGATCGGCAATCACCTTGCCCTTGTATTTGCCGAAAGGCATGGTGCGCGTAAGCAGCAGTTCCAGATTCAAGGCTTCCATTGACATGCAGAAGTCCATTAATTTCTTTTTAAAGCGGATCAAGAACCTACTTTATACCGGAGAGTCGGAAAAATAGGAGCCAGCGAAATGGAATATGTATCCGAAGACCGGTTTATCGAGCTGCTGAACGAAGCATTGGCAACGCATGCGCGCGGCGCCTATCTTCCGCCGTTCATCCGTGGTGCTCATGGCTTCGATTGGCCGCATGACAATCCCGAAGCGCAGCATGTGTATTACCTGATACTCAACCAGGTACGCGAGAAATACGGGATTTATCACTGACGCCATGACTGACATGCCCGCAAGGTCCAGGACGGACCTCGCGTGGGCAAAAAACCGGCACGGGCAACCCGGATGGGTTGCCCGGTTTTCATTTGATATCCGTAATCACATAGCTCGCACCCGATTTCTCCAGAGTGAACTCCACCTTGTCCCCCTTCTTCAATGGCTGCAGTTGCACCTTGTCCCTGACCTTGAAACTCATGGTCATGGCAGGCCATTCCAGCGCGGGGATGGGTGCATGCTTGAGAATGAGGCTGCCGGCCTCCTGGTTGACTGAAACCACCACGCCGCTTCCCTGTATCGCCTTGGCGGCGGCCGTTTTGCCGGATGGCATATCCGCGCCATCCATCGCCGCTGCCGGCGCGGATACCAGAGTAGCGGCAATGAAGACCGCAGCGAATAAAGATACTTGATTCATGGTTCTTCCTTTCAGGTAGTGAGTCAGTGAAATTTGTGTCTGCGCATGAGCAGCAGATACGCCGCCGGCAATACGAAGAGGGATAGCAGCGGCGCGGTGATCATCCCGCCCACCATAGGTGCGGCAATCCGGCTCATGGCTTCCGAACCGGTACCGCTGCCAATCAGGATGGGAACCAGCCCGGCGAGGATCACCGCCACTGTCATGGCCTTGGGGCGTACCCGCAGCACCGCGCCCTCCATGAGCGCAGCCTTGATGTCCGCCTGGTTGTTGAGTCGCCCGGCGCTTTTCTGCCGCGCGATCGCCTCATCCAGATAGACCAGCATCACGATGCCGAACTCCGCCGCGAGCCCGGCCAGCGCGATCATGCCCACCCCGCTCGCGATAGAGAAATGATGACCGAGAAGAAAAAGAAACCATACCGCACCCGCGAGCGCGAACGGCAAGGTCCCCAGGATGAGCAGTGCCGGCGTGAGGCGCTTGAAGGCCACGAACAGCAGGATCAGGATAATGCCCAGCGTCATCGGCACCACGTAACTCAGCCGCTTGGCCGCCCGTTCGAAATACTCGAACTGCCCCGACCAGGCGAGAGAATACCCGGCGGGCAATCGAAGATCGCGGTCGATGGCGGCCTTGGCATCGCGGACAAAACTGCCGAGATCGCGATCGTGGATATCGACATAAACCCACACATTGGGGCGCGCATTCTCGCTTTTGATCATCGGCGGGCCGTCGGTGATTTCCACCGCAGCCACGGCTCCGAGCGGCACGGTCGCCCCGCGCTCGGTCACGATGGGTAACGCCCGGAACCTTTCCACCGAATCCCGCAACTCGCGCGGGAAACGCACGTTGATCGGGAAGCGCGCCAGCCCCTCGATCTTTTCGGCAATATTGTCGCCGCCGATGGCGGAAGCCACGATAACTTGCACGTCCGCGATATTGAGGCCGTAACGGGCAGCCGCGCGCCGGTCGATTCTGACGTCGATGTATCGCCCGCCGGTCACCCGTTCGGCGATCACGGAGCTGCTGCCCGGTACCTGCTTCATGATGCGCTCGACCTCCTGCCCCAGCTTTTCCAGAGTGGCGAGATCCTGCCCGCTGATCTTGATGCCGACCGGGCTTTTGATGCCGGTCGACAGCATGTCGATGCGGTTGCGTATCGGCTGTACCCATACATTGGCCATGCCCGGAATCTTGAGTCGGCTGTCCAGCTCGGCAATCAGCTTGTCCATGGTCATGCCCGGCCGCCACTCCGATTTCGGCTTGAGCTGGATAGTGGTTTCCAGCATTTCGATCGGAGCGGGATCGGTCGCCGTTTCTGCCCGGCCGGTCTTGCCGAATACGGTTTTCACCTCCGGCACGGTCTTGATCAGACGATCCGTCAGTTGCAGGATTTCGGACGCCTTGGATACCGAAAGCCCCGGCAGCGCAGTCGGCATGTACAACAGGTCGCCCTCTTCCAGCGGGGGCATGAACTCGCTGCCGAGCTTGCCCAAGGGCCAGAGCGTCAGCAGCACGACCGCCAAGGCAACCAGCAAGGTAACGGCGGGAAACCGCAGAACCAGCGCCAGCGCCGGCTTGTACGCAGCGACCAGCACCCGGTTGATCGGGTTGGCCGTCTCGGAACGGATTTTCCCGCGAATGAACAGCGTCATCAGCACCGGTACGAGCGTGATCGACAGCCCAGCAGCCGCGGCCATGGCATAGGTCTTGGTAAAGGCGAGCGGCGCGAAGAGCTTGCCCTCCTGGGCTTCCAGCGTGAATACGGGGATGAAGGACAGCGTGATGATGAGCAGGGAAAAGAACAGCGCCGGCCCGACTTCCGCCGCTGCCTCGACGATGAGGCGGATGCGGCGTGCATTGTCCGGCTCGCCTTGCTCGCTGCGGTAATGTTCAAGCTTGCGGTGCGCGTTCTCGATCATCACGATGGCCGCATCGACCATTGCGCCGATTGCAATCGCAATGCCGCCGAGCGACATGATGTTCGCATTGACGCCCTGGTAATGCATGATGATGAAGCTCGTCAGAACCCCCAGCGGCAGCGCCACGATCGCCACCAGCGCCGACCGCAAATGCCACAGGAATAGCAGGCAGACGAACGCCACCACGATGAACTCCTCGATGAGCTTGTCGCTCAGGTTGGCAACCGCGCGCTTGATCAATTGCGACCGGTCGTAAGTGGTCACTACCTCGACGCCTTCCGGCAGGCTTCTCTTGAGCGTTTCGAGCTTGGCCTTGACGGCATCGATCACCTCCACGGCATTCTGCCCGGCGCGCATGACGATCACGCCGCCCGTAACTTCGCCTTCTCCATTGAGCTCGGCGATGCCGCGCCGCAATTCCGGCCCGACTTGGATACGTGCCACATCCGATAGCAGGATGGGCGTTCCTCCTTCGCTGACCTTGAGCGGAATACTGCGAAAATCGTCCAAAGTTTGCAGGTAACCGTGGGCGCGCACCATGTACTCGGCTTCGCCAGCCTCGATCACGGCGCCGCCGGTTTCCTGATTGGCCGCCTGGATCGCGGAGACGACCTGCGACAGCGGAATGCGGTAATTGCGCAGCTTGTCCGGATCGACCTGCACCTGATACTGCCGCACCATGCCGCCCAGAGTGGCGACTTCGGATACGCCCGGCAGGGTCTTCAGTTCGAACTTGAGGAACCAGTCCTGCAGCGCACGCAGTTGACTCAGGTCATGCCGGCCGGCCCTGTCGACCAAGGCATACTCATACACCCAGCCCACTCCTGTGGCATCCGGGCCCAGTTGCGGATTCGCGCCCTTCGGCAAGCGTGCGGTAATCTGGCTCAGGTATTCGAGCACGCGCGAGCGGGCCCAGTACTGATCCGTCCCGTCCTGGAACAGGATGTAGACGAAGGAATCGCCGAAGAACGAGTAACCGCGCACCGTCTTGACTCCCGGCACAGACAGCATGCTGGTCGTGATGGGGTAGGTCACCTGGTTTTCGACGATCTGCGGCGCCTGCCCTGCCCATTGCGTGCGGATGATGACCTGCGTGTCGGAGAGATCGGGAATCGCATCCAGCGGCGTCCGCAGCATGGCGTATACGCCCCAGGCAGCGAGCAGCGCGGTGACGAGCAGCACGAGCAGGCGATTGCCTGCCGACCAATGAATGAGCCGTTCGATCATCGCGCGGCTCCTGTCGCATCCTTGCGGATATTCTCGATGAAGTACTCTTCGCCCGAGGCGTCGGATTTGAGATCGAAACCGACGCTGTCGCCCTTTTGCAAATCCTTGAGCTGACCCGCATCCCGCACCTTGAAACCCATGGTCATCGCCGGCCAGCCCAGTTCCGGAATCGGGGCATGGGACAAGGTGATTTCGCCGGCTTTAAGATCGATCTCCGCTACCTTGCCGGTACTCTTGAGGAACTTGTATCGGGCGGGAGCCTGCGTATCCATCTCATGGTTGGTGTCCGGCTGCTGCGCCAGCCGGGCGAGCACGCCGCTCAGCGAGGCTTCGGAATCGATCAGGAATTGTCCCGAGACGACGACTTGTTCGCCCTCCTCAAGGCCATGGCGGATTTCCGTGCGTCCGCCCCACTCTTCTCCGGTCGCGACCTCCGCCGGCCGGAAACCATGCTCGTCCTTGACGATCACGACCGTGCGCTTCCCCGTGGCGATCACGCTTTCGGAGGGCACGGTCAGGGCATCGCGCTGGTTCTGGCCGAAACGCACATTGGCATACATGCCCGGGCGCAGCATGCCCTTGGCATTTGGGAGCTCAATCCGCACACGCAGGGCACGCACAGTTTCATCCAGAACGGGATAAAGGTATCCGACCTTGCCCTTGAGTGCCTCGCCGCCGCCCTGCAATTCCACGCTTACGCTCGCGCCTTGCGCCACTTTTGCCGCGTCCTGTTCAGGCACTTCGGCGATGAGCCACACTTTCGACAGATCGGAAATCTGCATCAGGGTACCGCCCGCCATGAGCTGCGCACCTTCACGCACGCCGAGTTCAGCCACGACGCCATCGGCCGGAGCATAGACACCTACTCGCGGCGCCGCCTGGCGGGTTTGCGTGATACGGGCAATTTCGCCGTCGCTCATGCCGAGCAACTTGAGCCGCGCCTTCGCGCCCTCGCGTACCTCGGCAATCCCTTCGACCTGCTCGACGTCCAGCAGCGCCAGGTATTCCCGCTGTGCGGCAAGCAGGTCCGGCGCATAGATTTCGGCCACCTTCTGGTTCTTCCTGATCGGATCTCCCACCGCCCGGACCAGCAGGCGCTCGACGAAACCGGGTGTTCGTGTCTGCACGGCATAGTAGGCACGTTCGTCCGGCTCGACGCGTCCCACAGCCGCAAATTCGTTGCCCATACTGCTGCGTGCAACCGTCTCCAGACGGATACCCAGATTCTGCTGAGTGCTGGCAGGAATGGATACGCCGCTTTCGCCATCGCCCTCGTCCGCATATTTGGGGATGAGCTGCATATCCATGAAAGGAGATTTACCCGGCTTTTCGAACTTCTGTTCGGGCGCCATGGGGTCGTACCAGTATTTGACTTCCTTGCCCGAATTGTCCTGTACGACGCCATTCCTGACGGCTGGGCCCGGTGCTCTCCCGGCCGATTCCACTGATTGGTGCTGAAGAAAATAAAACATGGAGGTAGCGGTCACCGCTGCCGTCGCGATCACGGCCACTAAAATCCAGAGGAGCGTTTTTTTCATGATGTTTTTTCCTGGAAGCTGCCATTGAGCAGATAACTCAGTTTGACGGCGGCACGGCGGCGGTCCACCTGGATCAGCCAGTGCTCCATCTCGACATTGATGAGCGCCCGCCGGGCTTCCCATACCTCGGATAAATTGCCCTTGCCCGCTGCATAGGCGGCCTGCGCCAGACTCAAACGCGCCTGCGCAGCCGGAATCAGCCGCTGCTGATGTTCCTGATCGCGCGCTTCGGCGGCGGCTGCATCAGCCAGGGCATAGTCGTATTCGGCGCTGAGTTCGCGCTTGCGGTCTTCCGTCAGCTGCCGTGCTTTCTCGGCCAGCAACAACTTCTCGGCAACACGCCTGTCCTGCCGGTTCGGGCGATCCCAGGGCAAATCGATGGCAACCTGCAGCGATACCATGTCGCTCAGATCCGAACGCCGCTTGCCGTACATGACTTCCCAGCTCCAGTTCAGCTCGCGATCCGCTCTGGCCTGCTCCGCCTCGGATTGAGCGACGGCTTCCATCTGCCGCGCATTGCCTATGGCGGGATGACGATCCAGCTCGGACTGTGTCGCAATGCTGTTTGCTGGCAGGTTCATGTCCGGCAGTTCCGCCCCGAGGGAGCGCTGCGCCGCATTGCCTATCCAGCGCGCCAGTGCTGCCCGGGCGCGTTTCTCATCGCGCTGCGCGGTCAGGCGTTTGTCATTGATCATGGAAAGCTCGGCATCCAGCTTGAACACTTCGGAAGACTCGGCGCCTCCCGAACTGATGCGGCTAACCATGACCTTGCGTTCGGCCGCCATTTCGCTCGCGGTGGTCTGATACAACTCGCTTCGGCGCTCGGCTTCGAACACATCCAGCCAGGCCAATGCGACATCGCGCTGTATTCCTCGGGCGGTGACCGATTTTTCGCTCTGGAACTGCTCGGCAGCCGCCTCCTGGCTGCGGGCCGCCGCTTCGCGCTTGACGCGCGGCACCATATCCTGCATGAGGCCGACCGTCACCATCGTCATGTCGTCCCGGTCAAAACGGGCTGCATCGCTTCCCGTTACCGGCAGGTTGAGAACGCCCAGCTTGAGCTTGGGATCGGGTAATTGACCGGCCGCAACAGCGCTTTCACGTGAAGCACGGGTGGCCTCATCCAGCGATTGCAGCAGCGGTTGCTGCTCGATGGCGAGCCTCATGGCCTCATCGAGACTTAATTGCGGTTCTGCACGCAAGGGCAATGCTGCCAACAGCAGCGCGCCGGCGAGTACGTGCAGTACCTGATGAAAGGTACGCATAACAACTCCTGACTTGAATGACGAAAAAGGGCAATGCCCGGAATCGTCAGGTCAGGCAGGAGGTTTTATCGGAGGGGAAAGATCTGCCGAGAACGCAGAGAAATCTCGCTGTACGGCATGCGAGCTTGGGAAATCATCGGTGAAGCTCGATGAGCTATGAAAAAAGGCTACCGAGACCGTATGGCACCCTGCCATGTGGCAATGGCCATCCGCTTTGGATTGGGTTTTCTTGGGGAGATGCTTGCTGGCAGCGTGATGGCAATCCGGCATTTCCGCCTTCATCTTGCTCTCGCCTGCCCCGATATCGTGATTCCCGCATGCGCTACTGCAATGCGCAGCCAGCGCCGGACCAATGGTCATCACCATGATCAGCATAGTCGCCAGCAGGGTTTTCAGTTTCATTCGCACACTCTAGCAGGGATGCAGCTGCAGACTCAAGGATATGCGCTTTAATAACTCACCCATCTCGGCTGATCCCGTGCGTTTTCCGCCGGGTACCGACACAGTGGCCAAGATCGTCGAGAAGAATCGCTTCGTTGAAAGTGAGCTGGAACAGTGGCGTGATCTGGCACTGTCTACCGACCATGACGATGTGAAGGCCTAACTACAGTACTCATTACCTCTACAAAAAAAGGGCCTACAAAAAGGCCCTTTAAAATTGTATAAATCCAACTAGATGAGAAAAATCTAGAATCTACTGAGATTCTTCAATTCTAGACATCAAGGTTACCTGCTCGCAGCGCATTGCCTTCAATGAACGCCCGGCGCGGCTCCACCTGGTCGCCCATAAGCGTCGTGAAAATCTCGTCCGCCGCAATGGCATCCTCGATTTGTACCTTGAGCAGGCGGCGAACCTTCGGATCCATCGTGGTTTCCCACAATTGCTCCGGATTCATCTCGCCCAAGCCCTTGTAGCGCTGGATGTTGAGGCCTTGCTTGGCTTCGCCGAGCAACCATTCGAGCGCTTGGTCAAAGCTAACCACGGCTTGCTGCTTCTCACCGCGCTTGATGAAGGCGCCCTGCCCCAACAAGCCTTCCAGCATGTCGGCGGTCTTGCGGATCTGGCGATAATCGCCGCTTGCCAGCAGTTCCGGATCGATGATGCTGCATTGCAGGTTGCCGTGCAGGTATTTGTTGATTTCAAGGCGATAGCTGGCGGTTTCCTGGTCGAAACCGACCTTGACCTCACAGCCATAGTCGGCCAACTGGCGCCGCAGTTCGCCTGCCGCGGCTTCAGCCGCTTGCTCGGTTGCAAGATCGAGTGCCGGCATGTGTTGCAGCGAACGCAGCACGACTTCGTCGTACAAGGGAGCAAGGCGTTTGACGACAGCATCGGTGAGCACCATTTCCTTTGCCATTTGCGCCAAGGGTTCGCCGCTGATGGCGTTGCCGCCTTCGCTGGTCACCAGTTCGGCATTATTGAGCGCGGAATGCAGCAGGTATTCGTTGAGCTCGTGCTCGTCCTTGAGGTAGCGCTCGTCCTTGCCCTGCTTGACCTTGTACAGCGGCGGCTGGGCAATGTAGATGTGGCCTCGCTCGACCAGTTCCGGCATCTGGCGGTAGAAAAAGGTCAGCAGCAGCGTGCGGATGTGCGCACCGTCGACGTCGGCGTCGGTCATGATGATGATGCGATGGTAACGCAGCTTCTCGACGTTGAAGTCTTCCTTGCCGATGCCGGTACCCAGCGTCTGAATCATGGTGACAATTTCCTGCGAGGAAATCAGTTTGTCGAAACGCGCCTTTTCCACGTTGAGGATCTTGCCCTTGAGCGGCAGGATCGCCTGGAACTTGCGGTCACGGCCCTGCTTGGCAGAGCCGCCGGCGGAGTCACCCTCGACCAGGTAAAGCTCGGACAGCGCCGGATCTTTTTCCTGGCAATCGGCCAGCTTGGCGGACAGGCCGATGCCGTCCAGTGCACCCTTGCGACGCGTCATTTCGCGTGCCTTGCGTGCAGCTTCGCGTGCACGCGCTGCCTCGACAATCTTGCCGCAGATGATCTTGGCGTCGTTCGGGTTTTCCAGCAAGTATTCGGCCAGCTTGGCGGCAACCACTTCCTGCACGACCGGCTGCACTTCACTCGATACCAGCTTATCCTTGGTCTGCGACGAGA
Source organism: uncultured Methylobacillus sp. (assembly GCA_946478865.1). The sequence continues at coordinate 14,999 of CAMLDO010000025.1, forward strand.
ACTTGGGTTCAGGCACCTTGACCGACAACACGCAGGTCAGACCTTCGCGCATGTCGTCGCCGGTGGTATCCACCTTGGCCTTCTTCGCCAGCTCATTCTGCTCGATGTAAGTATTCAGCGTACGCGTCATCGCAGTGCGCAGGCCGGTCAAGTGCGTGCCGCCATCGCGCTGCGGAATGTTGTTAGTGAAGCATTGTACGGTTTCCGCGTAGGAGTCGTTCCATTGCATGGACACCTCAACGGTCATGCCATCTTTCTCGCCCACCGCATAGAACACCTTGGGATGCAGCACTGTCTTGGCGCGGTTCATGTATTCGACGAAGCCACGTACGCCACCCGAGTGGGCGAAGTTTTCGCTCTTGCCGGTGCGCTGGTCGATCAGCTCGATCTTGACGCCGTTGTTGAGGAAGGACAGTTCACGGATGCGCTTGGCAAGGATTTCGAAGTGGAACTCGACCAGCGTGAAGGTTTCAACCGACGCCATGAAGTGGACTTCGGTTCCGCGGCGCTCGGTGGTACCCGTCACTGCCAGCGGAGCCACAGGCACGCCGCGACGGAATTCCATCTGATGTGCCTGGCCGTTGCGACAAATCTTGAGACGCAACCAATCGGATAGCGCGTTAACCACCGATACGCCCACGCCGTGAAGACCACCCGACACCTTGTACGAGTTCTGGTCGAACTTGCCGCCTGCATGCAACTCGGTCATCACGATTTCTGCAGCGGAGCGCTTGGGCTCGTGCTTGTCATCTTCCTTGATGTCGGTCGGAATACCACGGCCATTGTCCGAAACGCTAATCGAATTGTCCGGGTGAATGATGACCTTGATGTCGTCACAGTGGCCCGCGAGCGCTTCGTCGATCGCATTGTCCAGCACTTCAAACACCATATGGTGCAGGCCAGACCCATCGGAAGTATCGCCAATGTACATGCCTGGGCGCTTGCGTACCGCGTCCAGACCTTCGAGGATTTTAATACTGGAGGAATCGTAGTCGGTCATCTTATGGTTTCACGTGAAACATTCGGTTAATTCGGAACAGCATTAGATGCGCATCGGCATCACGACATATTTGTAATTTTCATCGCCAGGGATCGTGACCAGGCAGCTGCTGTTGGCATCATTGAAAGCAAAAGTGACGCTGTCGTTGCTGACATTGGTCAGCACATCGATCATGTAGGTCACATTGAATCCGATATCCAGCGGATCGCCGCCATAGGCAATTTCCATTTCTTCTTCAGCTTCTTCCTGCTCGCTGTTGCTGCTGATCAAGCGAAGGCTGCCGTTGCCTAATACCATGCGGATTCCGCGGTATTTTTCGTTTGAAAGAATCGAAGCGCGCTGCATGGCCAGCAACAAGGACTGTCGATTGATTTCAAAAGTATTGTTGTAGCCGGTAGGAATAACACGCGTGTAATCGGGGAACTTGCCGTCGATCACCTTGGAAATGAGACGGATACCCGAGAACGAGAAGTTGGCCTGATTGGCACTAACTTCAATTGCGACTTCATCATCACTGTCGTCCAGCAGCTTGATCAACTCCAGCACCGTCTTGCGAGGCAGGATAAGTTCCTGTTTTTCATAGGATTCTTGTAATTCCGTAGACGTGAAGCTAAGGCGATGGCCATCCGTACCTACTACGTTCAGACGATTGCCGTTTACTTCAAACAGCAGGCCGTTGAGATAGTAGCGAATATCCTGCTGTGCCATTGCGTATTCCACCTGACGCAGCAAGCGCTTCAACTGGTTTTGCGCGAGCGATAGCGTAAGGCTGGTATCACCGCTTCCCTTCGCCATGAGCGGGTAGTCAGCTGCCGGCAGGGTTTGCAGGTTGAAACGGCTCTTGCCTGCCTTGATCTGCATACGACTGTCGGTGATTTCCAGGGCTATCTGGGATTGATCCGGCAAAGAACGGCAGATATCGAGCATTTTGCGCGCTGAAACCGTGGTCGCGATGTCTCCACTGGGTTCAGCAGTCAGGGACAGCGATATCTGCATTTCGAGATCGGTCGCAGTCAGTGTAAGCGTGTTCTGTTTTGCTTCCAGCAACAGATTGGTCAGGATCGGCAGGGTATGACGACGCTCGACGATACCGCTTACAGAGGAGAGCGGTTTGAGTAATGCTTCACGATCTATTTTTATATTCATAGTACTAAATAACCCTAATAATATTTAATAATGCATGAATAATCTGTGGATAAGCCTGATTTTCATTATAAATCAAAAGATTATTTTTTACCCAACCGTGTACTTTCAGGTGTGGATTTCTGTGGATAGTTTGTTTGGAGTTTTTCCGTTTTTGTGAATACCGTAGTTATCCTATTGTCCACCCACAGTTGTTCTTGTTCTTATCCTCAGTCTCTGATTACTTGCACCAGAAATGCAAGATCGTGCGCCAGACCGGGATCGCTTTGACGCAGTTTGGCGATTTCCTCGCAGGCATGGATCACCGTCGTATGATGACGCCCGCCAAAGGCCTCCCCTATTTCCGGAAAGCTGCGATCTGTCAGCTCGCGCGCCATGGCCATCGCAACCTGGCGAGGCCGAGCCACATTGCGGGAGCGTTTTTTTGAATACATATCGGCTACTTTGATCTTGTAGTAGTCGGCCACGGTCTTCTGAATGTTCTCGATGGTGACCTGGCGTCCCCGCACCGCGATAAGGTCTTTGAGCGCTTCCTTCGCCAGCGGCACGTCAATCGAATGTCCGGTAAAGCGGGCCATGGCCACAATGCGGTTCAGCGCTCCTTCCAGCTCGCGTACGCTGGAACGGATTTGCTTGGCGATGAAGAAAGCGACGTCTTCATGCAGGATTACACGTTGCGCTTCCGCCTTCTTGAGCAGAATTGCCACGCGCATTTCCAGTTCCGGCGGCTCCACCGCTACCGTCAAACCCCAGCTGAAGCGTGTACGCAGTCGTTCGTCCATATCCGCGATTTCCTTGGGATAGGTATCGCAGCTGATGACGATCTGCTTCTTGGATTCGATGAGGGTATTGAAGGCGTAAAAGAATTCTTCTTGCGTCCGGCTCTTCTTGGCGAAGAACTGGATGTCGTCGATGAGCAGAAGATCCAGTGAGTGGTAAAGGCGTTTGAAATCGTCGAAGGCCTTGTTTTCATAGGCTTTCACGACGTCGGATACGTAGCGTTCCGCATGCAGGTAACGAATCTTCGCATCCGGCTTATGCGCGCGCAGATGATTGCCGATTGCCTGGATCAAGTGTGTCTTGCCTAGCCCCACTCCGCCGTAGACGAACAGCGGGTTATAGCCAGAGCCTGGGTTTTCAGCCACTTGAATGGCTGCGGCCCGCGCCAATTGGTTGGCCTTGCCGGTCACGAAGTTGTCGAAATTGAATGCCGGATTGAGGCCGGAAGTGTCGACGGCAGGCTTGGGTTTGGCTGGCTTGGATTCGACCTTATCCTCAGGCTGGGCTGTGGAAATCTTGGCAGGTGCTTCCACGGGCGTGCCGTTGCTGTTTTCCGCAAGTACCAGTTCGATGCTGAACGGACGATCGAACAGCTCCTTGCCAATTTGCTCGATCTTGGAAAGAAAGCGGTCTTTGACCCATTGCTGAACGAAACGGTTGGGTGCGAACAGGCGCAGGCCGTCATCGATAACTTCGCATTGCAGGGGCTTGATCCAGGTGTTGTATTGTTGCGAGGACAGCTCTTCTTGAAAGCGACCTAGACAAGTGGACCAGAAGTTTTCCATCGATGCCAGAATGACTCCAGTTTTAATTCGTATAGTGAGGTCGCCAGTCGGTGCGCATTGTGAAAATGCGTTAAACATGGTCGCCGGGAGCAATGGATTCTAGCCTGTTTGCCACAACTTATCCACAAGCCATAGAACAAATTAAAAGTTGACAGATCAAGGCAAAGCGGGGTTTAATTACGCCCTTTTTACCGTATACACCAAAGCTATCGGAGATTCACATGAAACGCACTTATCAACCTTCCAAGGTTCGCCGCGCTCGTACGCATGGTTTCCTGGTGCGCATGAAGACCCGTGGCGGTCGCGCCGTGATTGCTGCGCGCCGTGCCAAGGGGCGCGCCCGTCTCGCAGTTTAATGCGTGACCGGTTTCGGTTTTCCCAGCCGATTCAAAATCAAGAAAACGGATGATTTTTCATCCGTTTTTAATTTCCGCAAGCGTATTTCCGGACAATTCCTGGTCATACACTACATGCCGAATGTACTGGAGCACGCTCGCGTTGGATTGATTGTCGGAAAGAAACTTGCGCGTGGCGCGGTGCAGCGCAACTACATGAAGCGTGTACTGCGCGAGTTGTACCGGCATGAGCAAGGCAAGCTGAGCGGTGTGGACATTCTGGTTCGCCCGCAACAGGCGTTTACTCACGAGAATTTCGCGCAAGTCGAGGCGGAGTTCCAACAATTGATTCGCAAATTGTGCGAACGGACCCACAGCAAGCAGACATAAACATGGCGCGTTTCCTGGTCTGGCTGATACACGGATACCAATACCTGCTGAGCCCTTTGCTCGGCAGCAATTGCCGTTTTGTCCCGACGTGCTCCCACTATTCCTGCCAGGCCCTGCAAACCTATGGAGCTTTGCGTGGTTCCTGGCTTTCCCTGCGCCGTCTTTTGCGCTGCCATCCGTGGCATGCCGGCGGTCACGACCCTTTGCCCTAGTCTTGTAAAGAGCCCTTCATGGACCCCAAGCGTTTAATCCTTTTTGTCATTTTTTCCTTCTCCATCCTGATGTTGTGGGAGGGCTGGCAACGTGATCATCGTCCACAACCGGTAGCGCAGACCACGGCGCAGCAGCAGGCCGATTCCGGTATTCCACAAGCTGCGACCGGAAAACCCGCGGCGGTACAGGAAAGCGGATTCAACCTGCCCAAGGGTCAACGAGTACGGGTCAAGACGGATCTGGTGCAGGCAGAAATCGACACCAATGGCGCTGACCTGCGCCGTCTGGAGCTTCTCAAGCATCGTGACGATGCGGACAAGACGAAAAATTTCGTGCTGCTGGACGACAGCAAGCTTCCTGCCGTCTATGTGGCTCAATCGGGCCTGATCGGTGGCAATCTCCCCTCGCACAAGGCCGTATTCACCGCCTCTGCTGACGATTACACGCTGCAGCCTGGCCAGGACAAGCTGGAGGTAAAGCTGAGCTGGGCGGGTAGCGACGGTGTTCAGGTGGACAAGATCTATACCTTCCATCGCGCGAGCTACGTGGTGGATATGCGTTACGAAATCCATAACGGCAGCGGCGCGGCTCTGGATCCTTCCGTGTATTACCAGATCGTGCATGACAGCGAATCCTCCAAGGGATCGGCGATGATGCCGACCTTTACTGGCGGCGCTTATTACACCGAGGCAGACAAGTTCAAGAAGGTCAAATTCGACGACATGAAAAAGACCAATCTGTCGAAGAATGCTAGCGATGGCTGGCTGGCCTTGATCCAGCATTATTTCGTCGGCGCCTGGCTGCCGAAGGAAGGCGCTCCGCGCGAGTACTACACCAAGCAGCTGACGGACAAGATTTTCTCCATCGGTGCGGTAAGTCATGCAGGTGCTGTGGCACCAGGGGCGAATGCGGTCATCAGTGCCCGTTTCTTCGCCGGCCCGCAGGAGCAGGATCATCTCAAGACCGTCGCTCCTGGCCTGGAGTACGTGGTCGATTACGGCTGGCTGACGGTGATCGCTTCCCCGCTGTTCTGGGTGCTGTCCATGATCCAGAAGATGGTGCATAACTGGGGTGTCGCGATCATCCTGCTGACAGTACTCATCAAGCTCGCGTTCTATCCTTTGTCCGCCAAGAGCTACAAGTCCATGGCGCAAATGCGCGAGCTGGCACCCCGCTTGCAGCGCATGAAAGAGCAGTACGGCGACGACCGCCAGAAGATGCACCAGGCAATGATGGAGTTGTACAAGACCGAGAAGATCAATCCGATGGGTGGCTGTTTGCCCATCCTGGTCCAGATCCCGGTGTTCATCTCGCTGTACTGGGTGCTGCTGGGCAGTGTCGAGATGCGCCATGCGCCATTCGCACTGTGGATTCACGACCTGTCGGCGATCGACCCTTACTACGTGCTGCCCATCCTCATGGGTATCACCATGATCATCCAGACCAAGCTCAACCCGACCCCGCCGGATCCGATCCAGGCCAAGGTCATGATGATCATGCCGGTCGTGTTCAGCGTGTTCTTCTTCTTCTTCCCGGCCGGCCTCGTGCTGTACTGGCTGGTCAATAACGTTTTGTCCATCGCCCAGCAATGGAACATCAACCGTACCATTGGTCAGGGCGCGGCGAACAAGAAGTCTCGCTCATAGCAATAAACGGCCGCGATGCAGACTCCGCGTCAAGACACCATCGCGGCCATTGCCACCGCTCCCGGTAGCGGTGGCATCGGCGTAGTGCGGGTTTCCGGCCCCTTAAGCCGAGATATCGCTGACGCAGTTCTCGGACACTGCCCTGCTCCCCGGCATGCGGCCTATCTTCCGTTCAATGACGATCAAGGTGATCTGATCGATCGCGGCATCGCAGTCTACTACGCAGCACCCCACTCTTACACCGGCGAGGATGTCCTTGAACTGCAGGCCCACGGCGGCCCTGCGCTCATGCAGCTGCTGCTCGCGCGTTGCCTCGCGCTAGGTGCTCGTCAGGCCGAGCCAGGCGAATTCACTCGGCGCGCCTATCTCAACGACAAGCTTGATCTCGCACAGGCCGAAGCCGTCGCCGATGTCATCAGCGCTGCGACGGCTGAGGCGGCGCGTAGCGCGGTCAGATCACTTGCCGGCGAGTTCTCCGAACGTATCCATGCATTGCGCGACAGGCTGATCAATCTGCGCATGTTCGTCGAAGCCTGCCTTGATTTTCCCGAGGAAGATATCGATTTCATCAGCCAGGGGGATGTGGCAGGAAAGCTCGAAGGCATAGCGGTAGAACTTAAATCCGTATTTGCAGGTGCGAAGCAAGGCAATCTGCTACGCGAAGGAATTCAGGTGGTGCTGGTCGGCCAGCCCAACGTCGGCAAATCCAGTCTCATGAATCAGCTTGCTGGAGAAGAGGTCGCGATCGTGACTTCGATTGCCGGCACCACCCGCGACACAATACGCAGTGCGATCCAGATCAATGGCGTTCCATTGCACATTATTGACACGGCCGGATTGCGCGAAACGACGGACGAAGTCGAACAGCAGGGAATCGCCCGAACATGGCGAGCTCTAGAAAACGCGCATGTCGCATTATTATTGGTTGATGCAGCTCACGGTATCACCGAAATGGAAAAATCGATCCTGGAGCGATTGCGCAAGGATTTGCCGAAATTGTGGATTCACAACAAGGTCGATTTGACGTCGGAAACCGTGGGCAAGCTGGAGCGCGATGGAGAAAAGCATCTCTACCTCTCGGCCAAGACCGGAGCGGGCATTAACCTGCTGCGAGAGGAGCTTCTCGATATTGCCGGCTGGCAGCCCGGAGGCGAAGGTGTTTATATGGCCCGAGTACGCCATCTGGAAGCGCTGAAGTTGGTGGAAGCTAATCTCGATCGCGCGGGACTGTTGCTGACTCAGCCAGAACTGTTGGCGGAGGAGTTGCGCCAAGCGCAAGAGGCTCTTAATACGATCACCGGAGAATTCACTTCGGACGATCTTCTCGGCGAAATCTTCAGTCGATTCTGTATCGGCAAATAATTCCGGCTATTTCTTTTTCTAGCCTGTAATCATTGGCCATACCAGATTTTCCTTGTGGGCAAAACTCTCGAACAGTACTCCCGATATGTGCATCAGCACCAGCCATACCAGGCCTAGGAAAAGAAGTGATGTAATTCGGCCAGCGGAAGCGAAAAGGTAGGCACCCAACCGTCGCTATAAACCCAGATGCCGGAATCGATGCTCGGCAAGCCATCGAACATCATGAGATAAATGACCAGGGAGCCGACGGGATTGGGGTCGATGTAGCGTAGCGCATGTCCACGCATCATTTGACGGATATTAAGTCAGCCCTTGTGTGGGCCGGAAGGGAAAGCTGGAAAAGCGGACGTAGCCCTTAGACTTGAAGCCCCAGAAAATACGGGCTATGAGCAGAGTACCTGCAACACAGCCCGCTTCAGCATGGATGTCACGTTCCCAATGGAATCATGCGTCCAGTAGACAACGCCAAATGCGCCGACAAGTAACCAGTGGGATGCTCTTGTGAAAGCATCCCGGACTATTGTATTGATTACTTGACGGTCAGCATGTAGGCAATGTAATTGCCCTTCTCTTCGGCGGTACAGTCGCGGCCGATGATTTCCAGGCAGTGCTTTTCGAAGTTCTTTTCAACCTTGGCTACGTCGGAGAAGCGTTCTGCATTGGCGGACGGAGCCAGCGGCTTGATCGGCTTCTTGGTAACGATGTGCTTGCCCGGGTTGGCGGGGTTGGTGGTGTGGCAGGAGGCGCAGGCGATCTGCTTGCCGCGGATAGTCAGTTCGCGGTTGAAGAATGCCTTGCCGGCGTCTGCGGAGAGGCCCTTGTATTCAGGATTGATGTTCTTGGCGATGACCGCATACTTGTCGGCGAGCTTCTGTGCGCTGGCCGGATCCGCAAAAGCGGAAGCACTGAAAAGACCAAGGGCAGCGAGAAGGGCGATACTGGTGTTACGCATGCTAATGCTCCTGTGAGAAGTTAAGACAACGATGTCTCGGTTTTAGACTGACTTAATTGTAGCACGGCGATAGAAAAGCCAAGAGGGTCATTGAAATATAATGCCCTGCGAGCATTGCAAGTAAGTTTCATTCGCGACTTTTTGGATTTCTGGCGGCCATTGTTTCACGTGAAACAATAGTAAAACATGACTGGAAACGTGCTTTGAAGTACCATACGCATCCTGAATGTGGCGTGGTGTTCCCCAATGCAATTCCCTGAAAAATTTGATGTAATCGTAGTCGGAGGCGGTCATGCCGGTACCGAAGCGGCCTTGGCTGCCGCTCGCATGGGCCGTCGTACCCTGCTGCTGACGCATAACATCGAAACATTGGGGCAGATGTCCTGCAATCCGTCTATCGGCGGTATAGGTAAAGGTCATCTGGTTAAGGAAGTGGACGCCCTGGGGGGCGCCATGGCGGCAGCCACCGATGAAGGGGGCATTCAGTTTCGCATTCTGAATTCAAGCAAAGGCCCCGCCGTACGAGCAACGCGTGCCCAGGCCGATCGCATTCTTTACAAGGCGGCTATTCGTCGCCGGCTGGAGAACCAGGAAAATCTGTGGTTATTCCAGCAAGCCGTGGATGACATCATTCTCGAAGGCGAGCATGTCAAGGGTGTGGTGACGCAGCTCGGATTGCGATTCGAGTCCAAGGCGGTGGTATTGACGGCCGGTACTTTCCTGGCAGGTCTCGTGCATGTCGGACTCGCAAATTATCAGGCGGGCCGCGCGGGCGATCCTCCCGCCGTTTCATTGGCCCATCGACTGCGCGAAATCGGATTGCCTGCAGGCCGCCTTAAAACGGGTACTCCGCCCCGCATCGATGGACGCACCATCGATTATTCGGTAATGGAAGTACAGCCCGGCGACGATCCGGTTCCGGTATTTTCCTTCCTCGGTTCGCCTGAACAGCATCCGCAGCAGTTGCCTTGCTGGATCACCCATACCAATGAGCGCACGCATGAAATCATACGCGGCGGGCTGGATCGCTCGCCGATGTATACCGGCGTGATCGAGGGGGTCGGCCCCCGCTACTGCCCTTCGGTCGAAGACAAGATCATGCGCTTTGCCGGCAAGGATTCACATCAGGTTTTCCTCGAGCCCGAGGGTTTGAATACTCACGAAATTTATCCGAATGGCATTTCGACCAGTTTGCCATTCGATGTGCAATACGCGCTGGTGCGCTCCATCCGCGGGCTCGAGAATGCACATATCCTGCGCCCCGGTTATGCCATCGAATACGATTACTATGATCCTCGCGGGTTGAAGGATACCCTCGAAACCAAGGCGGTACAGGGCTTGTTCTTTGCGGGGCAGATCAATGGCACGACCGGCTATGAAGAAGCGGCGGCCCAAGGGCTGCTCGCGGGGATCAATGCGGGCTTGTATTCCGCCGATAAGGAAGGCTGGTGCCCGACGCGCGACCAGGCCTATCTCGGCGTGCTGGTCGACGACCTCATCACGCGCGGCGTAAGCGAACCCTATCGGATGTTCACGAGCCGCGCCGAATTCCGGCTCATGTTGCGCGAAGACAACGCCGATCTGCGTCTTACGGAAGTTGGCCGCAAGCTGGGCGTGGTGGACGACGCGCGTTGGGAAGCATTCAGTCGCAAGCAGGAAGCTATCGCGCGTGAGCAGGAGCGCCTCAAGCGGACCTGGGTGCGCCCGGCCACCTTGCCGGAAGAGGATGCCGTGCGCGTGCTGGGCAAACCTATCGAGCGCGAGTATCCGTTATTCGAATTGCTGCGTCGCCCGGATGTGAGTTACGAAGCGCTGCTCACCTTGCCGGAGGCCGGGCCGGGCGAATCAGATCCGCAGGTGCGACAGCAGCTGGAGATTGCCGCGAAGTATCAGGGCTATATCGATCGCCAGGCCGAGGAAGTCGAGCGCAGTCGTCAGTATGAAGAGATGGCGCTGCCGGAAGATCTGGATTACCGCGACGTACGCGGCCTGTCCATTGAGGCGCAGCAGAAATTGAACAAGCAACGGCCGCAGACCTTGGGTCAGGCTGGCCGAATTTCCGGTATTACTCCGGCAGCCATCTCGCTGCTGCTGGTCTATCTCAAGAAAAAATATAACGTCCGTGCCTCGAATGGTGCGGGGGAGCATGCTGCGTGAGTTTGCAGGAAAAGTTGTCGCAAGGGTTGCAGGAGCTGAATATCGCGCTGGATGAACCAACCCGGCAAAAGCTGCTGGATTACCTGGCGCTGCTGGAAAAGTGGAACAAGGTGCACAATCTGACCGCCGTTCGCAATCCGAGCGAGATGGTGACGCTGCATCTGCTGGATAGCCTGTCGGTACTGCCGCATATCAAAAACGGCCGTTTGCTGGATGTCGGCAGCGGTGCCGGACTTCCAGGTATTCCGCTGGCCATCGTGCGCCCCGACCTGCAGGTGACCGTAATGGATTCCAACCACAAGAAAGCCAGCTTTATGCGGCAGGCAAAGGCGGTACTGGGTATCGGCAATCTGGAGGTGGTGTGCGGGCGTGTCGAGGAATTACGGCCCGAGCACAAGTTCGACATGGTGATTTCCCGGGCTTTCTCCGATCTCGCAGAGTTCATGCGGCTGACCAGCCACTTGTGCGCCGAGAATGGCGTCTGGCTGGCGATGAAAGGCGTTTATCCTCACGAGGAGCTGGCTCAGGTTACGGGCCGCGTTACTGAGGTGGTGCCGCTCAATGTTCCAGGGCTCGAAGCGCAACGACATCTTGTTTTCCTGAAGGCGGCCTGATGCGTATCCTAGCGATTACCAACCAGAAAGGTGGTGTCGGCAAGACAACCACTTGTGTCAACCTGGCCGCCAGCCTGGCTGCGACCAAGCGCCGTGTGTTGCTGATCGATCTGGATCCGCAAGGAAATGCGACGACCGGCAGCGGTGTCGAGAAGGCCGGACTAAAGCATACGATCTATCATGTGCTGATCGGCGATAAATCCATTGCCGAGGTCCGCGTGCAAGCGGAAAGTGGATTCGATGTCATACCTGCGAACAGGGAGCTGGCGGGCGCCGAGGTCGAGCTGGTCAACGAATTGGCGCGCGAGACGCGCCTCAAGACGGCATTGTCAACGTTGAGCGACGAATACGATTACATCCTGATCGATTGTCCCCCTGCCCTCAATCTGGTGACGGTGAATGCCCTGACTGCCGCGCATGCGGTCATGATCCCCATGCAGTGCGAGTATTACGCGCTCGAAGGTTTGTCCGATCTGGTCAATACCATCAAGAAAGTACGTGCCTATCTCAATCCGGGGCTGGAAATCGAAGGTTTGCTGCGTACCCTGTTCGACCCGCGCAACATGCTGGCGCAGCAGGTATCGGCGCAATTGACCCAGCATTTCGGCGACAAGGTCTACCGCACAGTGATTCCACGCAATGTGCGACTGGCGGAAGCGCCAAGCTATGGACAGCCGGCGCTCGCTTATGACCGTGCCTCCAAGGGCGCACAGGCCTATCTTGCCCTGGCCGGGGAAATCATCAACAAGAGCAATACAACTGAGAATGCTGGAGTGGCACATGGTTAAATCCAAGGGTTTGGGGCGCGGCCTGGATGCGCTGCTGGGCGGAAGTCTGGAAAGCGTATCGTCCACGGATACCCTGCGTGTGCTTCGCGTAGAGCAGCTTCAGCCTGGGAAATATCAGCCGCGTACACACATGGATCATGATTCGCTGGTACAGCTGGCGGACTCCATCCGTGCCCAGGGCATCATGCAGCCTATCCTCGTCCGCGAGATCGGGCCGGAACAGTTCGAGATCATCGCTGGCGAGCGCCGCTGGCGAGCCGCCCAGATGGCGGGTATGCATGAAGTGCAGGTGCTGGTGCGCGAGCTCGAAGACGAAACCGCGCTCGCAATGTCACTCATCGAGAACATACAGCGCGAAAACCTTAATCCGCTTGAGGAAGCCAACGGAATCCAGCGTCTGCTGGACGAGTTCGGCCTTACGCATCAAGCCGCAGCCGAAGCGATCGGCCGTTCCCGTACCGCGGTGACCAATCTGTTACGGCTGCGTGCACTCGCTGCCAAAGTCCAGGATATGCTCATGGCAGGTCACATCGACATGGGACATGCACGTGCCCTGCTCCCGCTGGACGGTGCGACACAAATCGCCGCGGCCGAGCAGATTGCTGCAAAGAAGCTGTCTGTGCGCGAAGCGGAGCGCCTGGTGCAACGACTGACCCAGCCGCGCAAAGAAACTGTGGCCCCGCGCGTCTCGCGCGACATTCTCAATCTGCAGGAAAGTCTTGCCGAGCAGCTGGGCGCTTCCGTGGCGATTCGCCAGGGAGCCAAGGGCAAAGGCAAGCTCACCATCGATTACAACAGTGCGGATGAACTGGAAGGCATCCTCAACCGCATGGGCATCCGTTTCGAGCAGGTATAAGTTGTAAGCGTAATGTAAGTTTTTCTTGACTTGGCAGTGCCAAAAACCGACAATCGCGGGCTTTAGCTGTTAACGGTTTTTCGAAAAATGCTCTTGCGAGCATTTTTTGCATGAAACGCAGCTTGGGCGATGAAATGGTAAAACGAATCGGTCTCTGGCAGGTTGCTGCAATCCTGCTGGTCAGCCTTGCGGCGTATCTGCTTGCTGGCGTGCATGGCGCTCTTTCGGCTCTCGCGGGCGGCTTTGCCGTCTGGGTCGGTAGCCAGTTGGGAGCATGGAGCATGCGTCGATCCAAAGCGATTTCGGGAAGCGCCGGCATGGCATTGCTGGTCTTGCTGAAAGCCGAAGGCATCAAGATAGTCGTCATCGCCCTCCTGCTGTTGCTGACGTTCAAGTTGTATGGATCGAATCTGGTGCCGGCGGCATTGATCGCCGGCCTTGCCGTGGCCGCGTTGCTCTCGGGCATCGGCATCATGCGCATAAACGAACAAAGTAATGATTGAGGTTTTTACGAAATGGCAAGCGAACTGACACCGTCTAGCTACATTGAGCATCACCTGGGCTTTAACGCCAAGCCTGTAGGTGATGGCAGTTTCTGGGTCCTGCACATGGACACCCTCATCATGTCCGCCCTGCTGGGCGTGATCGTTTTTGGTTTCCTCTGGTGGGTCGTGCGCGGCGCCACCGCTGGTGTTCCCACCAAGCGTCAGGCGGCAGTCGAATTGCTCATGGAGTTCGTCGATAACCAGGTCAAGAGCATTTTTCATGGCAATCGCCATGCCTTTATCGCCCCCGCAGCACTGACCGTATTCGTCTGGGTGCTGTTCATGAACGCGATGGACTTCCTGCCTGTAGACATCATGGCCTGGATTTACGCAAGCGTATTCCATCAGCACCACTGGCGCAGCGTTCCGACTTCCGATGTCAACGCCACCTTCGCCCTCGCACTGTCCGTATGGCTGCTGATGATTTTCTTCAGCATCAAGGTCAAGGGTATCGGCGGCTGGATTCATGAGCTGTTCTGTGCCCCTTTCGGCAGCAACCCGCTGGTGTGGCCGGCCAATTTCCTGTTCAACCTGATCGAGTATGTGTCCAAGCCGCTGTCGCACTCCCTGCGTCTGTTCGGCAACATGTACGCCGGTGAAATCATCTTCCTGCTGCTCGGCATGTGGGCCGCGACCGGTCTCGCCGGCTCGATCTTCGGTGCATTGCTGGGCGCTGGCTGGGCTATCTTCCACATCCTGATCGTAGTGCTGCAGGCATTCATCTTCATGATGTTGACGGTGGTGTACATCGCGATGGCCCACGAAAGCCACTAACGATTTTGTTTTGAATTTGTTTGAAGTTTTGTTTGATTGATTTAATCCCTACTTGAAAGGAAATACGATGGAAAACATGCAACTTCTGGCGATGATCCAAGCTTACACCGGCATTGGTATCGGCCTGATCATTGGTCTGGGTGCTGCTGGCGCCTGTATCGGTATCGGTATCATGTGCGCGAGCTTCCTGGAAGGCGCTGCACGTCAACCGGAAATGATCCCCTCCCTGCAAGCCAAGGTCTTCCTGCTGCTGGGTCTGATCGACGCTTCCTTCATTATCGGTGTCGGTCTGGCCA
>CAMLDO010000026.1 GCA_946478865.1 uncultured Methylobacillus sp.
CCTCTCTCTCCGCCACCGGAAAAAGAAAAAGCGCCTGAAAAGGCGCTTTTTTGTTGCCTGGAATCCGTGCGTTTACTTGCTGTCCGCCACGCACTTCTTGGTAAAGCTGTTCTTGGCAGCGCCAGCCAGCTTCTTCTCGGCCGCCTTCGTTTCGCAAGCCTGCGTGGCCTTGGCCATCGCCTCGTCACCCACGCATTTCTTGGTGAAACTGGTTTTGGCTGCGCCCGACAATTTCTTTTCTGCCGCCTTGCTTTCGCATACCTTCATGGCCTCATCGGCACGCGTATCCTTTTCGCACTTCTGCATGAAGCTGTTCTTGGCAGCACCGGCCAGTTTCTTTTCGGCGGCCTTGGCTTCACAGGCACCATCGGCGGCAAAAGCGGTTTGGCTCAGCATGAGCGCGGCCAGCAGGGCAAACAATGTCTTCATTTTTTCCTCCTTGTTGAATGGTCAGAACAGGACATCGGGTACGACTGTAGTACACATTTCTTTCAAATATCTTACGGTAAACCGTTGCATTACAGCTAGTTTCATGGAACGGCTCATTCCTCTACCTTGCCGCGCAAAGCCTTGATTCGTCCGCGCTGCACCTTGCTTTCGACCCTCTTGCGATGGGAGCTGAGCGTGGGACGCGTAGGCTTGCGCAACACGGGCTCAACCGCGGCCTTCTCGATCAGGGCGTGCAAACGCGCCAGTGCATCCTCGCGATTCTTTTCCAGACTGCGATAGCGCTGCGCCTTGACGACAACGATACCTTGGGCCGAGATGCGCTGATCGCGCAACGCCAGCAGGCGTGCTTTGACGGCTTCGGGTAAAGAAGACGCACGGATATCGAAGCGCAGATGCACTGCATTGGAGACCTTGTTGACATTCTGGCCGCCCGCGCCTTGTGCGCGTATCGCGGTGATCTCGATTTCCTCATCGGGGATAACGAAGTCCATACGGCCATCTTGCCACACAAGCAGCAAGGAGCAGTAGAAAATGCCCTCGACCGGGAAAGCTAAATCCCTGAAAGCTGCGCAGCGGACTGCTCCCCTTCCAGGGCCTCCTCCAGCGCAAAGAATGCCTCCACATCCACCATTTCGCGTGTACGCTTCATGGGCGGCAGACTCTGCCAGATGCGCCGGCCATAGTGTTTTTCAACGAGGCGTGGGTCGCAGATCATGAGGACGCCACGATCCTGCTCGTCGCGAATCAGGCGGCCCGCACCCTGCTTGAGCGTGATCACCGAATACGGCAGTTGATACTCCATGAAGGCGTTGCGGCCCTCGGCATTCATCTTGTCGATACGCGCCGCGAGTACCGGGTCATCCGGCGGCGCGAACGGCAGCTTGTCGATGACCACCAATGACAAGGCTTCGCCGCGCACGTCCACGCCTTCCCAGAAGCTTTGCGAGCCTACAAGCACGGCATTCCCAAGCTTGCGGAAGCGATCCAGCAGTTCGGTACGCGAAGTGTCGCCCTGCATCAGCAACGGATAATTCAGACCCTCGCGCTCGAAGGCATCCTTGAGTAGCGCATGAATCTCACGCATCGCCCGCAGGCTGGTGCACAGCACGAACGCCCGCCCGCGGCTAGCCCTGAGTGCCGGCAATGCCGTCGCAGCCACGGCGGAGATGTAGCCGGCGCTATTCGGCGGCGGCATGCCTTGCGGCACGTAGAGGATGGATTGCGTCGGGTAGTCGAATGGGCTGTCCCAGCGCGCGGTAGTAGCTTCCGGCAGGCCCATCTGCCCGAGGTAGTGCCCGAAATCGCTCTTCACTGCGAGCGTGGCGGACGTGAACACCCAGGCGCGCGGATGCCCTTCCATCTGCCTGGCGAAAATATCCGCGATCGAAAGCGGCGTCGCGTGCAATTGCACCGAGTGCGTGAACACCTCGACCCAGCGCACCAGATTGCTGTCCGTTCCCGCACGCCAGTTCTTGAGCTGCGTTTCCAGCGCCAGCCCGCGCTGCCAGCAGTTCTCGAGCGCGGGATCACGTTCGGCCTGGGTTTCCAGGATATCGGTCAAGGCTTTGAGCTTTTGCTGCATGGTTTCGAAGGCCGGATCGAACCCTGGCCGCTCCAGCGCTTTCTGCACCGGCATGCGCATACCGTCGAGCGTGAAGGTAAGGCGGAAATCGCGCACCGCCTTTTCCAGCGCGGCGGTTGCTTCCGGCAATGATACGCAGTCCTTGGCACTCGTCAGAAACTCGGTGTGCGCGTCGCGGGCAAGGTCCATGATCTGGCTGGTCGAAATATCTTCGCCAAAAAACAGGCCCGCAGTTTCCGGTAGTTGGTGCGCTTCGTCGAAAATGACGGTGTTGGCGGCCGGCAGCAGTTCGGACACCCCTTCGTCGCGAAGCATCACGTCGGCGAAAAACAGGTGATGATTGACCACCACCACATCCGCCGCGAGCGCGCGCTTGCGCGCCTCCATGACGAAACATTCCTTGTAGTGCGCGCACTCCTGGCCGATGCAGTTGTCGCGCGTCGAAGTCACAAACGGCCAGATGGTGGCAGTTTCCGGCACCTCGGAAAGCTCGCTCTTGTCGCCGGTGTCACTGTGCTCGGCGAAGCTCTTGATGATATGAATGTAGCGCGCATCCTCGCGATTGAGGAAACGCCCCTCGTTGGCAGCGCGCTCCAGGTGGAAATGACAGACGTAGTTGGCGCGGCCCTTCAGCATTGCCACCGTGACCGGCACCTTGAGGGCATCGCGCACCGCCGGCAAGTCGCGGTTGAAGAGCTGATCCTGCAGGGTCTTGGTACCCGTGGAAATAATCACCTTGCCGCCGGACAGCAGCGCCGGCACGAGGTAGGCAAAGGTCTTGCCGGTCCCGGTCCCGGCTTCGGCCACCAGCACTTTGCAACCGTCGATAGCATCGGCGATGGACTGCGCCATCTCGATTTGCTGCTGGCGCGGACGGTAGCCGGGAATGGTTTCGGCCAGCGCGCCTTCCGCGGAAAAAATACGGATCAGATCGGACACGGTACAGCCGCTAAAATGAGGTGTGCGGGATAGAACGAACGTTCAGTCGAAACTGACGCTCTCCGCCAGACGTTGGGCAAGAATTTCGTTCAATTCGTTTTTTTGCTCATTGGTCATGCTCGACCAGGCGGCAATTTCCTCGCGTGTCCGGAAACAGCCGGCACATACGTCAGCCGCAGGATCCATACGGCAAACACCGACACAAGGCGATTCGACAAAATCAGACACCACTAGACTCCCAGCATTTCCGCCGCATGCCGGCGGGTTGTTTCGGTAATTTCCATGCCGCCCAGCATACGGGCGATCTCTTCAATACGTTCGATCTCATCAAGCGGATCGATGCGGCTCAATGTGCTGCCGCTCGCGGAAGACTTGCTGACGCGCAGGTGATGCAAGCCTTGCGCAGCCACTTGCGGCAGGTGAGTGATCACTAGCACCTGACGCGTCGCGCCAAGCGACTTGAGCAATTGTCCGACCACTTCCGCCACGCCGCCGCCGATACCGACGTCCACTTCGTCGAAAATCATGGTCGGCGTAGCGCCTTGCTGCGCGGTAATCACGCGAATGGCGAGGCTGATGCGCGACAGCTCGCCGCCCGAGGCGACTTTAGCGAGTGACCGCGGCGCTACCCCCGCGTGCCCAGCTACCTGAAACTCGACCTGCTCCAGGCCGTGTGCGGTACCCTCTTCCTGGGGCAGCAAAGCCACGGCAAAGCTGCCGCCGGAAAGGGCAAGGCGCTGCATTTCGGTCGTAACCTGCTCGCCGAGCGACTGGGCCGCTTGCTTTCGTCCAGAGCTCAACTGCTTTGCAAGCGCAAGATAAGCTTCCTGCGCCGCGGCCTCCTCACGCGCCAGTGCACCATCGTCGCCCACGCCATCCAGTTCGGCCATGCGGGTCTGCCATTTCTCCAGCAGTGCTGGCAGCTCTTCGGGACGCACGCGATATTTGCGTGCAGCACCATGGATAGCCTGAATACGCCCCTCGACTTCGTTCAACCGCTCCGGGTCCAGCTCGGCCCGGTTGAGGTATTTCTTGAGGAAGCGATCGGCTTCCTCGATCTGGATTGCAGCAGCATCCAGACTATCCAGTGCTTCCTGCATCGCCGGGTCGTATTCGCTGAGTTCCTGCAGCTTATGCTGAGCGACGTGAATCTGGCGCAGAACCGAAGCCTCGTCTTCCGCGAGCAACTCGCGGCACTCTTCGCCTCCGGACAACAGGCTGGCAGCGTGCGCAAGACGGCTGTGCTCCTGCTGCAACGCTTCCCATTCTTCAACGGAAGGTCCGAGCTGCTTCAGCTCACGCACCTGGTCGCGCAACTCGGCCAATTCCTCCGCGTAGGCGGCGGCATTTCGCTCCATCTCGCTGCGGCGCTCGTGCAATTCGCGCCAATGCTTGTAAGCAGTCACTACTCCTGCTGCCAGCGTGGACAGCCCACCGAAGTCATCGAGCAATGCGCGCTGTGTGGCGGTCTTGAGCAGCGAGTGATGCGCATGCTGACTGTAGATATCGACGAGAAAATCGCCCGCCTCACGCAATTGCTGCATGGTCGCAGTGATACCGTTGATGAAGGCGCGCGAACGCCCGTCGGCGTAGACGATGCGGCGCATGAGGCAGACATCGTCCTCGCCGGCAAGCTCGTTGTCAGCGAGCCAGGCACGCAATTCAGGCAAATCAGCGACCGAAAACTCGGCGCTGATTTCGGCCTTTTCGCAGCCCTGACGCACCAGCCCGGATTCGCCGCGCTCGCCGAGCGCCAGCGAAAGCGCGTCGATGAGGATGGACTTGCCCGCACCGGTTTCTCCCGTCAGCACGGTGAATCCCTTGCCGAACTCGAGATCGAGCCGGTCAACGATAACGAAATCCTTGAGCGAAAGAGACCGCAGCATGCTTAGAGTATGTTCACGCCAACTAGCCCCAGTGCAGCTTCTCACGCAGCATCGCGTAATGGCTGTGGCCACGCGGATGCAGCAGCTTGACGGTCTTGGGAAGACGCCGGACCACAACCTTGTCGCCGGGGTGAAGGTCGGAATGCAATTGGCCGTCGAAATGCACGCGCGCATCGTCGGCATGCAGCAGGGTAATTTCGACCTTGCTTGCACTGTTGATCGCGAACGGGCGATTAGAGAGTGTGTGCGGGCAGATCGGCACCAGCGCGATGGCTTCGAGCGTGGGATGCAGCAGCGGGCCGCCTGCGGAGAGTGCATAAGCGGTCGTGCCGGTGGGAGTTGCCAGAATCAGGCCGTCGGAGCGCTGGCGATGTACGAATTCGCAATCGATATGCAGTTCCAGCTCGATGAGGCGTACTGTAGCCGCCTTGCTGATGACCACATCGTTAAGCGCGCGCCCTTCGCTCAGCTCCTGGCCGTCGCGCATGATGCACGCACCCAGCAGCATGCGCTGCTCCTGCACGTACTCGCCGTCGAGAATGCTGGCGACGTTCTGCAACATGGTTTCGGTGGTGATATCGGCCAGGAAGCCGAAGCGGCCGCGATTGACCCCGACCAGCGGAACGCCATGCTCGACCAGACTGCGAGCCGCGGTCAGCATCGTACCGTCTCCGCCCAATACCACGGCCAGATCCGCATGCGCACCCATTTCGGCCATCGCAACGGTTCTGTACCCCTGAATGTCGAAGAATGCCGCGGTATTGTCTTCGATCAGCACACCCACGCCACGCTCGTTCAGAAAACGGGCTAGCGCCAGCAGATATTCGCGGATTTCGGGATTGGTAATTTTGCCGACAAGGGCTATGTGGTGAAAAGCGTCCTTCATGGCCGCATTAAACCACAGAAGCACCCCTCGAAAAAGATTTGCCGACAAGGGGAACTCAAGCCCGGCGTAAGGATTCCAAAAAGCGCCTAAACTCCAGCGTTTATCGTGCCGCACGACTTTATTCCGACTGTTTTCTGCAAACCTTGCGCCGCATTGCCGGGCACGGGCTATTGCCTCATAATTCAGCCATGATTCACGCTTTCCATACTTTCTCACAACGCCTCTTCCCAGCCGTCTCGGCCTCTCGTCGCGTGCTGTAACGCCATGCTGGAAAAACGCGCCCAAATTCTGCTCAAAACTCTGGTCGAGCACTACATAAGCGACGGCCAGCCAGTGGGCTCGCGCACGCTTTCAAAATGCTCCGGCCTCGATCTCAGCCCGGCCAGCATACGCAACGTCATGTCGGACCTGGAGGAAATGGGCTTCATCGCCAGCCCGCATACCTCGGCCGGCCGTATTCCCACGCACCGTGGCTATCGCCTGTTCGTGGATACTTTGCTGACCGTGCAACCGTTGCGCGATGAGGAAATCAGGAAACTGGAAACCCGTCTTTCCTCGCCGGACCCGCAGGAGCTGATTTCTTCAGCGGCGAGCGTGCTGTCCAACCTGACCCAGTTCGCCGGGCTGGTGATGATTCCCAAGCGCAAGGGCATCGCCTTCCGGCAACTCGAATTCCTGCCGCTCTCGGAAAAACGCATCCTGCTCATCATCGTCACCACTGACGGCAACGTGCAGAACCGCATCATCGTCACGGACCGCAACTACACGCCGTCCGAACTGGTGCAGGCGGCCAATTTCTTCAACCAGAACTACGCGGGGCAGACCTTCGAGGAGGTGCACCGCAAGCTGCACGAGGAATTGCGCCAGATGCAGTCGGACATGACCCGCCTCATGACCGCCGCGCTCGAAGCCAGTAACAAGGCACTGGCGGACGACCAGGATGACGTGGTGATTTCCGGTGAGCGCAACCTGCTGCAGGTGGACGACCTCTCCACCAACGTCACTTCCTTGCGCAAGCTGTTCGAGGTGTTCGAGCGGCGTACCACCCTGCTGCAACTATTGGATACCAGCCAGAAAGCGGAAGGCGTCAATATTTTCATCGGCGGAGAATCCGGCCATGTACCGCTGGACGAGTGCAGCGTGGTGACCGCGCCGTACGAGGTCGATGGTCAGGTCGTGGGTACGCTGGGCGTGATCGGCCCAACTCGTATGGCTTACGAACGCGTAATCCCCATCGTGGATATCACCGCCAAGTTGCTTTCCAACGCCTTATCCAGTCACTGATGTCAAAATTCAAGCCGGAACCTTCCTACCAGCACGGCACGCCTGAGCGCATCGGCATTCTGCTGATCAATCTCGGTACGCCAGATGCACCGACCGCAAAAGCATTGCGGCCCTATCTCAAGCAATTCCTGAGCGATCCGCGCGTGGTCGAAATTCCACGCCTTGCATGGTGGCCTATCCTCAACGGCATCATCCTCAATACGCGCCCAGCAAAATCCGCCGAGAAATACGCAAAAATATGGAGTCCGGAAGGCTCCCCCTTGCTGGTACATACCCGCAAACAGGCGATCATGCTCAAGGGGTTTCTCGGCACGCGCGGCATTTCGGTCGAGGTCGAGTTCGGTATGCGCTATGGCAACCCTTCGGTCGCCTCCGCGCTGGAAAAACTGCGTGAGCGCAATTGCAGCCGCATTCTCCTGATCCCGCTCTATCCACAATATGCGGCAAGCAGCACCGGCTCTGCGCTGGATGCCGTCTGGCAAAAACTGCAACGCATGCGCAACATGCCCGAAGTGCGTACGATAAGGCACTATCACGACGAGCCAGGATATATCGCCGCATTGGCCGCGAGCGTCAACCGCCACTGGATGGATCACGGACGGCCGGACAAACTCATCATGAGCTTTCATGGCATTCCGCGCCGTTCGTTGAAGCTGGGCGACCCTTATCACTGCGAGTGCCATAAGACCGGCCGCCTGCTCGTAGAAGCGCTCAAGCTGGAGAAGGAACAATATATGATCTGCTTCCAGTCGCGCTTCGGCCGCGCCGAGTGGCTCCAGCCCTACTTTGCTCCCACGCTGGAACAGCTCGGCAAGAGCGGCACCAAGCGCGTCGACGTGATCTGCCCCGGGTTTGCCGGCGACTGCCTGGAAACACTGGAGGAAATCGGCATGGAGGGAAAAGCCACCTTCCTCGGTGCCGGAGGCAGTGAGTATCACTATATCCCAGCGCTCAACGAACGCGACGAATGGCTGCACGCATTGAGCGACATCGCCGAACGTCATCTGCAAGGCTGGCTCGATAGCGCCCCTGCAGAGCAGAAGAAGTTCGAACTGGAACAATCGCGTTTGCGCGCGATGGCACTCGGCGCGAAGCAGTGAGTGGCTCCTGAGGCTTTGCTATACTAGCGTTTTACCCGGAACACCCCACATGATCGCTATTACCGGCGGCGCAGGCATGATAGGCAGCATGATCGCCTGGCAACTCAACCAGGAGGGCCGCGATGACCTCATCATCGTCGATCGCCAGAAACACGCCGACCAGTGGCAGAACCTCTGTCATCGCCGCTACGAGGAATACCTCGACAAGGAAGAATTGCTGCCCTGGCTGGAAGCCGGCGCCGAACTGGATGCCGTGATCCATATGGGGGCTATCAGCGCTACCACTGAACGCGACTGGAACCGATTGCTGGAAGACAACATTCGCTACAGCCAGGGGCTGTGGCAGTGGTGTACCGACAATGGCGTCCCTTTCCTCTATGCAAGCTCCGCGGCGACTTACGGCGGCGGCGAGAACGGCTACGACGACGCCAGCAGTATCGAAAGCCTGCGACCGCTCCACGCTTATGGCTACTCCAAGCACTTCTTCGACCAGTGGGCGCTGCGCCAGGCCGCAGTAGGCAATGCACCGCCACTGTGGGCCGGGTTCAAGTTTTTCAACGTCTACGGACCGAACGAGTACCACAAGGAACGCATGGCAAGCGTCGCGCTCCATACCTTCAACCAGTTCCGCGATACGGGTACGGTCAAGCTGTTCAAGAGCGACCGCGCGGGCGTCGAGGACGGCATGCAGTTACGCGATTTCGTCTACGTGAAGGATGCCGCCGCCGTGGTGACCTGGTTCCTGCAAGGCAAGGGCGAAAGCGGCATCTACAACATCGGCACCGGCCAGGCTCGGGCGTTCAAGGATCTCGCCACTGCGGTGATGACTTCTACCGGCGGCTCGCCCAGCATTACCTGGATCGACATGCCGGACGACCTCAAGGGCAAATACCAGTACTACACCCAGGCCAGCATGGAAAAACTGCGCGCCGTCGGTTACGACCAGCCTTTCCACACGCTGGAAGAAGGCGTGCGCGACTATGTGCAGAACTACCTGATGCAGCCCGACCCCTACTGCTAGGAAGAAATATGAATAGCCAAGACAACATCCGCGCCCAGCTGACCGAGCACCAGTCGGTCATCGCGCAACTCGACTCCCTGGTTCCCGTGATCGCCGAGGCCGGCGAGCGCATGCGTCAGTGCCTCAAGGATGGGGGCAAAATCCTGCTCATGGGCAACGGCGGCAGCGCTGCAGACAGCCAGCACATCGCTGCCGAGATCGTCGGCCGCTACAAGAAAGAGCGCCGCGGCTTGCCTTCCATTGCGCTCACCACGGACACTTCGATCCTGACTTCGGTCGGCAACGACTACGGTTTCAACTTCATCTTCTCGCGCCAGGTCGAAGCGTTGTGCAACACGAATGACATCGTCGTCGGCCTTTCCACCTCGGGCAACAGCGCCAACGTGGTCGCAGGCATCGAGAAAGCCCGCGAAATCGGCGCCTACACCATAGGCATGACGGGCGCCAAGGGCGGAAAACTGGCTGAACTGTGCGACCTCAACCTCGCCATGCCTTCCACCGACACGCCCCGCATCCAGGAGGCCCACATCACCGTCGGCCACATCCTGTGCGACTTGATCGAGGCAGATTGAACTTGCACCAGCACCTGATCGACACCGTCAAGCAAGGCTTCGGCGACAAGAACGCCTGGGCGCTCGTGATCGGCGACCTCATGCTGGATCGCTACCTGTGGGGCGAGGTCGAACGTATATCACCCGAAGCGCCTGTGCCGGTGGTGCTGCTCAAGAACGAAACCGAATGCGCGGGCGGTGCAGCCAATGTGGCCGCCAACCTCGCCGGACTCAACATCAAGACACGCCTCGTTGGATTTATCGGCAGCGATGACAACGGCACCCGCCTGCAACGCGCAATTGCCGAACTCGGCGTGGACGCGAACGGCCTGGTCACCGCCGAGCGCCACCCGACCATTGCCAAGACCCGTATTCTCGGCGGCCATCAGCAGATGATGCGCCTCGACCAGGAAGATCGCGCGCAATATTCCGATGCCGATATGCAGAATCTGCTGGCAGCGCTGAGCAAGCAGCTTGCCGAGCGTCCGGCTGTGGTCGTGCTGTCGGATTACGCCAAGGGCGTGCTAACGCCGCTACTGTGCCAGACGGTGATCGCCGAGGCGCGCAAGTTGAATATTCCGGTGCTGGTCGACCCCAAGGGTCGCGACTACAGCAAATACGCCGGCGCAACCGCATTGACGCCCAACAAACGCGAAACCGCGGACGCCTGCGGCGTGAGCGTACATGACAGTGAAGCTCTGTTAACGGCTGCTGCCCGTCTGCGCGAGAGCCTGAAACTGGATTTCCTTGCTGTCACACGCAGCGAGGAAGGCGTCTCGCTCATCGAGGAAAGTCATACGCTGCATATCCCTGCCACTGCCAAGCAGGTATTCGATGTTTCTGGTGCGGGCGACACCGTGATCGCAACGCTTGCTGCCGGCCTCATCGCAGGGCTGGAGCGCCGGCAGGCACTGCACCTTGCCAATCTCGCCGCAGGCGTAGTGGTCGGCAAGGTAGGTACCGCACCGATCAAATATGAGGAACTGCTGCGCGAGTTGACGGTTGAGGATTCCACCCAACAGGCCAACAAAGTCTGCACGCTGGAAGCCCTGCTCACCCGCGTGGCAGGCTGGCGCGCAGCAGGACAGAAACTCGTTTTCACGAATGGCTGCTTCGACCTGCTGCATGCCGGCCATGTAACTTACCTCGAAGGCGCACGCAATCTCGGCGACCGCCTCATCGTCGGTCTCAACACCGACCGCTCTGTGTCGGCGCTAAAAGGCCCGACCCGCCCCGTTATCCATGAAGCCGACCGCGCCCGTGTGATGGCTGCACTGGAGTCGGTAGACGCCGTGGTGCTGTTCGACGAAGACACGCCGCTCGATCTGATCCGCGCAATTCGGCCGGATGTACTGGCCAAGGGCAGCGACTACTCCGAGGACCAGGTGGTCGGCGGTAGCGATGTCAAATCCTGGGGCGGCCGCGTCGCGCTGGTCGATCTCGTCCCCGGCCGCAGCACCACCAAGATCATCGGCAAACTCGTCGGCTAATCCCATGGCGCAACAGGTTCTGGTCATCGGCCCTTCCTGGGTGGGGGACATGATCCTCGCGCAAAGTCTGTTCAAGCTGCTTAAAAGCCAGCGCCCCGATGTCGAAATCGACGTCGCAGCGCCCGCCTGGACGTTACCGCTGTTGGAGCGCATGCCGGAAGTGCGCGCCGGGATCGCGCTTCCTTTCAAGCACGGTAAATTCGACTTGAGCACGCGCATTCGCATCGGGCGCGAACTTAAGGCCAAGCACTACGACCAGGCTATTCTGCTCACGAACTCCCTCAAGTCCGCCATCACGCCCTTCTTCGCCGGCATTTCAAAACGCACCGGCTTCAGGGGCGAGATGCGCTACGGTCTGCTCAACGACATTCGCTCGCTGGACAAGACTGCACTGCCCAAGACTGTCGATCGTTTCGTAGCACTAGGCATGCCCCCCGGTCAGATTAATCCATCCGTGCTGCCTGAGCCAGAACTCGTCACGTCGCGAGAACAGGCTCTGGCAGCGTTGAGGCGGCTGGGGCATCCAGCCCCGCAATCGCCCATCCTCGCCCTCTGTCCCGGCGCCGAATATGGCCCAGCCAAGCGCTGGCCGGTGGAATACTTCGCAGAAACGGCGCAATGGGCCTTAGATCAGGGCTGGGAAGTCTGGCTGTTCGGCTCCGGCAAGGATGTCGAAGTCACGCAGCAGATCGACCAACTGACAGGCAATCGCTGCCTCGATCTCGGCGGCAAGACCTCGCTGGGCGAGGCCATCGACCTCATGGCAATGGCTCACGCCGTGGTCACCAACGACTCCGGCCTCATGCATGTCGCAGCCGCACTCGGTCTGCCGCAGCTGTCGCTCTTCGGCTCATCCGACCCGCATCACACCCCGCCGATGAGCGCCAAGGCCGATGTGCTTTACCTCGGCCTCTCCTGCAGCCCGTGCTTCCAGCGCGAATGCCCGCTGGGCCATTTCAAGTGCATGCGCGACATGAAGCCGGAGATGATAATCGAGCGACTGAAAGCGCTTCCTCCGGCATGAGCCGCGATTACATCAGCCCGGAGTGGCGTGAGGCGCTGGCCGCGAATGGGCTGGAGAGTTTCGAGCAGCTTTGGCCGGTAGGGGAGAACGCATGGTTCGAGCCACCCAATCACGCGCGCGGCGGCTGGAGCGGCGTAACGCGCGAGGAATTGATGCTGACTGACGGCAGCCAAGCTGGCATATTCGTCAAACGGCAGGAAAATCACACCTATCGATCATGGCGGCATTTATTTCGCCCAACGCCGACACTGGAACGTGAATTCCGCAACTGCATGAAATTCCGTGAACTCGGCATCCCGTCAATGGAACCGATCTTTTACGGCGAGCGCCACGTAGACGGCAAACTGCGCGCGATCCTGGTCACGCGTGAACTCGAAGGATATAAATCGCTGGAAAATGCGGATTACCGGCCATTGCGTCAGGTGGAACACAGTGAGCGCAGGCAGTTGATCGAAAGCCTCGCCGAAATTGTCCGCACCTTGCACGCACACCACTTCCAGCACACCTGCCTTTACCCCAAGCACCTGTTTGTACGGAAAAATCCCGACGGGAGCCTGGATGCGCGCTTCATCGACCTTGAGAAAACGCGCCGGCAACCATTTCGCAGTTGGGCCGCACGACGCGACTTGGACTCGCTGCTGCGTCACGCCCAAGGGTGGAGCCGTGCAGACTGCATGCGATTTTTTCTCGCCTATCGGCAAGAAAGAAAATTGAGTACCGCTTCAAAGAAGCTGCTTAGAAATATATTGCACAAACGCCGATGATCCTTCGAGCCTCACTTCACTTGAGCAGGCCGCTCAGTTTTTGGGAAACTTTTTAAAAGATATTGCGCGCATTCGTAAACTTCTTCTGGTGTAATCTCGGTAATTTCCGCCTTCTTGATGACGCGATGTTGTGGCCGAGGAGGATACGGACCAGCCACGACCGGATCAGTGGGCGCATAAATTCCAACAATCGGTACTTCGGATGCCGACGCAATATGCAAAACGCCACAATCATGCGCGATCGAGACATCAATGTGATGCATCATGGCAAAGATATCCATTGCCGAAGTTTTTCCAACTAAATTTATTGTTCTGGGCACAGCCGCAGCAAATTGTTTTGCCAAATAGGCTTCATTCGCCGTGCCAGTAATAACTATCCGGGCGCGCGGCCATCCTGACTGCAACAATTTCCCAAGCTCGATATAACTGCTTAAGGGCCATAACCGGACGTCCTCACCAGCCCTTTTCCTGTAAAAAAACTTCCATCCATGCAATGCCGTTCGCCCCAACCCGAGGTGCAGATGAATCAAAATATCCTGGGGTGCCAGATCATAACGAGATAACAGATTCTGATTTCCAGGCACTCCGATGACGTATTTTCTATCTTCTTCAGTAACATCGACTGCCAATAACTCCGCCATGAAGGCCAATTGCTGATCGGCTCTAGCCATGCCTCCCTGATACTCGGGCATCAGAACATATGGCCTATCAATCCCCTTCAACTTCTTTACGGCATTGGAGTTCAAGCAAATGATCCTGGAGTACTGGTCTGCAATCGCATTAAATTGCCTCTTGCTCGATGCAATATGGCGATGATTAATATCCGGGTTATCCTGAAATATTTCTGCGCTCAGTTGATTCAGTGATACCACACCGATCAAGGAATTTGGGCGGTGCCGTCTTAGCAGATGAATTGCTGGAGTGCAAAACACATTGTTACCAGTACTGCTCGAAGTAAGAATCAATATTCTTTCAGGTGTAACCGGAAGCTGCGGCATAACTTAGAAGCTTTCAAGATGGAAAAACGAATTATATTAGGAGCGCTCTTGGTCAGCATCCATTCGACAAGGATAATGACAGTCTTAAATTTGCCGCTTACAAATCAAACAATTTGAGTCAGCCTGTTTCTCAATAGCGCGAGATGCATTCAATATCCTTAAAAATAGGACAATAAAACCTAATGTCCCGAGATACCTCACAACAACTATGGCTAACCTGGATCTCAGCAGCTGTGGCTGGCCTGATCGCCTTCTGGATGACATCTCAATCTGGGGGAGTGCTCAACAATGATGGAGTTCTCTACATTGAAGCGGCCAGAAAATTTGCAGATCAAGAATGGCAAAAAGGATTTGCTCTTTACAATTGGCCTTTCTACTCCCTGCTTATCGCCGCGCTGCATGTTATCAGCGGATTATCATTACAAGACTCGGCCCATATTCTTACAGTCGCATTTTTTGCACTGACTAGCGCGGGGCTTACGCTTTTAGTCAAGGAACTAGGCGGGGAGCGTCGCGTCATGATCGCGGCGGCCGTTCTCTTGTTTTGCTCGCCCTATATCACGCGTTCCCTTTTACCCATGGTCATCAGAGACCATGGTTTTCTTTCACTCCATGTATGGAGTTTGGTCTTTTTTCTGCGCTTTTATCAGCATTCGGACTTTAAGAATGCATTAGGATGGAGTGCTGCAGCCATGCTCGCCACTCTTTTTCGCATTGAAGGCGTTATCTATCTCGTGCTATTGCCGGCTGTGCTGCTAGTCGACCAGTCTCGACCTTGGATGTCGCGGTGTATACGCATGTTGAAGTGCCATAGCTTACCGTTATGCGTGGTTTGGATCCTGACTGTATTACTGCTATCAAGCGAATCGATGAGCCTTGAGCATATTGGACGTCTTGGTGATCCGATTGTGATAGCCCAATCAGTTTTCGGACAATTAAGCCAAGGGCTTTCTTCCAAAGCCGAAGCCTTTGGGGAAAGCATACTCGGGCCATTTTTGAAAAATTTTGCACTTGCAGGGCTACTGGCCACACTCTTCTTGGCGGCTACCGTCAAAATTGCTGGCTCAGCAGGTATATTGCAATTGCTTCTTGCAGCGTTACCCAGTCGCGTTCCGGGTTATCAAGCACCTCGCCATATCCATATCTTGGGATGGCTAGCATTTATCGGCGCTGGGAATGCTATCCTCATTCTTATCAGCGTTTTCGTGCTATCCACGCGCTATCTGTTGCCACTCGCCATCTTGATCCTAATTTTCAGCGCCTTTGGTCTTTTCCATACCTTAAAGTCTGTACGAAAAAAATGGATGGTATACGTCGTCTTTTTAGCTATTTTTCTTCAGTTTACAGCGAATATTTGGCCTTTCAGCACGAGTCATCGTTATGAGGTCGATGCTGCTCATTGGATACAAAGCAATATTCCTGAAGGAAAGACCGTCTTTTTCGACGAGGGACGTATGGCCTATTATGTATATGGCGACTCCTCTAATCGGGAGGAAATATCTTGGGAGGAAGTTAGGGCGATATTCACACCCGAGTTTCTAGCGAAATATGATTATGTTGTGATACATGTTTCAGCGAAGAACAATAATCAACAAGCATTCTTAAATGAAAGACTGGGTTCTCCAGTCATGATATTTGGGGAGTCCAAGCGTAAACAGATTCAAATCTTTGCTTTGCCAGATAAGACAAACAAAGATCAGGAACACTAAACCGCAATACGCGTTATTTCAATGTATTGAGAGTCTCACGAATAACAATGCGCGTAGCTTCAATTTTCTGCCTATCATTATCTAGTCTGTAACGCTCCCCTACCCCCAATATGCTTTTAATCCTATTTTTCAAAGATGCATAATAAGTGCTAGCCAAGGTCATGCGAGCGATTCGTTTGACATCTTTTTCTGAATAATGTTTGAGACAGAAAAGGAAAAAACCGCGTTTTTTTCTCAGAAATTTATCCAATGGAATCGCCGCGGATTCGCTAGCACCTCCTACATGTGCAAGTTTTGCCTGATCGCAATAACCAATAGCAAAGCCAGCCTTACGTACACGCAAACAAATGTCCGTATCCTCTCCATACAAGAAATAATCGGGATCGAACCCTCCTATCTTTTCGTATAAATCCCTGCGAATACACATGCATGCGCCAAGAATCCATGCATAAGGACCGGGCAAACTCTTAATAAAACTCTGATCTCTTAAGCGATTTTGCGACGGATAACTACGCTTTGGCATCACATATGGGCGTCGTTTCAGAGGTTCGTGAATTTCTGGGCCGGCAATTCCCACTTCCGGATGCAACTCCATGAAATTGATTAGCTTTGCAACAAAATCCTGTTGCATAAGCCGAGCATCCGGATTCACCAATAAAAGATAAGTCGTTGTTACTTTGGAAATCGCAAGATTATTTGCCTGGCCGAATCCAAGATTTTCCAAACTTTCAATGAGTGTGATTTTGTTACCAAATGTGGAGCGCAATAACTCCACACTTCCATCACTGCTAGCATTATCGATCACGACAATCTCAAGCCCAGGATAATTCTGGTCCATCAGCGATTGAATGCACTCTGCGGCATAAGCCCCTGATTTGTAATTGACAATCACAGCCGTAACGCTAGGCTGGGCAATGTTTTTCATGGCCTCTTTAACGTCCCCTCTCTTTTAAACCATTCTTGGGCATGATGATCAATTTTTTCCCAGCACGATAAATTCCTTTTCACAGCAAGCAAGTATGCTGTGCTGAAGATTTTCCATCCTTCCTGTCCTATATAGGCTCGATCCTCGGCCAAACGGAAAATGTGTCGGAAATTTCGGAAACGCTCCATACATAAAAGCTTCCATGATCTTATGCTGAGATCAGCAATATCGATGAGCCCCAAATTGCCATCGTCGCTCACCACAACATTCCCAAGATGAAAAGAGCGAAAGAAAACACCTTGATCATGTAAATGCGCAACGAACGTCCCGTATTTTTGCAATAACTCCCGGCTTAGCCCTTCGCCACGAGCAATTTGCCGCAAGATACGACCAGGCAAGGGCTCATACAGAACCGCTGTATTGGTAGACCCCTCCAGGTTATATAGCTGTTTGATTCGAACTGTGGGAATACCAAGGCTATGCAAGCGGTCTGCATTTCGACAAAAACTACGGGCATGGGAATAAAGCTGCGCGCTACTGACCAGCCGCTTGACGCGGAACAGCTTGAGAATACTTCCGTCAGGCAGGCGAAGCACCTTGATGCCGTGCGCATCCTGCTCCAGCACTTCGGCGCCCGCTTTCAGCCGATCGAACTCGTCAGCCGTCAATGGATGGCTTTTGCGCAGCCATCCGGTGAGGAAAACGGGCGCGCGCAATCTCAGGCCTTGCTGACGAGGATGTCTTCCATAATCAGATACTGCAGATCCGAGCCGAAGAACATGTTGAGCGCATCGGTCGGGGAACAGATCATGGGTTCGCCGCGGCGGTTGAGCGAGGTATTGAGCACCACGCCGTTTCCAGTGAGCTTTTCCAGTTCGACCATGAGGTCGTAGTAGCGTGGATTGAACTCGCGCTTCAGCACTTGAGCACGCGAAGTGCCGTCTTCGTGCACGACTTCCGGCACACGCGATTTCCATTCCTCGGCCACTTCAAAGGTGAAGGTCATGAACGGCGCGGGATGATCAGTCTGCAGCATGCTTGGGCCGACGGTGTCCAGCATGCTCGGGCAGAACGGGCGCCAGCGCTCGCGGAACTTGATCTGCTCGTTGATGCGGTCGGCCACGCCGGTCGCGCTGGGACAGCCCAGGATGGAGCGCCCACCGAGTGCGCGCGGGCCGAACTCCATGCGGCCTTGGAACCAGGCGACGGGATTGCCGTCGGCGAGGATTTTCGCAATTGCTTGCGGCACGTTGTCGATCTTCTGCCACTTCGGCTGCGAGGCATGCTTGACACAAGCGGCGATTACGTCCTCGTTGGTGTATTTCGGGCCGAGGTAGACATGTTCCATCTTCTCGACCGGCACGCCACGCTGCACGGAAACATACGAGGCAGCCCCCACTGCCGTGCCTGCATCGCCCGAGGCCGGCTGCACGAACAGTTCCTTCACCTCCGGCCGCGCGATGATCTTCTGGTTGAGCTTGACGTTGAGCGCACCACCGCCGGAGAAAGCCAGCTTGCCGGTGTCACGCAGGATGTCGCCCAGATAGTAGTCCATCATCTCCAGCGCGAGCTTCTCGAACAATGCCTGCATGCTTGCGGCGTAGTGGACATAGGGATTGTCCGCGATGTCGCCTTCACGCATCGGGCCCAGCCACTCGATCAACTTGGGCGAGAAATAGTAGCCCTTGCCCTTTTCCTTGTAGCGGCGGAAGCCGATGACGTTGGCGTAGTCGGTATTGATGACCAACTCGCCATTCTCGAACTTGGCAAGACGCGAGAAATCGTACTTGGCGGCGTCGCCGTAGGGCGCCATGCCCATGACCTTGTATTCGCCGTCCAGCATCTCGAAACCGAGGTATTCGGTCAGCGCACCATACAGGCCACCCAGCGAATCCGGGTCGTAGAACTCCTTGATCTTGTGGATTTTCCCGTTTTCGCCGTAGCCGAAGAAGGTGGTCGCATACTCGCCCTTGCCGTCGATGCCCATGATCGCGGTTTTCTCGGTGAAGCCCGAGCAGTGGTAGGCACTGGAAGCATGTGTCAGATGATGCTCGACCGGCACGATCTCGATTTTCTTGAGATCGAAGCCGAGCTGCTGCAAGCACCATTCGATACGCTTCTTGTAACGGTAGAAACGACGATTACCTGCAAAAATGGCATCCAGGCCGCGATCCGGTGCATACCAGTAACGCTTGGCGTAGTGCCAGCGCGCTTTGCTGCCGAACAGCGGAATCGGTGCGTAGGGGATCGCTACCGCATCGACTTGCGATGGATTGATGCCGGCGAAGTCCAGGCAGAATCGGGCAGCCTCGTACGGCATGCGGTTCTTGGCATGCTTGTCGCGCACGAAGCGCTCCTCTTCCGCCGCTGCCACCAGCTTGCCGTCGATATAAAGCGCTGCCGAAGGATCGTGCGTCAGCGCGCCGGATAAACCCAGAATGATCATGTTGTCTCGCTAGTTTGCTCGATGCCGGCCCGTTTCAATAAGGGATCGTTGCCGTATACCTGCATCAATGCGGATTTCACCATCCGCAAAATATCGGGGGCATTGTGCCAGTTTTTCAAAAACCGCCGCAAATCGCGCACATGGCGGCGCGAAAATTGCCGCTCACAGCGATGCATCTTCATTGCATCGAGATCGAGCAGCAATGGTGACCCATCGACCCACTTCATATTGGTCGCCTTCATGTCGCCGTGCTCGATACGCAGCAGGCGCAGCTTGTGGAACAGACGCGCAACCTGGAGGGCGACACTCTGCTTTTGCGCCTCATTGAGCGACGGGTCGGCAAAGACTTCCGTGATATCCGGCCCATCGACAAATGCCGCCAGAAACCATGCCTCGCGCCGCAATAGCCCACAACGGCGTTCGATCAAAGCCAGCGGCGCCGGAGTAGGGATTTCGAACGACCGCAACAGGTGCGCGTTCGACCAGGAAACACTTGCACGCGATGGACGCCAGGCACGGCCCAGCCCATGCCAAAAATTCTTGATATTGTACCGCTTGACGACCACCCGGCGCGCGCTGGATTGCACCAGCCCGACTGTGCAGGTATTGCCACTCTTGAGACGCACGCTGTCCGGAGCCTCAAGAAAAGCGTCAGGATGCTCGACCAGACGATTCAAATCCGCATCCGCTTCATTCCGGACAACGGCGAGATATCGATCGAAGCGGCGTGTGACGTGAATATCCGAGCACTCGCGCAGCACCTTGCGCGCAACATTTTTCCTGGCCGATTTGTAGCGCACTCTCTGCACGCGCGCCTGCAGCGCTTGCGGCGAAACCGATTCCTGCCAGCCGCGAATCCGCGCATACATCGTCAGCCACTCAGGGATACGAGCGTCATCGAGCGCGTCGAATTTGGAGAGCAGCAGCGCCAGATTGCCCAATGCCACTTCGCGGGATACTCCTTGCGCGTGGATACGAATGCCATCACCGTCCAGCGTGTACATGACATCGACGCTCAGCAGAAAATTGCGGGGATACAGATCCGTCTGCACCAGGCCCGCAGCATGATGCGCTGCCACGGTATGTACCAGCTTGTCGGCAAGATCATGGCGCTGGCTGGTATCGCCGCTTTTCCACGCCTCTTCGACATTGCGGCTGTCCGGCACAGCAGCGAAGATCAATGCCTGCCCTTGCCCTCCGGCGATGGCTCCTTGATGCAGCAGCTCCGGCGTGGGCAATCCTCTTTCCATCAGCGCTCGCGCACCCTGCGCATCCCGGGCTGCATAGCGGGCGGCCTGATCACCGATGAACAGCTTGGCGTAGACGGCCTTTCCTTGCCACGTGCCGCTGCACACGAGTCGGCGGCCGGAAATGCGGCGTACTACCTGCTGGCAGTAGAGCGGCACCGTTTGCTCCAATGCCGCCTGGAAATTCTCGCCACCTTCGCGGCTGATACGTTCGAGTTCTGTCATGCCCGGTCGAACGGCGTCACGGGCCAGCGGCCGTGAAACTTGTGATAGAGCTTGCGGGCTCGCTGGTCTACTTGCTTCCAGAAACCGGCTTCCTCACGCAGAACGATACGCAGTGCCTTACCCCGGTACAGTCTCAGAAAGCGCAGACAGTCGCGGCGCGTGAGGCCGATGTCGAGTGCCGAGAAATACAAGGCTGCCATGTCTTTCATCCGTGCGGAAACGGGAGTCTTACGCCGCACCGGCATACGATGCAGGTCGATCAGATAGAGATAGACCTCCCCCGCTTCGAGACGCTTCTTGTCGAGACACAAGTGGCAGATATAGAAATCGCGATGGTTGAGGCCATGATCGTGAATGCCGGCCGCTATTGCAGCCACACGACGCAAAAGAGCGCGTTTTAGTGCCAGCGGCGGCGGCTGGTCGGGCCAGTCCCGGCAGAAATCTTCCAGCGACACGATGTCGCCCAGATCCTCGGTAATGATGAAGGATTGCAGCGATGCGGGGCTGAGCCCGCGGCATCCATATGCGACGGCAGGCGTGGTCGGAATCCCCAGCATATCCAGTCGCTTGATCGCTCGCCACTCCGTATTGGCGCTTACCACCGGCAGGCGCAGCGTCAGCAGGTTCTTGAAAATCTCACCCCAGCCGACGCCATAGTGCAGCTTGGCGAAGTAGGAGTTGCCGTTAAGCTCGAATCGCAAGGTGCGGCGACCGGGCATATCGCGGAAAACCTCGCCTTGCAGTTGCATCGCCCTGTCGAATCCCCGTTCGTGTCCCCAAGAGCGCTCAAGCTCTTCCGACAATATCAGACTATTACAGCCCTTCATGTCTAGAGGCGCCTTTCTTTATTACTGGCCGTATCGACGAGCACGCTCACTTCGAATCCGGCTTGATATTCACTCATCAGCATCTGCATGTAACTCTTGCCGTTGGCTGCCCACTGCGTCCGATTATCAGCGGCCAGCATGCGCTTCAGCTTGCTATTGAACTCCGATTGTTGATAAGGCGACTTCAAGAGTTCTCCCGCCTCAGCCTGTGCCACATGTCCCGCATAGCCACACACATCGCTTACCAGGATGGGCAGGCCGCATGCCATTGCCTCCAGCAACACATGCCCTGCAAGCTCGGATCGCGCCGGATGCACAAGAAGGTCAGCCGCATGCATCAAGCGTGCAATATCATTGCGCCCCCCGTGTATCACCACTTGCCTGGACAATCCCAGCTCTGCCGCCTGAGCCTTGAACAGTTTGGGGTTGTCCTGACCAACGACCAGAAACCGAGTTCGATCCCGGAGCCCTGGAGGAAGTGATGCCAGCCCCTCTATGACACGATCTACGCCTTTGGTGCGAAATCCCGAACCTACCATCAGGAGCAGATAATCACTGGGGTCAAAACCGAACTCCTTGCGTACATCTTTTCTTGCAGTCTTCGTATCGGTGCTTTGGAATCGCTCCTGAGAAATGCCAGGGGGAACCAAATGAAAGCGCTCTTCGGAGGTCCCATAGTTTTTCTGGAAAATCGTTTGCTCCCGCGGCGAAAGCAGCAAGATTTCGCATGCTGACTGTTGCGAGAATACCGCCTTTTCGCACTCTGCAAAGAACCGGTATCGACCACTCAACCGATACCACCACCCTCGCTCCTGATGCGCACGTTCAATGAAACAGGGGTCGGCAGCGAAATACACATCTAGCCCCGGCATCCGGTTGAAACCGACTACCAGATCGAAATGTTCGGCGTCGATTCGCGCCTGCACCTTGCCAATGAAATCGCGATAACGGCGATGATTGAGCCAGCCCTGTGCCGCAACAACATGCACATGAATGCCCTCTTCCGGCATCTCTCCCTGCCAGGAAAGCGTATAAACATGCACCTCATGCCCCAGCCTCACGCTTTCGCGAGCGATGCGCAGCATGTCGCGCTGGACGCCGCCAAACGGGAAATACTTGAAGATGACAAAGGCGAATTTCATGCAGCCGGATATCGGGAAAAGGATGAATTGTATGCGAAAATGGCTCCCGATCCGTATTACGCCATGCAAACGACAAGAATATCCATTCGGGCCATTTCAACTCCGGACTTTCCTCCGGCACACTTCAAGCTCGACCGTAATTCCCCTGCAACCAAGCGCCATCAGAATATCGCGTTGCAGCAGCCCCATTCGACTATCGTTCAGGAGACCATAACACCATGAAACTAAGCGTCATCGGTACCGGCTATGTGGGCCTGGTAACCGGCACCTGCTTGGCGGAGGTCGGCAACGACGTGCTCTGCCTCGACCTCGATCCCCGCAAGATCGAGATTCTGAATAACGGCGGCATCCCCATCCACGAGCCGGGTCTGCTGGAAATGGTGCAGCGCAACGTCGCGGCCGGACGCCTGCGTTTCACGACCAGCGTCGAGGAAAGCGTCGCCTGGGGGCAAGTGCAATTCATTGCCGTCGGCACACCGCCCGATGAGGATGGCTCTGCCGATCTGCAATACGTGACCGCTGCCGCGCGGAACATCGCAAAACACATGACCGAATTCAAAGTGGTCGTGGACAAGAGCACGGTGCCGGTGGGAACCGCGGACAAGGTCAAGGCGGCGATGGAAGAGGAACTCAAGGCGCGCGGCGCGGAGATCCCCTTCGCCGTAGCCTCCAACCCTGAATTTCTCAAGGAAGGCGCAGCCGTCGAGGATTTCATGCGGCCAGACCGCATCGTGGTCGGCGCCGAGGACGAGCGCGCGATCGAATTGCTGCGCGAGATCTACATGCCATTCAACCGCACCAACAATCGACTGGTGCTCATGGACATCCGCAGCGCGGAGCTCACCAAGTACGCCGCCAACTGCATGCTGGCGACGCGCATTTCCTTCATGAACGAGCTCGCCAACCTGGCCGACCGGTTGGGCGCGGATATCGAGCAGGTGCGTCTCGGCATTGGCTCCGACCCGCGCATCGGCTACCACTTCCTCTATCCTGGCTGCGGTTATGGCGGCTCATGCTTTCCCAAGGACGTGCAGGCGTTGATCCGTACGGCCGAATCCATCGGCCAGCCGCTCAAGGTGCTGAATGCAGTGGAAGAAGCCAACGACGCGCAAAAGCGCGTGCTGCTGGACAAGATCGCACTGCGCTTCGGCAACGAACTGAAAGGCATGAACTTCGCGCTGTGGGGCCTTGCATTCAAGCCCAATACCGACGACATGCGCGAGGCTTCCAGCCGTGTCGTGATCCAGGGCTTGTGGGAAATGGGCGCCACAGTAACGGTCTATGACCCGGTAGCGATGGACGAGTCGCGCCGCATTTTCGGCGACGACGCACGCCTGCGCTACGCCGACTCGCCGATGGAGGCGCTGGAAGGCGCAGATGCGCTCATCATCGTGACGGAATGGAAGGAATTCCGCGCCCCTGATTTCGCACGCATCAAGGCCGCCCTGAGAACGCCGGCGATTTTCGACGGGCGCAACATGTACACCCCCTCCATCGTGAAGTCCTACGGCCTGGAATATTCGGCCATCGGCCGCCGTTAATAGAAAATTGTCAGCGAGTACCGTCGCCGTAGAAGGTGCGGTACCAGCTGGCAAATTTTTCCAGCCCTTCTTCGATGGACGTAGCCGGCCGGAATCCGACATCCGCCATGAGATCGTCCACGTCGGCATAGGTCGCCGGCACATCGCCCGGCTGCATCGGCAGAAAATTCTTGACGGCTATCTTGCCCAGATGGCGCTCCAGCGTCGCGATCATGTCCATGAGCCGCACCGGATTGTTGTTCCCGATGTTGTAGAGCTTGTAGGGTGCCTTGCTGGTACCCGGATCCGGAGCATCGCCACTCCACGCGGGATTGCCTGCAGGGACCTTGTCCAGCACCCGGATCACCCCTTCCACAATATCGTCGATATAGGTGAAATCACGCTGCATGTCGCCGTGGTTGAATACGTTGATCGCACGGCCTTCGAGGATGTCGCGCGTGAACGAGAAATACGCCATGTCCGGCCGCCCCCATGGACCGTAGACCGTGAAAAAGCGCAGCCCGGTAGTGGGGATACCATAAAGATGGCTATAGGTATGCGCCATGAGCTCGTTGGCCTTCTTGCTTGCCGCATACAGGCTCACGGGATGATCGACGTTGTGATGCACCGAGAACGGCATGCGCGTATTGGCGCCGTAGACCGAACTCGATGAGGCGTATACCAGATGTTCCACGCCGTGATGACGGCAGCCCTCCAGAATGTTGACGAAACCGAGCAGGTTGGAATCCACATAAGCATAAGGATTCTTGAGCGAATAACGCACACCCGCCTGCGCCGCGAGGTTCACCACGCGCTGCGGCTTGTACTGCGCGAACACGCCTTCCATTGCGGCGCGGTCATGCAGGCCCGCGCGAATTTCGGTAAACGCCGGATGCGGCTTGATGCGCTCCAGTCGCGCCTCCTTGAGCCGCACGTCGTAATAATCATTGACGTTATCCACGCCGATCACTTCATCGCCGCGCTCGAGCAGGCGGATCGCGAGTTCGTTGCCGATGAAACCGGCCGTACCAGTCACGAGAATTTTCATTTCAATGCTCCAGGCATTCGTCTTGTTGTTTTCAGCATCCTGTTTAACACAGCCTCATCAAATCGCAATGATCCGTTCAGACCGCCGCGAGGTGGATTATGTGCGAAAATGCGCGCCATCATGCGTATCCTGCTCGTCAAGACTTCGTCCATGGGCGACCTCGTGCACAACATGCCTATGGTAGCCGACATCCGCCATCGTTTTCCCGATGCCGTCATTGACTGGGTCGCGGAGGAAAGCTTCGTCGAGATCGCGCGCATGAATACCGAGATCGAACGCATCATTCCGGTCAATATGCGACGCTGGAAGCGCCACCTCGGCAACCGCCAGACCTGGCAAGAACTTTCAGACTTCCGCCGCGAACTTAAATCAGACCGTTACGATGCGATACTGGATACTCAGGGTCTGCTGAAAAGCGCACTGATTTGCCGCTGGGCCCATGGCCCCTCGCACGGTCAGAACAGCCTCACCGCGCGCGAAGCCGCGGCCGGATGGCTATACACCCACCCGCACGACATTCCGCGCAACCTGCATGCGATCACTCGCAACCGGCTGCTTGGCGCGCGTGCACTGGGCTACGACTTGCCCGCCACCCCACCCCGCTACGACCTGCAATTACAACCGGCTCAACTGCCGTTCACTCCTACATCGCCCTACGCGATAGTGCTGCATGGCACAGCACGCGCGGCCAAGCTGTGGCCGGTAGCGCACTGGATAGTCTTCTGCCGCGAACTGGCGCTCACCCACCCCACCATCCTGCTGCCGTGGGGCAACGAAACCGAACGCCTGCGTGCAGAGGAAATCGCCGCCGCCGTGCCGAGCTGCCAGGTGCTGCCACGACTCAACCTGACCCAGCTCGCACACCTGCTGCAGGGTGCCGGCGTGGTGGTCGGGCTGGATACCGGCCTGATGCATCTCGCCGTCGGCCTTGGCATCCCTACGCTGGCAATCTTCTGCGACACCGAAATCTGGCAGGCCGGCACCTACCCGCCCGCCGGCGCCCATGCGCTCACCGCAGGCGGCAAGAGCATCGTGCCCACCCCCGATGAAGTTATCGCCGGGCTGAACCGGGTGATCGCGCTGTCAGCCACGCCTCGTTCCGCTTAAATCCAGCCTAGATTTTTCTCAAGCATGGGAGATTCATGCCGATAAATCAGGCATGAAGATCGCCAGCTCAACCATCAGCCTCGAAAGCCAGCACGTCAGCGTCGAACAGCATAGCGTGCGCGAATCGCTGCGCGTATGGCAAGGCAACGAACGTCCCGCTGACAATGGGAACGGTCACGGATTGGCACTGGGCAGACAAGCCGCGCTGGTGGCGATTTCCGAAGCAGGCAGGACAGCGGCCAACAAAGCCGATGCCATCGAATCCGCAGTGAATGACATCGACAACGATCCCACGATACAACTGCTGATGCGCATGCTGGAAGCCATGACCGGCCACAAGATCAAGCGTCTGGATAAAGCTCACGCGGGTGAACAGCAGGGGCAAGGCCAGCGTATGGGCTGGGGCCTGGAGTACGACCGCCAAATATCGCACTACGAAGCGGAAGTCACCACATTTTCCGCTGAAGGCGTGATCAAGACCGCCGATGGCAAGCAGATCAATTTCAGCCTCGAACTGGCGATGAGCCGCGAGTATTACGAGGAAAGCAATTTCTCCCTGCGCGCCGGCGAGGCGGTTTTTAAGGACCCGCTCGTAATCAACTTCAACGGCAGAGCCGCCGAACTGACCGATACCAAGTTTGCCTTCGACATCGACTCAGACGGCCAGCAGGACAATATCTCTTTTGTGGGACCGGACAGCGGCTTTCTGGCGCTCGACCGCAATGCCAATGGCATGATCGATGACGGCTCCGAACTGTTCGGCACGCAAAGCGGCAACGGTTTTGCCGATCTCGCCGCCTACGACAGCGACGGTAATCTTTGGATAGACGAGAACGACGCAGTGTTCGCCGACCTGCGCATATGGAGCAAGGACGCGAGCAGCCTGGATAGTCTGTCCACCCTTGCTCAAATGGGCGTCGGCGCGCTTTATCTCGGTGATGTCAGCACCCCGTTCTCGCTCAATACCGCGAGCAACCAGAGCCTCGGCCAGGTACGCGCCACGGGCGTCTACCTCAACGAGAACGGCAGTGCCGGTACATTGCAACAGATCGACCTTAGCGTCTAAAACCGTTTAACGCTCATCTCCAGAGGTAAACGGTCGGGCCCGCGTCAAATTTTTATGCGCGGGCCTTGTTTTATCCGGAATCGTCCCCATGTTCCCTCCCATCGAACAACCATCGAGGGAATTTTCATGTCGAAAAAAGAGCAAAATCCGCAACCCGAGCAGGAGCCGTCCATCGAGCCGCAAGTCGAAGTGATGCCCAGCCTGGAAGAGATGCTCGCAGAAGCCGAACGCAAGGCGCAGGAGCATTACGACGCCTGGATGTACGCCAAGGCCGAAGCCGAGAACATCCGCCGCCGCGCGCATGAGGATACCGAAAAGGCACGCAAGTTCGCGCTGGAGAAATTCTCGTCCGAGCTGCTTTCCGTCAAGGATAGCCTCGATGCGGCCCTGAACGTCGAATCCGCAACCGTCGAAAGCTACAAGAGCGGCGTGGAACTGACGCAGAAGCAGCTCGCCAGCGTATTCGAGAAATTCAACATCGTCGAACTCAACCCGCTCGGCGAAAAGTTCGACCCGCACAAGCATCAGGCAATCAGCATGGTGGAAGCCGACGCCGAGCCGAACAGCGTGGTGCAAGTGCTGCAGAAGGGCTACACCCTGCACGAGCGCGTACTGCGCCCGGCGCTGGTCATGGTTGCCAAGGCCAAGGGTTGAAAAGCATAAAACCATCCCCACCTGCTGGACATCGGTAACACTGAATTCTGAAAAAATTTTTAGAGGGACAACTAAATGGCAAAAATCATCGGTATTGACCTGGGTACCACCAATTCCTGCGTCGCGGTCATGGAAGGCGGCAAGCCGCGCGTGATCGAGAACGCGGAAGGTGCCCGCACCACTCCGTCCATCATCGCCTATCAGGACGATGGCGAAACCCTGGCCGGCGCACCCGCCAAGCGTCAGGCTGTCACCAACCCCAAGAACACGCTGTATGCGGTCAAGCGCCTGATCGGCCGCCGCTTCGAAGAGCAAGCCGTACAGAAAGACATCGACCTGATGCCCTATAGCATCGTCAAGGCCGACAACGGCGACGCATGGGTGGAAGTCAGCGGCAAGAAGATGGCCCCGCCGCAAATCTCCGC
>CAMLDO010000027.1 GCA_946478865.1 uncultured Methylobacillus sp.
CCTTGAAATACCACCCTGATGTTGTTGAGGTTCTAACCTAGGTCCGTAATCCGGATCGGGGACCGTGCATGGTGGGCAGTTTGACTGGGGCGGTCTCCTCCCAAAGAGTAACGGAGGAGTGCGAAGGTTCTCTAGGTACGGTCGGAAATCGTACTGATAGTGCAATGGCATAAGAGAGCTTGACTGCGAGACGGACAGGTCGAGCAGGTGCGAAAGCAGGTCATAGTGATCCGGTGGTTCTGTATGGAAGGGCCATCGCTCAACGGATAAAAGGTACTCTGGGGATAACAGGCTGATTCCTCCCAAGAGTTCATATCGACGGGGGAGTTTGGCACCTCGATGTCGGCTCATCACATCCTGGGGCTGTAGCCGGTCCCAAGGGTATGGCTGTTCGCCATTTAAAGTGGTACGTGAGCTGGGTTTAAAACGTCGTGAGACAGTTTGGTCCCTATCTGCCGTGGGCGTTGGAAGTTTGAAGGGGGCTGCTCCTAGTACGAGAGGACCGGAGTGGACGCACCTCTGGTGGACCGGTTGTCACGCCAGTGGCATAGCCGGGTAGCTAAGTGCGGAAGAGATAAACGCTGAAAGCATCTAAGCGTGAAACTCGCCTCA
The DNA here is from genome assembly GCA_946478865.1 of uncultured Methylobacillus sp. Next base: position 613 of record CAMLDO010000027.1, read on the forward strand.
AGATGAGACTTCCCGGAGACTTGATCTCCCTAAAGGGTCGTTCGAGACCAGGACGTTGATAGGTCGGATGTGGAAGCGCAGTAATGCGTTAAGCTGACCGATACTAATTGCCCGTGAGGCTTGATCCTATAACCTTGAAACTTGAGTTCAAGGTTGCTAAAGCTAGCAATCAATACCTACTCAATTACTTTACTTCTTCCGTTTTTAATTCAGTAGACACACAAGCTACTGAATACCGTTTACGTCTGGCGGCCATAGCGAGTTGGAACCACCCCTTCCCATTCCGAACAGGACCGTGAAACGACTCCGCGCCGATGATAGTATGCTCTTCGCATGCGAAAGTAGGTCACCGCCAGGCTCCTCATACCAACACAACACGCCCTCGCAAGAGGGCGTTTGTGTTTGGAGCGTCGGAAAAAAGCCCTTTGATTGCCTGAAGAGGGTAATTGCCGAAGGGCTTTTTGCTGAGCAATTCCAATTCATTGAATTGGTTGATATAATATTGGTCTTATTAATGGATGGGCTTTCAGCCCATTTTTTGTTTGTGGAACCGGAGCGAATGCTGGATTTGCACACATTGCTGGATGAAACGCTGCAGCAGATCGGCTACGAAATGGTCGATCTGGAGATTTCCGGTCGCGGCAAGCTGATTCGGCTATTTATCGACAAGCCGGGCGGCGTGAATATCGACGATTGCGCGCTGGTCAGCGAGCACGTGTCGAATCTGCTCGCAGTCGAACATGACGTGGATTATGACCGGCTGGAAGTTTCTTCTCCTGGCCTTGATCGCGTGTTGAAGAAGATAAGCGATTTCACGCGTTTTGCTGGCAACAAGGTTGTGGTGAAGTTGCGTGTTCCGGTTGAAGGCAGAAAGAATTTCACAGGCATTCTGCGTGGTATTGAGCAGGATATGGTGCAGGTTGAAACCGAGGCGGGTATGCAGGCGTTTGCGCTGAGCAATATCGATAAGGCCCGATTGGACCCTGAGTTTTAGGCGGAGGTGGAAGATGAGTCGCGAAGTATTACTGCTGGTCGATGCGCTGGCGCACGAGAAAAATGTAGAAAAGGAAGTAATCTTTACTGCCCTAGAGTTGGCACTGGCCTCCGCATCCAAGAAGCGTTTCCAGGAAGATGCCGATGTACGCGTCGCGATTGACCGTAACAGCGGTGAGTACGAGTCTTTCCGTCGTTGGCAGGTCGTGGCAGAGGAATTGTTGGAAAATCCTGCTGCACAGATTGCCGTGAGCGATGAACGTGCTGCAGATTTGAGCGAAGGCGATTATATCGAGGAGCCGCTGGAGTCCGTCGAGTTCGGCCGCATCGGTGCCCAGGCTGCCAAGCAGGTGATTCTGCAAAAAGTACGTGAAGCTGAGCGTGAGCAGATCCTCAACGATTTCCTCGCGCGCAAGGAACATCTGGTAACGGGTGTCATCAAGCGCATGGAAAAGGGCAATGCGATTATCGAAGTTGGCCGCATTGAAGCCTTGCTGCCGCGCGAGCAAATGATCCCGAAAGAAAATCTGCGCGTCGGCGATCGCGTGCGTGCCTATCTGCTGCGCATCGAGCGCGGCGGCCGCGGTCCCCAACTGATTCTTTCCCGCGTCGTGCCGGAATTCCTCGTCAAGTTGTTCGAGCTGGAGGTGCCGGAAATCGAAGAAGGCCTGCTGGAAATTCGCTCTGCTGCCCGTGACCCTGGCCTGCGTTCCAAGATCGCCGTGAAGTCGAACGATCAGCGCCTGGACCCGGTCGGGACCTGCGTCGGCATGCGCGGTTCGCGCGTGCAGGCAGTCACCAGCGAACTCGCAGGCGAGCGCGTGGACATCGTGCTGTGGTCGATGGAGCCGGCGCAGTTCGTCATCAATGCGATGGCGCCGGCAGAGGTTTCCAGCATCGTGGTGGACGAGGATGCGCACAGCATGGACGTGGTCGTCGATGAAGATCAACTGGCCCAAGCCATCGGCAAGAGCGGCCAGAATGTGCGCCTCGCTTCCGAGTTGACTGGCTGGACGCTCAACATCATGACTGAAGAGGAAGCCGCGCAGAAGAACGAAGCGGAATATTCCAAGATTCGCGAGTTGTTCATGGACAAACTGGACGTCGATGAGGAAGTAGCCGATATCCTGGTACAGGAAGGCTTCAGCTCGCTGGAAGAAATTGCCTACGTGCCGTTGTCCGAAATGGTTGAAATCGAGGCGTTTGACGAGGATACCGTCAACGAGCTGCGCAAGCGTGCGCGAGATGCGATCCTGACCGAAGCGATTGCCAAGGAAGAAAAGGTCGAAGAGGCTTCTGAAGGCCTGCTTACGATGGAAGGCATGGATGCCGAAACTGCGCACCTGCTGGCATCGAAAGGGGTGTCGACGATGGAAGACTTGGCCGACCTGGCTGTGGATGACCTGGTCGAACTGACCTCCATGGACGCGGAACGCGCCAAACAACTGATCATGACGGCGCGTGCGCCCTGGTTCGCCTGATAAGGCAACCGCACAAGTAGACTGGAGAGCAGTATGGGACAATCGAGCGTTGCACAATTTGCCAGCGAACTGGGCCTGCAGGCCGAGTTGCTGCTTGAGCAGCTGAAGGCCGCCGGGGTGAGCAAGGCCAACCCGGATGACCGGCTGACCGAGCAGGACAAAACCGCGCTGCTGGACTACCTGCGCAAGGGCCACGGGGCGGAAGCGCCGAAAAACAAGATTACGCTGACACGCAAGCAGGTCACCGAGATTCGCAAGTCGGACAGCAGCGGCAAGGCGCGCACCATTCAGGTCGAGGTGCGCAAGAAGCGCGTCCTCGTACGACGTGAGTCCGAGCTGGAGCCGAGTGTTGAGGTAGAGAATCAGCCGCTGGTTGTGGAAGAGCCGGTGTCCGAACCTGCTCCGGTGGAAGTACTGCCTGAGCCTCCGGTCGAAGTGGAGGATGAAGCCCAGGTCGAGCCCGAGGTTGTCGAGGCGGAGCCGGTAGAGGAACCCAGTGAAGCGGTTGCTCCTGTTGCCGAAGTTGCTTCCCGTCCTCGTATCCATGACCTGCTGGATGCCGATCAGATTGCCAAGCGCGAGGCGGAAGCGCGCCGTCATGCCGAATTGATCGCGATTCAGGCAGAAGAGTTGCGCAAGAAGCAGGCGCTGCAGCAGCGCCGCGCGGAAGAGGCGGCACGCAAGGCCAGCGAGGCTGCGGCCGCTCCTGCCCAGCCGAATCTGAGTGAAGGTACGCTGCATAAGCCTGCGAGCAAGGACAACAAGCCGAAAACGGAAGAAAAGCCGGGCAAGAAGAGCACCAAGGGCGGAGCCGGTGACTGGGATAGCGCCAGCAAGAAGCGCGGCATCAAGACGCGCGGCGACGTTGGTGTTGGTCAGGGCTGGCGTGAGCACAAGGGCAAATCGAAGTCGCACAAGGACGATCAGCAGCATGCGTTCTCTGCGCCGACCGAACCGGTCGTGCGTGAAGTGCTCGTGCCCGAGACCATTACTGTTGCCGATCTTGCACACAAGATGGCGGTGAAGGCTGCTGAAGTCATCAAGACGCTCATGAAGATGGGCATGATGGTGACGATCAATCAGGTGCTGGATCAGGAAACCGCGATTATCGTCGTCGAGGAAATGGGGCACGCGGCCAAGGCGGCCGAAGCCAATGATCCGGAAGCCTTCCTCGAAACCGAGCATGTCGAGGCCGTGAATGAGGCGCGTCCGCCGGTCGTTACCGTAATGGGTCACGTCGACCACGGCAAGACCTCGCTGCTGGACTACATCCGCCGTGCCAAGGTGGCCTCAGGCGAAGCCGGCGGCATTACACAGCATATCGGCGCCTACCACGTCGAAACGCCGCGCGGTCTGGTGACCTTCCTCGATACGCCCGGTCACGAAGCGTTTACGGCGATGCGCGCGCGCGGCGCCAAAGCCACCGACGTGGTTATCCTGGTGGTGGCGGCCGATGACGGCGTGATGCCGCAAACGATCGAAGCGGTTCATCATGCAAAAGCGGCGAATGTTCCGCTCGTTGTCGCCGTGAACAAGATCGACAAGCCGGAAGCCAATCCGGAACGCGTGAAGCAGGAGTTGGTCGCCCATGAAGTGGTGCCCGAAGACTGGGGCGGCGAGGTGATGTTCCGCGAAGTGTCTGCCAAGACCGGTCAGGGGATCGACGAGCTGCTGGAGGCCGTGCTTCTTCAGGCCGAAGTCCTGGAATTGACTGCTCCCAAAAACACTCCGGCCAAGGGCATGGTGATCGAAGGGCGCCTGGACAAGGGACGCGGCCCGGTTGCGACCGTGCTGGTTCAATCCGGCACGCTTCGCCGCGGCGACATGCTGCTGGCCGGTAGCTCTTTCGGCCGCGTGCGTGCCATGCTGGACGAAGCCGGCAAGGACGTAAAGGAAGCCGGCCCATCCATTCCGGTCGAAATTCTCGGTCTTTCCGATGTGCCGATGGCGGGTGAGGAAGTGATCGTACTGAATGATGAGCGCAAGGCACGTGAAATCGCGCTGTTCCGCCAAGGCAAGTTCCGTGACGTCAAACTCGCGAAACAGCAGGCCGCCAAGCTGGAGAACATGTTCGAACAGATGGCGGAGGGTGAGGTTAAAACCCTGCCGCTTATCATCAAGTCTGATGTACAGGGCTCGTACGAAGCGTTGTCCACCTCGCTGCAGAAGCTGTCCACGAATGAGGTCAAGGTCAATATCCTGCATACCGGCGTGGGCGCTATCAGCGAATCCGACGTCAACCTGGCGGCTGCATCCAAGGCGGTTGTCATTGGTTTCAACGTTCGCGCCGATGCAAATGCACGTAAGCTGGCTGAATCGTCCGGTGTCGATATTCGCTACTACAACATCATTTACGAAGCTGTGGATGAAGTGAAAGCGGCGTTGGGTGGCATGCTGTCGCCGGAGAAGAAGGAAAACACGATCGGTCTCGTCGAGATTCGCGAAGTGTTCCGCATCTCCAAGGTCGGCTCTGTTGCCGGTTGTTACGTGCTCGACGGTCAGGTCAAGCGTGGTGCCAAGGTGCGAGTGCTGCGTTCGAATGTCGTGGTGCACGAAGGCGAGCTGGATGCGCTCAAGCGCTTCAAGGATGATGTGCGCGAGGTCAAGGCCGGTTTCGAGTGCGGTATTTCGCTGAAGAACTTCAATGACATCGAAGTGGGTGACCAGCTCGAAGTGTTTGAAGTTGTGGAAGTGGCGCGTACCTTGTAATGGCCAAGGAATTTGCCCGCCATCAACGCGTTGCCGAGCAAATGCAGCGCGAACTGGCCGATCTTCTGCAATTTGAGGTGAAGGACCCGCGCGTGTCGCGGGTCACCGTTACCGAAGTCGAAGTGAGCGGCGATCTGGCGCATGCCAAGGTGTTCTACAGTTCCACGGAAAGCTCGCCCGAGTTGCAAAAAGGGCTGGAAAAGGCGGCAGGCTTCCTGCGTAGCCAGCTTTCACAGCGCATGCTGATGCGGACTGTGCCGCAGCTGCATTTCGTCTACGATGCATCCATTGAGCGCGGAATGCAGCTTTCCCGCCTCATCGACGATGCCGTGGCCGAAGACCAGAAGCGCAACTCAGACGAGCACTGATACCCGTGCAGTTCAAGCGCATCAAGCGCCCGGTAGACGGGGTATTGCTGCTGGACAAGCCCGCCGGCATTTCATCCAATCAGGCCCTGCAAAAGGCCAAGCATCTTTTCATGGCTGCAAAAGCCGGACATACGGGAAGCCTCGATCCCTTTGCTACCGGCTTGCTTCCCCTTTGTTTTGGCGAAGCGACCAAGTTTTCCCATTATCTCCTCGATGCTGACAAAACCTATGCGGCAACGCTTCGGCTCGGGGCCACCAGTACGACAGGAGATATCGAGGGCGAAATCGTGACGACGGCTGAAGTCGATGTGACCCCGGCTGACATCGAGAAGGTAATACAGCGTTTTCATGGCGAAATCAGCCAGGTGCCGCCGATGTATTCAGCGCTCAAGCATCACGGCAAGGCCTTGTACGAATATGCGCGTGCGGGCGTGGAGATCGAGCGCCCGGCACGCCAGGTAACGATACATCGTCTCGTGGTGACGCGTTTCGAGGCACCGTATCTTTGCATCGAGGTGTCCTGCAGCAAGGGAACGTACATACGGACGCTCGCTGAAGATATCGGGCGAATGCTGGGCTGCGGTGCCTACCTGACCGAGTTGCGTCGACTGAAAACCGGCAACTTCGATCTTGCGCCGGCCGTCACCCTGGAGCATCTCGAGTCCCTATCGATCGAGCAGCGCGATGCACTGCTGCTGGGTGCTGATGCACTGGTCGCAGATTTACCGGAAGCCGAACTGGACGAAGACAGCACCTTTTATCTTTGTCGTGGCCAGTCCGTCTGGGTGTCGGGCAAGCGGGCGCTGGGGGATATCCGGCTCTATGGCGGAGGACGACGTTTCCTCGGTTTGGGCGAGGTGATGCCGGATGGAAGGATTGCTCCGCGGCGCTTGCTGCAGACGCAGGAAAAGCAATAAAAAATCAATCAACAGCTTGTTTACTTTTACATTTTAGAGTTAGAATGCGCGGTTCAAGATTAGGAGAACAGAATGTCCATTACGACTGCTGAAACAGCACGGCTGATTGCCGAATACAAGCAAGGTGAAAACGACACCGGCTCCCCGGAAGTGCAAGTCGCACTGCTGACCAGCCGTATCACCACGCTGACCGAACACTTCAAGACCCATGCCAAGGATCACCACTCCCGTCGCGGCCTGCTGGCTCTGGTTAGCCAACGTCGTAAGCTGCTGGACTACCTGAAGCGCAAGAACGCTGACCGCTATCGCTCCCTGATCGCCCGCCTCGGTCTGCGCAAGTAATCCTCTGGGGTAACTCACAAAAAATAAGCCGAAAGCATGCGGAAACGCAGCGCTTGTCGGCTTATTTTCTTTTGAAAAGGACGTAATGCCGTGAAACCAATCAAGAAATCAATCCAGTACGGCAAGCATACGCTGACGCTGGAAACCGGTGAAATCGCGCGTCAGGCCGATGGCGCCGTAATGGTGAGCCTGGACGATACCGTTGTGCTGGTGACCGTTGTGGGCAAGCGCGATGTGAAGGAAGGCCAGGACTTCTTCCCGCTGACCGTGGATTATCAGGAACGTACTTATGCCGCCGGCAAGATCCCCGGCGGCTTTTTCAAGCGCGAAGGCCGTCCGTCCGAAAAGGAAACGCTGACTTCCCGCCTTATCGATCGTCCGTTGCGCCCGCTGTTCCCGGAAGCCTTCTATAACGAAGTTCAAATCGTCGCGACGGTCATGTCGTCCGACAACGAAATCGATGCCGACATTCCAGCTATCATCGGCGCCTCCGCAGCGCTGGCGATTTCCGGCATTCCGTTCTACGGTCCGATCGGTGCAGCACGCGTCGGTTACATCAACGGCGAGTACGTGCTTAACCCGACCGCGACCGAGTTGAAGGAAACCCAGCTGGATCTGGTGATCGCAGCAACCGACAGCGCCGTGCTGATGGTGGAATCCGAAGCGCAGCAACTGTCCGAAGACGTGATGCTGGGCTCCGTGGTATTCGGTCACCAGCAGCAACAGGCCGTGATCAACCTGATCAACGAACTGGCTGCCGAAGTCGGCAACGAGCCGTGGGATTGGACCCCGCCGGCAACCGATGCCGCAATGATCGAGAAGCTGACCGCGCTGGCTTCCAACGACATCAACGAAGCCTACAAGATCAAGTCCAAGCAGGCACGTTCCAGCAAGCTGGACGAAATCAAGTCGCGCGTGCTGGGCGAAATGATCACCGCGGACACCGACACCAACGCTGCCAACCAGATCAAGGACGCACTGTTCAAGCTGGAAGCCAACGTGGTGCGCAGCCAGATTCTGAACGGCGAGCCGCGTATTGATGGTCGTGATACCCGTACCGTGCGTCCGATCAGCATCCGTACCGGCGTGCTGCCACGTACCCACGGTTCTGCGCTGTTCACTCGTGGCGAAACACAGGCGCTGGTCGTTGCCACGCTGGGCACCGGTCGCGACGAGCAGATCATCGACGCGCTGCAAGGCGAATACCATGATCGTTTCATGCTGCACTACAACATGCCTCCGTATGCAACGGGCGAAACCGGCCGTGTCGGTACGCCGAAGCGCCGCGAAATCGGTCACGGCCGTCTGGCCAAGCGTGCCCTGATCGCCGCACTGCCGAGCCAGGAAGAATTCGGCTACACCATCCGCGTGGTGTCCGAAATTACCGAATCCAACGGTTCCAGCTCCATGGCTTCCGTGTGCGGCGGCTGTCTGGCGCTGATGGATGCGGGTGTTCCGGTCAAGGCGCACGTTGCGGGTATCGCGATGGGCCTGATCAAGGAAGGCAACCGCTTTGCAGTGCTGACCGACATTCTGGGCGACGAAGATCACCTCGGCGACATGGACTTCAAGGTGGCCGGTACCGATGCTGGTATCACTGCGCTGCAGATGGACATCAAGATCACCGGCATCACCGCCGAGATCATGAAGGTTGCATTGGCACAGGCCAAGGAAGGCCGCATGCATATCCTCGGCCTCATGAAGGGCGCGCTGGATCATTCCCGTGAGGAAATGTCTGCCTATGCACCGCGCATCATCACGATGAAGATCAATCCGGAGAAGATCCGCGACGTGATCGGCAAGGGCGGCGCAGTGATTCGTGCGCTGACCGAGGAAACCGGCACCACGATCGACATCGACGATGACGGCACGATCAAGATCGGTTGCGTCAATGCCGAGGCCGGTGAGGAAGCGAAGAAGCGCATCGAGCTGATTACCGCCGAAGTGGAAGTGGGCCAAGTGTACGAAGGTACCGTGCTCAAGCTGCTGGATATCGGTGCGATCGTGTCGCTGCTGCCGGGCAAGGACGGTCTGGTGCACATCTCCCAGATCGCTCATCAGCGCGTGAACAACGTGGCTGATTTCCTCAAGGAAGGTCAGCAGGTCAAGGTCAAGGTGCTGGAAGTGGATGACCGCGGCCGTGTCCGTTTGTCCATGAAGGCGCTGCTGGAAGCTCCGGCTCCTGAGACCAAGGCTCCTGTGGAGCAGGCCGAACAAGAGTAATTCACTTACTCTCGGTAGGAAACAAGAACCGGGCAGTCAGAAATGACTGCCCGGTTTTTTTTATTGTTTATGACTGTGTTATGCCTAATAAAAAAGCCGCGAGAGCGCGGCTTTTTTATGGATGCGAAAGGGAAAGAATCGCTTTTATTTGGCGACTTGTCTTTCGCGAATTTCGTCCAGTGTCTTGCAGTCGATGCAAAGCGTTGCCGTCGGACGTGCTTCCAGACGCTTGAGACCGATCTCGACGCCGCAGCTTTCGCAGTAGCCGTAATCATGCTCGTTGATCTTGCCCAGCGTTTCGTCGATTTTCTTGATCAGCTTGCGTTCGCGATCGCGGTTGCGCAGTTCCAGTGCCATATCGGATTCCTGGCTGGCGCGGTCATTGGGATCGGCAAACATGGTCACTTCGTCCTGCATCGTATGTACGGTGCGGTCGATATCCTGGCTCAGTTCGGCTTTCCAATCATTGAGGATCTTGCGGAAATGATCGAGCTGCTTGTCGTTCATGTACTCTTCGTCGGGCTTGGGCACGTACGGAGTAAAGTGCTTGATAACTTCAGTCATGTGAACTCTTAGAGGTTTAGCCATCTTGCGATAGCAGAAAGTTAGAGCAGGCGCAAGTTTACTACTATTGAAAAATATGTCTACTGAGAAAATCAGGCTAATTGCATTTTCTCGCGATTTTCCAACGCGTCCAGAGTGTTCTCCATGAGAGTGGCCACCGTCATTGGCCCGACACCGCCGGGGACCGGGGTAATCCATGCTGCACGTTCGCTGGCATGGTCGAACTGCACGTCACCGCAAATCTTGCCGGACTCCAGTCGGTTGATGCCGACGTCGATGACAATGGCGCCGGGCTTGATCCATTCGCCGGGAATGAATCCCGGCTTGCCGACAGCGACGACCAGCAGGTCAGCGGCTGCCACCAATTCTGAAAGGTTGCGGGTGAAGCGATGGCAGGTCGTCACTGTGCAGCCCGCGAGCAGCAGTTCAAGCGACATGGGGCGGCCGACGATATTCGAAGCGCCGACAACGACGGCGTTCAAGCCTTTGAGGTCGATGTTCAGGGTCTGCAGCATGGTCATGACGCCGCGAGGAGTGCAGGGACGGAGCAGCGGCATGCGCAGCGCCAGGCGGCCCACGTTGTAAGGGTGGAACCCATCCACGTCCTTGAGCGGATCGATGCGTTCGATGACACGCTCGGCATTGATCTGGGAGGGCAGCGGCAACTGAACCAGAATGCCGTCCACAGAGACATCCTGATTCAACTCGTCCACCAATTTGAGTAGTTCCGCCTCGGTGGTATCGCTCGGCAGGTTGTACGAGAGGGAGCGCATCCCGGCCTGCTCGCAGGAGCGACGTTTGTTGGCAACGTAAATCTGGGAGGCGGGGCTGTCGCCGACCAGAATGACCGCCAGCGCAGGAGCGCGCCTGCCCTCCTGGAGTCGCTGTTCGATGCGTTGCTTGAGGGTGGCGAGAAGTTGTTCGGCGATGGATTTGCCGTTGATGAGTTGCGCTGCCATGACAATTCTAGGTATACGGAATGTGCTTATTTTAACAGATTAAATTGACCGGACGGCCCGTATTGCGTATAGTTGCAACCCCTCGGGGTGTAGCGTAGCCTGGTAGCGCGCCTGGTTTGGGACCAGGATGTCGGGAGTTCGAATCTCTCCACCCCGACCACATTTCAAGTGGTCTTCTCAAGCAGTATTTGCGATTGCTTTCCACGCCCGATGCGGCATTAGCTCAGCTGGATAGAGCAACGGCCTTCTAAGCCGTAGGTCACACGTTCGAGTCGTGTATGCCGCGCTTTCAGCGAGAATAAATAAGAGTGATATGGAGCGGGTGACGGGAATCGAACCCGCGTATTTTGCTTGGGAAGCAAATGTTCTACCATTGAACTACACCCGCATCGAAGAGGCAGGCTCCAGAAAAACCTCGAAGGTTTGCAATACCGAAAACCCCTGTCGAGCCGCTATAATACTCGGCTTGGGGCAGGAACTGCCAGGCGCATTTACAGCGCCGTCGATTTTACTTGAATTGATTGCTTGCACACAATTGATCCAGCTTACCATCAACGGCAATACCCGGACTTTCGAAGAAACTCAGTTTACCGTCGCCCAGCTGGTCAACCGCATGGGCCTGGAAGGCAAACGTATTGCGATCGAGCGCAACGGCGAGATCGTGCCGCGGACGTCTTTTGCCGAAACACCGCTGGTTTCGGGCGACAAGCTGGAGATCGTGGGTGCGGTAGGCGGGGGTTAAGGAAAACATGGATACACTGAATATTGCCGGCAAGGCTTACACCTCCCGGCTGCTGGTTGGCACCGGTAAATACAAGGATTTCGCACAGACGCGCGCGGCCCTGGATGCGAGCGGTGCCGAAATTGTCACGGTGGCGATCCGCCGCACCAATATCGGCCAGAACGCGGGTGAGCCTTCTCTGCTGGATTTCGTCCCGCCGGAGCAATTCACCTATCTGCCGAATACCGCCGGCTGCTATACGGCAGAGGATGCCGTGCGTACCTTGCGCCTCGCGCGCGAACTGCTGGACGGCCACAAGCTGGTCAAGCTGGAAGTGCTGGGCGATCCGCATACGCTTTATCCCAATGTCGTCGAAACCATCGCGGCTGCCAAGACGCTGGTCAAGGAAGGCTTCGACGTGATGGTCTATACTTCGGACGATCCCATCATCGCCAAGCAGCTGGAAGAAATCGGCTGCTGCGCCGTGATGCCGCTGGCGTCGCTGATCGGTTCCGGCATGGGTATCCTCAATCCATGGAACTTGCGGATCATTATAGATAATGCGAAAGTGCCGGTGCTGGTCGATGCCGGCGTAGGCACTGCCTCCGATGCGGCCATCGCGATGGAACTGGGATGCGAGGGCATTCTGATGAACACCGCGATTGCGGCCGCCCAGGATCCGGTGCTGATGGCATCGGCCATGAAGAAGGCGGTCGAAGCCGGGCGCGAAGCCTATCTTGCCGGCCGCATGCCGAAAAAACTTTACTCTGCATCACCAAGCTCGCCGACCACTGGTCTGATTTCCTGAAAGGTCCCGACTCGATGACCACGCACAAACAGTATGAATTTTCCGTCTCGGTAGAAACAGCGTTTGTGCCGGACCAGTCCAGCGAAGAACAGAACCGCTATGTATTCTCGTACACCATTACGATTACGAATACCGGTAGCGTCGGCGCACAACTGATCAGCCGTCACTGGGTCATCACAGACGCCAATCAGGAGATTCAGGAAGTGCGCGGGCTCGGTGTGGTTGGCGCGCAACCCTTGCTGCAGCCCGGAGAGCAATTCCAGTACACCAGTGGAACAGTGTTGCCGACACCGGTCGGCACCATGCATGGCAGTTATCAGATCACTGCGGAAGACGGGACTCAGTTCGAGACGCCAATTCCTCCCTTCACCCTCTGCGTTCCACGCGTATTGCATTGATGTTGTCTCGTCTTCGTATCGCCCTTCCTCTGGCGCTGCTGTTGGCTGGCTGTGCATCTACGGCCAGTAAGCCTGTAGTCCAGAGCCCACCGCCGGTCGCTCCTGTTGCAGCTAAACCGTGCAAGTGTGAGCCGGTGGAAACCTTGCCGCCGCTGCAAATCCCGGATGCAGAACGCTATGCCGCACCGCCTCCAGTGGCTGCAAAGCCTGTGGAACAGCCTAAAGCTCCTGAATACGAATTGCTGCGTCCGGCGGAGTGGTCGGATCTTTCGGGGCTGGACGACGATAACCTGACCGCTGCCTGGCCAGCGGTGATGCGCAGTTGCGGTGCGTTGAAGAGCCGCGATGCATGGCGCAATGCCTGTTCGGCTGCGAGCCAACTGACGAACCCTGACAAGTTCGCGATCAAGCGTTTCCTGCTTGATTACTTTACGCCTTATCAGGCCAATACACAGGAAGGCGGTACAACCGGCCTGATCACCGGTTATTACCAGCCCGAGCTGAACGGCAGCCACGAGCGTACCGACCGTTACCGTTACCCGCTGTACGCCAAGCCTGACGATCTCGTTACCGTCGATCTCGGCAGCATCTACCCGGAACTGGGCGGCCGCCGCCTGCGCGGCAAGCTGCATGGCAGCAAACTGATGCCGTACTACAGCCGGGGAGAAATCGACATCATCGATTCGCCGCTGGTCGGCAAAGAGCTATTGTGGGTCGACGATGTTGTGGATCTCTTTTTCCTGCAAATACAGGGGTCCGGCATCATCAAGCTGGAATCCGGCGAGAGCGTGCCTGTCGGCTATGCTGATCAGAATGGGCATCCCTACCAGTCCATCGGCCGTGTGTTGATCGACCGTGGCGAACTGACGGCAGACAAAGCCTCGATGCAAGGCATCAAGGATTGGGGCCGACGCAATCCGGACAAACTGCGCGAGTTGCTCAATACCAATCCCAGCTACGTATTCTTCCGCGAATTGCCGGGTGGGTTGCCAGGTCCATTGGGCGCACTTGGCGTTCCTATCGCCGCAGAGCGCAGCATCGCTATCGATCCCCGCTTCATTCCTCTCGGGGCGCCCGTGTTTCTTGATACCACTTATCCCAACAGTACCAAACCCATGCGCAGGCTGGTCGTCGCGCAGGATACCGGGGGCGCCATCAAGGGCCCGGTACGCGCGGATTTCTTCTGGGGGCCGGGCTTCGAGGCCGGGCGCCAAGCCGGCGGAATGAAGCAGCAGGGCAGAATGTGGGTGCTGATGCCCAAGGAGTGGCGTGCTGTTCAACCCTGATGAAAAGTAATTCCATAATGTAAAAAAATGGTAATGTTGCGTCGATTTATGCCGTTATCTGGTAGTGCGGCTTGATGGTTTCGACGCGACGACGGGTCGAGATTTCAACAATTATTAAAAGCAACGGCCCCTTGTGCATTGGTATTGTGGAATAGGTTCGTCTTCACGAGCTCTTCTCGCGTGTCCAGTGATTGGAGGTCTTGCACTCTCGCATCGCGGTGGGGTGATGTAGATGAATGCTGGATGGAGTAATGCTGTCGGGAGGGGGGCGTGCGCACTTGCTGTCGCCCTGCTTCTGGCTTCCCGTGCCATGTCATCCAATGCGGCCGAGCCGGCGCCTCTGGCCGCCCCCCAACTGATCGACCTTCCCTTCGAGCAGCTTGTCATGCTTGAGGTTTCCAGTGCATCTCGCTATACCCAGAAAATCGGCGAAGCTCCTGCTGCGGCCGTCGTGGTTCATGCCGATGAAATACGTGCCTACGGTTATCGCACATTGGCTGATGTCCTGCGCAGCATGCCGGGCTTGTATGTGACCGATGATCATAGTTGGAGCTACATCGGCGTCCGCGGCTTCTCCCGTCCGGGCGATTACAACACTCGCGTGCTGTTGCTGGTCGATGGCAATCGTGCCAACGACAACATCTACAACCAGGCCTATATCGGCAGCGAATTTCTGGTCGACATCGATATGATCGACCGGGTCGAGTTCGTTCCGGGCCCGGGAGCTTCCTCATACGGCGACAATGCCTTTTTTGGCGTCATCAATGTCATTACCAAATCTGCCTCATCGCTTCAAGGCGCGACCGTAAGCGCCGAGGCCGGAAGCCACGACAGCTACAAGACAGGGTTCCGTTACGGGCAGAAACTGGATAATGGTGCCGAGGTTGTGGCTGCCGTGACACATTACGATAGCCAGGGGCGCGACTGGTTTTTCCCGGAATATGGAGCAACGGCGCACAGTCTCGACGAGGAGCGCTATTCCAAGTTCTTTGCCAAGCTGCACTATCAGGAGTGGACGTTCGAAGGCGGCTACATGAAGCGGCCCAGGCATAACCCGGCCGCACCATACAGTTCAGTGTTCGGCGATGAGCGCATGGAAACGGTGGATACGCATGCCTTTGCAAATGCGGCCTACAACACGGCATTGTCGGAAACGCTGCAATTCTCGGGCAGCTTGTACTATGGTGCGTTCGATTACGACGGGATATACCCCTACCCGGGCGTGTTGAATATCGACCGCAGTCGCGGCAGGCGTGCAGGAGCGGAGTTGCGTCTGCTGAGCACCGCGCTGGATAGCCACAAGCTTATGGGCGGCATCGAATACCAGAAGGATTTGCGGCAATTGCAGCGCAATTATGACGAGTCGCCCTATCTGGATTACATCAACAGTGACCAGCGGCCCCACAAGTACGGCATTTTCCTGCAGGACGAGATCGTGCTGCGCGACGATCTCATGCTTAACGCAGGGGTCCGTTATGACTGGTACAGCCAGTTCGGCAGTACGACCAATCCACGCGTTGCCTTGATTTATCACCCCTCGCCCGGGAACGGCCTCAAGCTGATCTATGGCTCTGCCTACCGTGCGCCCAATGCCTACGAAATGTTTTACGGGGACGAGGCCGGCGAATATCGCCCCAACCCCGATTTGCGTCCGGAACGGATCAAAACCTACGAAGCCGTGCTGGAACACAGCTTTGCTTCCCGCTGGCATGGCACGATGTCGCTGTTCCATTACGACGTGGAAAACCTGATCACCCAGGTCGAAGACAGTGGCACGTTAATGTTCATGAACGGGCGCAAGATGCACGCTTCAGGCATCGAGTTGAGCGCCGACCGGCAATGGGCGGGTGGCGCACGCCTGAAAGGCAATATCAGCTACCAGGAGACAAGGGACAAATGGGATGGCAGCCGTCCGATCAATTCTCCTCGTCTCCTTGCCAAGCTGGGGTTGATCTGGCCGCTGCCATACTCCTGGCATGCTGGTGCAGAAGTGCAATATACCAGCGAGCGCCGCACGACTTCCGGCGAGGCAGATGCTTATACCCTGGCCAATCTGACGCTGACGCGCAGTAATATCCTGAAGGGTCTCGATGTCTCCGTGAGCGCCTACAATCTTTTCGACAAGGAGTACGAGGATCCGGCGGATACAGGGGCATTCGTGCAAGACATCCTCAGGCAGGATGGCCGGACTTTCCGGCTGAAACTGGATTACAGATTCTAGGCGAGCATGATTCGCGCATTCCTGCTTCGCAGCCTGTTGTTCGCTTTTGGCAGCCTCGTGGCTGTTCATGCAACTGCGCAGACGCTGGCCCCGGTTGCCGAAAACGAGCTGAAAGCAGCCTATTTGTATAATTTCGCGATGTTCACGACATGGCCTGGCGAGCGGCCGGCGCAGGAGAGCGCGTTAAGTTTCTGCGTGTATGCCGACGATACGCAAACGGCTTCGATTTCTACCTTGCAGACGCGCCGAATCCGCGAGCGCAACATTCAGATACGCTCAGTGCTGACCCCCGAGGAAACGGCTGGTTGTCACGTACTTTTCATCGGCGGCAAGGCGGGCGACGACGTCCTCCGCATGCTGGAAGCCGTGCGCGACAGCGCTACGCTGACAGTCACCGATACGCTGGATGCGGTACGCAACTCGGCTGTGATCAGCATGGCGCTGGACAATGGCCGGCTTGCTTTTGATGTGAATCTGCAGAATGCGCGTCGCGCGCGACTGGTACTGAGTTCCAAATTGCTTAAACTCGCGCGGAGCGCAAATTGACGCAAAATCCTCCCAAAATGCATAACTCAGGAAAATGGGCGATGCGAACTCCCGCAGCACGCATGGATGTGGTCGTCACTGCCGCCGCGCTGCTGCTGGCGGGGGTGGTACTGATCGTTGCGGAATTCATCATTTTGCGGGCCTCGCTATTTGCTGAACTGGATGTGCAGATGCGCATCATCGGTGACAACAGCGGCGCGGCGCTGATGTTCAAGGACAAGGTCGCGGCGGAAGAAATACTGGAGACTCTGCAGGCATCGCCCAGCATCGACAATGCCGTGTTGGCAACGACCGATGGCGTGACGATCGCCCGCTACGATCGCTTGGGCGCTAGCTCATTGCCGCCGGAACGGAGCCATATTCAACAGCAACGCCATGCCAGCCTGACCTACGTCGAATACCAATATACCGTCGAGGTTTCGGGATTCCCCGTCGGCACTCTTTATATGCGTGCGAATCTCAGGCAGCTGTATATCCAGTTGCTTTGGTATGTGGGGACCACGGCGCTGGTGGTGCTGACGATCACAATCGCGTCAACCATGCTGCTACGCCGGATGCGTCATGCGGTACGGCACGCCGAAGAACGGGTCGGTTATCTGGCCTATTACGATACCGTGACGCATCTGCCCAACCGTCATGCCTTCAATGAGCATTTTGAAGTCATGCTGGTTGAAGCGCGGGAGCGGAAACAGAAACTCACCTTGCTGTTTCTGGATCTCGATGACTTCAAGGTCGTCAACGATACGCTGGGCCATCATACCGGCGATCTGCTGCTCAAGGCGGTCGCGGAGAAATTATCGGTTTCGGTGCGGCAAGGGGATGCCGTGTATCGGGTAGGCGGCGACGAGTTTGCGATGGTGCTGCCCAATGTCGACCGGGAAGATGCCGAAATCGTGGCCGAAAAATTTATTCGTACCCTCGGCCGACCGATGAGTATCGAGGGACATACGCTTTATGTGAGTACCAGTGTCGGCATCAGCATGTTTCCGCAGGATGGCAGCGATGCCACGACCCTGTTGCGCAATGCGGATGCCGCCATGTATTCGGCCAAGGAGCGCGGCAAGAACACTTACCAGCACTTTTCGGAGGAAATGCACGAGAAGACTTCCTTGCGCCTCGCGCTGGAAGGCGATCTGCGCCTCGCGCTGGAACGCAATGAGTTCGAGGTGCATTATCAGCCCATCGTGGATCTTGCCTCGGGCCACACGGTTGCGGTCGAGGCGCTATTGCGCTGGCGTCATCGGGAAAAAGG
Source organism: uncultured Methylobacillus sp. (assembly GCA_946478865.1). Next base: position 18,401 of record CAMLDO010000027.1, read on the forward strand.
CCTGGTCAGTCCGCATGCGTTCATACCATTGGCGGAAACCACGGGATTGATCGTGCCGATAGGCGAATGGGTACTGCGACAGGCTTGCCTCGACGCACAGGCTTTGCAGAACAAGGGGTACTACATCCAGTTCAGTGTGAACCTGTCCGGGCGTCAGTTCCGCGAGGAGCCGCTGATCGACACCATAGAACGCATACTGCTGGAAACCGGCCTCGACCCGACCATGCTGATGCTGGAAATCACCGAAAGCGTGCTTATGGAGCATGCCGAAACCACGGTGGCGCGACTGTACCGGTTGAAGGACATGGGAATCTATCTCTCGATCGACGACTTCGGGACCGGTTATTCGTCAATGACTTATCTCAAGCGCTTTCCGGTCGCCAAGCTCAAGATCGACCAGAGCTTCATCCGCGATATTCCGGACGACAGCGAAGATGTAGCGATTACCGCTGCGACCATCCAGATGGCCCACGGGTTGCGGCTCAAGGTGGTTGCGGAAGGAATCGAAACCCGAGCCCAGGCCGAGTTCCTGCGCGAACATGGCTGTGACCTGGGGCAGGGCTATCTTTTCAGCCGGCCTCTGACTCTCAAGAACCTGCTGGAGTATCTCGAAGCGAAACCCAAGGGATAAGAGCGCGCCCCAAATGAAAACGGGAGCGCGAGGCTCCCGTTTCGGTGCGTATGCGTCTTAGCGATTGCAGACGTACATCGTCACTTCAAAGCCAAAACGCATTTCGGTTGCTTGAGGTTTGGTCCACATAATTCTTTCTCCTTCCAGAAGTTTTTCGTCAGTCCGCCCTATGGAGGTGACGAACTGCGATGAGTGAATTGTGCACCTGCCCTTTGCCCCAGACATCCCGGACATCATTAAAACCGGCTCATGATTTTCATGAATAATCCCAGTCCCGTTCATGCTGCCCGCTTTCAGGATTAGGATGCGTGCTGTGCTGCAAATGGAGGAAGAAATGAAGCTTCGAACATGGATAGTCTTGGCAATATTGGGCGGCGTCGTGCATGCGGCCGGTGCGGCGGAACCCTCTCCGGAAGAGCTGCAAAAGAAATTCCATGAGAAATACCAGCAATATCTTCGCTCGGACAGCCAGATGCTGCTGCCATTGCCTTCCATTGAGATCACAGAGTGGAAACGGCTACTTACTAGTGGCGGGCTGGAAAAAATCTACACCGAGCCGGGCGTTTATTACAACGCCAAGGTGTATACGCTGACCTTGTTCCGCGCGAAGGAGAGCGGCCAATACTATCTGGACGCCAAAGGCGGATTCTGGGGAATGGATGAGCTGGCCTACGGGCCGCTCAGCGAAAAGGACTTCGAATAAGCGGACAGTCGCGATACCGTCCGCTTATCGCCGTTCCGCGGCTCAGACGCAATCGCAATAATCGTCGATGTGGCTGACGAAGTACTGGCGCTGGGATGCGGATTCCACCTTCGGGTTTTCCTGGTTTTGCGGTTCTTTCCAGGGATGAAGGTGCTGGCCTGCGAACAGGTGTGCAACGGAATGATACAGAGACTGCAATACTGCAACGGCTTTCATGATGCAATTCCTTTTGGGAAGTTAGTCAAACTGTCCGGGATTGTGTCCCGGCACTACGTTAGAGCATGTTTTGTACAAAAGATTCCGTGCAAAACGGTGCCCATCATAGTTCAAAATCTGTTTGCAGTGTGGGATTTACAATAGGTTTTGAAAAAATATTTTCAATACGGTGCGCTGCTAGGCAACATGCACCGAAATGGTTAAAGTGAGAAAAATTCGAGAGCGGCCAACGGCTGTTGGCTAAGCAGTTTTTGTTGTTTGTTTTATCCCGAAGTACACCGTCGTATCAAGGAAACAACAGATGAAGAATCGGTACCAGCAGGCACGCGAACCCAGCCAGATGGAGGTGCAGGGCTTGCTCAATCTCTACAATGCCGGTCAGTTGGCACAGGCGGAGCTTACCGCCAAGTCGATGCTCAAGTCCTATCCGGGCGCGCTCATCGTTTACAACGTGCTGGGTGTGGCGCTGGAGGGGCAGCGCAAGTTCGAGGAAGCCGCTACTTGGTACCGCAAAGCCTTGTCGCTCAATCCCGGTCTCGCCGAATTGCATTTCAACCTGGGCGTGGCTCTCAGCAACCTCGGACGGTTCGACGATGCGATCACGAGCTACAAGCGCGCTGCCTCACTCAAGCCAGGACTTGCCGTCGTGCATTTCAACCTGGGTACGGCATTGCAGGAGCGCGGTCGGCTGGACGAGGCGGCGGCGAGTTTCCGCAAGACACTCGCCATCGAGCCCAATTTCTTCGAGGCGCACGGCAATCTGGGTACCGTGCTGCAAAAGCAGGGCTTGCTGGAAGAAGCCGAGGCGAGCTACCGTCGCGCACTCGCCATTCATGCCGATGCACGCGGCCATTTCAATCTTGCCACCGCGCTGCGTGACCAAGGCCGGCTGGACGATGCAATCGCGAGTTACCGTCAGGCGCTCGCATTACAGCCGGATTATGTCGAAGCCCACAACAACCTAGGCGAAGCTCTGCGCGACCAGGGGCGCATGGACGAGGGGCTTGCCTGTTTCCGTACCGCGCTCATGATCGCCCCGGACAATGCGCTCGCGAATTTCAATTGGGCACAGTTCCTGTTTGACGCCGGCAAGCTCGATGAGGCGATTCCCTTCTTCGAGAAGTCGCAACTCTACGACTGGCGCGAGCGCGTGTTGTATTGTCTATACAAGACGGAGAAATTCGATCAGTTCCAGACCCAGCTTCAACATATGCTGAAGGGCAAGAACGCCTCGCCTTTCCTCGCGACGCTGTCCACGCATTACGCCACCAATTTCGGCGTGCCCGATCCTTACAACTTCTGCCCCAACGGGATGGAGTTCGTTTATCAGAACAGCATTCCGGAACTCGCCGAAGAAAACAGCGTGCTGCTGCAGGAAATTCTGGGCGACATCAATCGGGCCGAGATTGCAGAGCGCAAGCAGGGGCGCCTGCATAATGGTATTCAATCCGCCGGCAATCTGTTCAAGCGGCCGGAGGAGTCCTTCCGCAAGCTCGCGCAGCTGGTGCGCAACGAAGCGGCCAAGTATCGCCAGAAGTTCAGCGGCTCGCAGTGCGAGCTTATCAAGTCCTTTCCCCAGAGTGTGGAGTTCAGCAGCTCATGGTACGTAAGGATGCGGCAGGGCGGCCACCTCACCTCGCATATTCATGAGGAAGGCTGGCTCAGCGGAGCCGTATATTTGCAGATGCCGAAGCAGTCCGACGGCGACGCCGGCAGTTTTGCATTCGGCACGCATGGCGACGACTACCCGCGCAAGCATGAAAACTTCCCCGAGCGCTCCATTCTGCCCAAGGTGGGTGATATCGTGCTGTTCCCGTCTTCGCTGTTCCACCGCACGATCCCCTTCCGCTCCGACGAGGAGCGTATCTGCGTTGCTTTCGACATCAAGCCCAAGGAGCCGCCCAAGATGCACCTTGGCCTCAAGCTATTGATTCTGGGCTGGCTGGAGATCGCCTGCCTGGAGCTGGTCGAGTTGATGGCAGTGCCGATGATGCTGATCGCCTAGCGATAGCCGTACAGCGTTTCTTTTGTCGTATCGCCGAATCCGGCCTGGGTTAGCAGCGCCTGCTCGATGTAGCGGCTCACCCGGGCACGGAGGATGGGAACGACGTGTCCTTCGAAGAATATCTCCGGAAACTTGAATCCCAGCCAAGCGTACAGGCTCAGGTCCTTGCTCAGGTTTTCCGCGTCTTCCAGATGCTTGGGACTGGTCGAATCCAGCCATTCCGGCGCAATTGGCAACGCACGCTTCCTGTGCTGCGCGACACTTTTCAGACATGCGAGGAAGTAGTCGACCTCGTGCGGCTTGTCGATGGAAATCGGAGCGCAGGAAAAGATGTATTTCTGCGCTAGCGGCAGGTCGGGAGCGTGCAGGTCGATCAAATGCCCCTGTTCGATATGGATGCCGAGTGCCGCAGTCTCGAACAGCGAGCTGGCGATGCCGACGCGTTCCGCGAAAAAGGCAAGGAGCTCCCCGATGCGATTGGTGTAGCGGGCGTCGGACAGTGCCTGCATGTGGAACATCGTGGGCGTGATCGGCAGGCGTTCGAGCTCGGCCGTATCGGACGTGGTCAGCATGTGCTCCAGGTGCAGCAGCTCGTCGTTTTCGAATGCATTCACATAGCCCGTGGGGTAAATGCCGTAGCGCCCGGCGCGTCCCGCGATCTGCCGTACCTCAGTGGCATTGAGTTCGCGATTGGCTGTGCCATCGAATTTGTGCACGCTGGAAAACACCACACGGCGGATCGGCAGATTGAGTCCCATGCCAATCGCGTCTGTCGCCACGAGGATATCCGCCTCGCCATTGTTGAAGCGCAAAGCCTCGGTGCGCCGTACTTCGGGTGAGAGGGCGCCGTAAATACTTGCCACGCCGAAGCCCCATTGCCGGAAACGTGCGCTCAGCGTCAGCACGTCCTTGCGGCTGAATGCGATTACCGCGTCGCCCTTTTGAAGCTGCTTTTTCAGTTTCCAGCGGCTGTAGCGCGCGCCGCTCAGGGCTTCCTCTTCCAGAACGAGCGGCGTCAGGCGCTGCAGCCGCACGATATCGTAGGATTCGCCCATTGCCTCGACTGCGCGGACGCAAGGTGCGGTGACCGCTTCCGAGCCGCATACATATACGTCTTTTGCCGGGGCACCGATGAGGGCCGCCGTCCAGGCATAGCCGCGTGACTCGTCCTGCAGCATCTGGATCTCATCGATGACCGCAACGGCCACTTCGCGGCCGGGCTGCATCATCTCGATGGTGGAGGCCGTATGTTTCGCGCCTGGAACGAGCGTACGCTCTTCGCCGGTGACCAGATTGCACGGTACGCCGGCATCCATGAGACGGTCGCGAATCTCCATCGCCAGCAGGCGCAGCGGGGCGAGGTAGATGCCGGAGTCTGCGTTTTGCAGGGCAATCAGTGCGTCGTGCGTCTTGCCCGAATTGGTCGGTCCGAGACGAAAATGGATACGGCGCTTGAGGCCGCGCGCGACCGGAAAGGTCGCTGGATAATCCTGCAGGTTGAGCGTTTCGGTAAGCGCCGAAGGGCGCTTGGCAATCGGGTATGTGGGAGTGGGGATGCGCATGGCCGAAGCAAGGTCAGGGGCGTTAGTGCGCCTAATCTATATCGGCAGAGTCGCACTAGGTCAACGACGGCTCATCGGCTGGACAAGTCCAGCTTACTGCCTTATTCACGGCACTAACGCCGGTATTCTACAGCCTTGCGCAAAAGAAAGGCCGCGCATCTGAACGATGCCGGCCTGCTACGGGGAACAGCCTAGCGTACAGCCTGAACGTGAGACGACTTCTTGTCCATCGTCACCACCTTGTCCTGGCCTGATTTGCCGGGAGAAGGGGGCGGTTCGGTGGTTTTTTCCAGCAGCGTTTCGATGTCCGGATAACGGGCGCAGGTGATGCCCTTGGACTTCAGGCTTTCCACGATGGCATCGAAGCCGGGATCGTTGGAAAGGATGGAGAATTTGGAATCCGGATGCTGGATGGCCAGTTCGCCCAACTGGAACGCGATGTTGAAGTCGATCGCATTGCGACGACTGCTGTCCAGCTGAATATATTCGGCGCGTTCGCCCAGTCCGTGCATCGCACGGGCCAGCGCAAGCGGGATCATGTTCTGGTGACGGCCCAGGAAAATCTTGATCTGGATATTCTGTTGCTGTTCGGAGATTAGGCCGATATTGCCAGGTTGGGTATTTTCATAATCGATGAATATGTAATGCGTATGCATGGCTGCCTCCTGTCTGTCGCTATCCTTCTCGTTGTTCCTTTTTCTTAACCCCTTTCGCGAAACACATCACTGCTTATAACTGTAAATCATCTATAGCTATTGAGGGTGAAAACAGGATATCGGTTCCATGAAAAATCCGTGAAACCGATAAAAGCGGGTGGCGATAGTCCGAACGGAGTCCCCGGAAAAATCCGGAGACATCCGTGGTCAGAAGGGGAGAAGCGCGCGGATGCGGCGACCGATCTGGGCGAGCTTGGAGCCGTCCAGGTGGTAGTGCTTGTGCAGCGGTTTTTTCACTTCCCAAGTGCATTTCATGCCTGCGGGGAAGGTCACGAGATCGCCCTTGCCAAAGGAGACGGGAGCGCCTTCAGCCGGCGTAATGACGCATTCGCCTTCCAGAATATAGGCAATCTCCTGTTCCAGGAAATGCCATTGGAAAACCGAAACTTCCTTCGACCAAGTGGGCCATTTCGACACTTCCAATGATTCCAGGCGGGCAGAGGAGGGGGAATGCTCAACGACGATGTTGCTCATGAGGGTGCCGATCAAAAAGGCGGCATGTTACCAGCAATCCTGCCTGTAGGTCACGCCGCTCACAAAGCCAGTCCTACAAAGGAATCAGCCAAGTCTTATAGGGCGCTCTCAAACGGATCATTAATCTAGCGGAACACTTTGTCGTGTGATGCGAATGAAGTATCAGCAAGTCAGGGCGCGGCTCGAGCTTGCTGACCGGATTTTGTTTTTTCCAATCCATCTGAAAGGAGACTGAAATGGCTCAAACTCAAGGCGGCAGCCCTCGCGGTTTCGCCGCAATGGATGCTGAAAAGCAACGCGAAATCGCCAGCAAGGGCGGCAAGGCGGCACATGCCAAGGGCACGGCTCACGAGTTCGATTCCCGTACCGCTGCGGCTGCCGGAAGCAAGGGCGGCAAGGCGGCGCATGCCAAGGGTACGGCCCATGAGTTCACATCCAAGGAGGCAGCGGAGGCAGGCCGCAAGGGCGGGCAAAACAGTCACGTTAGCCGTTGAGCTGATAGCGCGATCATGCGAGGCGGGGGAAATCCCCGCTTTTGTTTTTCGCGCTACCAGTCGATAGGCGGTTTGCCAACATTGACCAGGGCGGCATTCGTCCTGCTGAAAGGCTTGCTGCCAAAAAACCCCTGATAGGCCGAAAGCGGGGACGGATGGGCGGATTCGATGACGATATGCTGCTGTCCGATATCCCGCTTGTGTTTTTGCGCATGAGCGCCCCACAGAATGAATACCAGCGGATCGGGACGGCTGCCGAGATATTCGATCAACTTCTGGGTGAAGGGATGCCACTGCTTGGCATGAGCACCAGCTTTGCCGCCTCGGGTAGTGAGGGATGCATTCAGCAGCAACACGCCCTGATCGGCCCAGGCGGTGAGATTGCCTCCTGACACGCGCGAGGGGTGCCCAAGATCGCTTTCCATTTCCTTGAGGATATTGCGCAGCGAGGGCGGCGGCCTGACTCCGTCAGGCACGGAGAAGGCGAGACCATGCGCCTGCTGGATTCCCCGATCCTCCCCGTGATAAGGGTCCTGTCCCAGCAACACCACGCGCACCTGAGCCGGTGTAACCTTGCGCAGCGCTTCAAACCAAAGGCCACGGCGGGGGCGGACGTCGGCCTCTTCCCCCAGTTGTTCGACAATCCGTGCATACAGCGCTTCCAAACTTGGTACGGCTTGCCCCCAAGCCTGTGGAAGACGTTCGGTTCCGGTGTCGGTCATGGTGTTTTCTCGTCTATTTTGCACATTGGCCGCATGGTAACCCAAGCGTGGTTGATGCCCCTATCACGAGGGTAAAAATCACCGGTTGACGAATTGTACGGACGTACAGTATCGTGTCGCGCATGGGAAACGATCATGACTACCTTGCCGCGCTGCAGGACTACTACGCCGACCACAAGACGTTGCCGTCTTACGCGCTCATTGCCCAACTGCTGGGCTTTCGTTCCAAGAATGCCGTCACCGCGCTGGTGGCACGGCTCAAGCTGCAAGGATTTCTTGAGTCTGCCCCGGACAGGCGGCTGAAGCCAGGAACACGCTTTTTCGAACGCCTGCTCGCGGAGAGCGCTGTCCAGGCAGGTATGCCTTCGGCAGCGGTCGGAGATCAGCATGACACCCTTTCCATCGATGACTATCTGGTCGAGCGCCCCTCTCAGACCGTATTGATTACGGTGCGTGGCGACTCAATGATAGACGCCGGCATCATGCCGGGTGATGTGGTGATCGTCGAAAAGCGCCAAGTGGCGAATGTCGGGGATCTGGTAGTCGCCATCGTGGATAACGAATTCACGCTGAAAACACTGGGGAAGGAAAAAAACGAGTTTGTTCTTTTCCCTGCCAACAAAGCCTATCCCACAATCCGCCCCAAGGGAAAACTGGAGATTTTCGGCGTTGTGGTCGGCCAGTTCCGCAAGTACAAATAACTTGAGAATACCCTTGCGCTTACACGGCTAAACCTAGTGCTGACGCGGCTTTTGAGCCTCTTTTTAAAGGCACGGAAAGATTGGTTATGCACATCATCTCATGTACTACTTTAAAAACATCCATAACTTCATAATATTTAATGGAAATAACTTAACTTTATGATTAATAAGTGGTTTTAAAAAAGTTCAATTTTTAATCGAAATAAAAAAGTCCTTATCTGGGCGCAAGTTACGGTTTTAAGTCACAGCTGTTCACAGAATTATCCACAGATTTTGTGGATTACATTTCCCTCGCATTTCCCTCATGAAAAAAGGCTGGCATGGAGCCAGCCCTTATCAGTCCCAGTAACTATTTATCGTATTTTTCCTTGAGGCTGCGCGCATGTTCAAGATGTGCAGCTACCTTGGTCTGAGCTTGCGTCAGCATGGTCTTGAGCTCGGCATTGTCCGCGCTTTTCACCAATACATTCTCAATGGTTTCCAGCACCAGCTTATGCATCAGTACCTGATCGCCGACATATTCCTTGTCGAACTCGGCTCCCTTGAGCTCCTTGAGTTTCTTTAGGTCGGCCTGCGCCTTCTTGGTCAGCATCTTGCTGGTGACGCTATCCTCTTTCTTGAGGCCCAGCTTGGATGCCAATGCCGTGCTTTCCTTGTTCATGGCGCCATGTTCCTCGAGCATCTGCTCGGCGAACTGCTTTACTTCCGGATGAGCGGCCTTTTTCACCGCCTCTTGAGCGGCCAGGATTTCCCCGGTATTGGCGGCGCTTACAACGCCTACGATTTCCGAATCGGACGGGGTTACGGTTTCGGCATGTGCGACGAACGCAAGACATGCCAGAAATGCAGTCAGGAAGCGATAGATTGTTTTCATTGCTGATCTCCTGTGAGTGAATAGGGCTTAACGCGATACGCCGGGCTCACCGTTTCTGAATCTTCCGGGAACGCCCGGCGAAGTGCGGTCCGGGCTGGGAATATCCCGAACCGAGCCGGGTGGAACGGGATCGACATCCGGACCGCCGGTACCCGTGGAGCTGTTGGAGTCGGGGCTGGTGACGCGGTTGCGGTTGCTGCTGGGGGAGCCCAGCTCTCCACGGCCGGTGCCGGTTCCTATGCCAGGGCCGACACCGGTTCCTGTGGTCGTGCCTGTGTTTGTGTCTGTGGAGGTACCCGTATCCGTTTCCGTACTGGTCC
>CAMLDO010000028.1 GCA_946478865.1 uncultured Methylobacillus sp.
GCCGGATGCCGCTGCGGAACAGGCTATGGTCGTCGATGATGAGTACGCGGATGGGCGTCATGCGGCCCCCGTGGTCATCGGCGTGGCGGTCCAGGTGAGACTGACCTGCGTGCCCTGCCCCGGCGCGGACGTGAACGTGAGGTTGCCGCCCATGCGGTGCGCGCGTTCGCGCATGATGCGGATGCCGACATGCGTGTCGCCGGCGTCCTTATCCGGGTCGTAGCCCTTGCCGTTGTCCTTGACGGTCAAGCGGCATTCGCTTGCGGAGACCAGCTCTACTTCCACTTCTGTTGCCCCTGAATGTTTACGGATGTTGGAGAGGGATTCCTGCAGGATATGCAGCATCTGCAAAACAGATTCGGGCGGCAAATCCAGCGGCGGCCCGACGCGGGAATAATGCGTGGGGATGCCCACCTGCCCTTCGAATTTTTCCAGCGCGCTGCCAATGGCGGCATCGAGATCGGCATGGTCCAGCCGCGTGCGGAAATGCACCAGCAGCTCGCGCACGTCGTCGTAGCTTTCCTGCACGCCCTCGCGGATCTGCTCGACCACTTCGATGGCATTGGCGACTTTCTCCTTGCTGAGGTCTTCCTGCAACAGCTGCACCTGGATATTCAGGAAGGCCAGCGATTGCGCAATGCTGTCGTGCAACTCCTGCGCCAGCAGGTTGCGCTCCTCGGAGATCGCCATCTCCTTCTCGCGGGCGATGAGGCGCTGGTTTTCGATGGCGGTGCCCAGATGCAGGCCGACCGATTCCAGCAGGCGCACCTCGCCCGGCGGCAGAACGCGCGTGGTGTCGAAGAACAGGTTCAGCAGCCCCAGCATGTTCTGCTTGGAGCGGATGGGAATCGCGGCGATGGAGCGGAAGTTGTCGCGGCTGCAGGCATGCAGCAAGGGCCGCGGCGTGGGCACGGTGAAGTCGGAGCTGACGGCAATACCGTCGCGCGCCACTTCGCCGCAAATACAGGAGCCGACCGCGAGATAGGTTTCCTCGGCCAGAAAGTGATCCGACACGCCGCGTGCGGCGACCACCTTCAACTGCTCGCCCTTGGGATCGGTCAGGCGTATGACGCCGCCGCTGGCATTGAATAGCGCGATCATGCGCTCCAGCACGCTGTCGCATAGCGGTTCGGCCGCTGAAGAGGCATTGAGGAATGCGGCGATTTCGTACAGCGCGCCCAACTCGCGGTTCTTGACCTCGACCCGCTGTGTTTTCTCGGCGATGCGCTGCTCCAGCGTGGCATAGGTATCCTGCAATTGCTCCGCCATCTGGTTGAAGCCTTGCGCCAGTTCGCTGAGCTCATCACCGCCATTCGCCGGCAGGCGAACGTCGAAATCGCCCTTGCCCATGCTGCGCAAGCCGTCGTTGAGCCGCTGTACCGGCCGCACAAACAGCAGCGAGAAGATATAGTCGAGCAATACGGTGCCCAACAAGGCGACGACGATCAGTGCGATCTGAAACGAGCGCAGCATGCCGGTGGCGTGCGCGTTGCTCCGTTCGACCAGCACCACGAGTTCGTCGATGCTCGCCACGAAACCTTCGATCGAGATCTGGTATTCGGCCAGCAGCTGCGCCTGCTGTGCCGCGGAAGGCGCGCTGAGAATGCCCTGGATGCGCGGCTTGATGACGTTATGCCAGTTGGACTGCAGCTCCTGCATCTGCTGTTTGACCTGCGGCTCGTCGGGCAGGAACAAAGGGCGCTGCGGATTGCCGTTCTTCAATTCGATCAGGGTGCGCTCGAACCGCAGGGTTTCCTGTTCGATATTCGTCCACAGGTTCAGCTCGGGCTGCCGCACCTGCTGGGCCAGCAGGAAAGCGATACGGTAGGACCGCATGCGCTCCTTGCCCGCATCATTGATGGCCGCCGCGCTACCTTCGAGCTGCCAGGAAACAAACAGCGTCGAACCGATGGCCACCACCGCGACGAGAAAGTAAAACACCAGCAACCCGGTGATTTTCTGGCTGATCTTGAGTTTCATGATTCATTCAGCACTAAAGATATTAAGCGCTATTTATCCGATTAATCCTTGAGCGTGATGTTGCGCTTACTTTTCAGGCACGTCCAGACCTGAAGCCCTGGTATTCGGAGTTTACGCCCCGCTTCTCCCGCGCTGGACCTCAGCGGCAAGGCGCTCCAGGTTTTGCTCGTTGGCTCCGGCCACGAAGTCGGCTATTCGCTGGTAGTGCTCGACGGTATCGAACGTCTGCTGCCACCTCACTTCCGTCGCGCCGCCTTGAGCGTGCAGCTCCAGCGTCAACACGAAGTGATGACCCGAGAAATGCTCGATCTCGAAAATCTGCTCGGGCACGATGCGCAAAAACCGGCTTTCGTTCGGATAGTCCTTGCCGTCCGGTCCGTGCATGGTGAGTAACCAGCGCCCGCCGGGACGAAAGTCGAACTCGTGTGTGGTGTTGCTGAAACCCGATGGCCCCCACCATCGGGCAATGCGGTCGGGATTACTGATCGCCGAGAAAATCTCCGAAGGCGTGGCGGCGATCAGCTTGCTTCTGATATCTGAACGGGTGTTTACAGGCTCCATGGAAATACCCTCCGTGTTAGGCGATGCTGTCCGGCTTCAACCCATGGAAGCAACCCGCGATCGCAAGGAAGTGATTTCGGATTTCAGATCGCTGATTTCGCTCTGCAAGGACTTGGTCAATTCCAGCAGGCCGGTGGCGAGCTGTTCCATTGCGGGGTTGTCTTCCGCTTCCGTGATTTCCTGAAGTGCAGAAAAGGCATTCTTGGCTGCATGAAAACTCATGAGTATTCCTCGCTTTTTATTAGGATTTTTAGGAGGCTTGAGTCTAATCTTTTTCCGCCTCGGGACTCAACAGTTATCATTTCCGCACTCAATGAACGGGAGCTTTTGAAATCGACCTGCCATTCCTGCTGTCCGCCGAGCAGCTTCTCGGGTTTCTGGCGGCCGCTGCCCTCATCACGATAGCTCCCGGGCCGGATAATCTCATGGTGCTCGGGATCGGCGCCTCGCAAGGCCGCGCCCGAGGCATCGCGTTTGGTTTGGGATGCGCCATCGGCTGCCTCAGTCATACGCTGCTGGCCGTCGTGGGCGTCAGCGCGGCTATCGCTGCTTCACCCACGGTCTTCACTCTGCTCAGAGTCGCCGGAGGGCTTTATTTACTTTGGCTGGGAGTCAGCGCATTGCGCAATACGAGCAGCCCTCAAGCGGCCAGTATCCGCTCGAATAATCAATCTCTCACTCGCCTGTTCATGCAAGGCATGCTGGCCAATGCGATCAATCCGAAAGTCATCCTGTTTTTCTTGTCGTTTCTCCCGCAATTCATCGTGCCCACACATGGCAGCGTGCCCGGCCAGATGGCGGCCCTGGGAGTGGTGTTTACCGTGCAGGCGGCCGTGTTGTTTGGCTTGCTCGGTTTCTTCGCAGGCACGGTGGGGCAACTCACCCGCACGCATCCTCGTCTCGGGCTCTGGCTCGACCGCATGGCTGGCATCGTATTCTTGGCGCTGGGGCTGCGCTTGATCATTGCAGGTTAGTCTTCTGCCCTATTGGAAATAAAAACTTAACACGAGTGGCGCATTATGCGGGCCGCATATTCTGGTCTGAAATTTGCTATTCAGAACTTACATAACATCGCGTTCGGTTTTTATATTTTTCAAGTTTCAAGGGGCTCAAAATTTCTATCCTGTCCTTCGGTCTGACCACCGCATCCCTGCTCTTGGCAGCAGTCATCATCTGGCTGCAAATCCGCACGATGCAGAAGCTGCAATACGAAAAACAGCTCGCCCAGTTCTGGCAAAAAGTAATGCCCCAGAAAGATGCAGAATGCTCTTGAATCGCCACCATTAAGGGCATTTCTTCCGGTACGAGGCGATCTGCTTCATTGACGTTGTTCAGGAAGAGGTCAGGTTCGGCGACTCCATAGTAAACTCGCCCCATCTGCATTTCTGTCGAGCCGTCCATGGGCCCTACCGGTTTCTTGTCGCAAGCCTTCATCTATCTCGCCGCGGCGGTTCTCGCCGTTCCGCTTTTCAAGCGGCTTGGGCTGGGCTCCGTGCTCGGCTATCTGATCGCCGGGATCCTCATCGGTCCGTACGCGCTGCAACTCATTCCCGATCCCGAACATGTGCTGCACTTCGCAGAGTTCGGCGTGGTTCTGCTGCTTTTCCTCGTCGGTCTGGAACTGGAGCCTGAAAAGGTCTGGGAATTGCGAAAGCCGTTGCTGGGGCTGGGCGGACTACAGGTTGCGGGCACGATGGCACTGGTAATGGCGATTGCCATTTTCGCCGGCTTGTCATGGCAAGTCGCCGCTGTCGCAGGCGCCGGCATCGCGATGTCGTCCACCGCTATCGGGCTCGCCTCATTAGAGGAAAAGAAACTGCTGGGCACCCCGGGCGGGCAAGCTTCTTTCGCAGTACTGCTGTTCCAGGATTTGTCGGTCATTCCCTTGTTCATGCTGCTCGCCCTCATCGCGCCGGCGGCTTCCAATAATGGTTTCGATGTATGGGCCATTCCCAAGGCCCTGGCCGTGATCGCGGTGATTGTCATCGCCAGCCGCACCGTGCTGCGGCCGGTGATGCGCATCGTGGCACAGACGGGAATGCGGGAGATTTTCTTCGCCTTCTCGCTGCTGCTCGTGATCGGCGTGTCGATGGCGGTACAAACTGTCGGGCTGTCGATGGCGCTGGGCACTTTCCTCGCGGGCGTGCTGCTGGCCGACTCCGAATACCGTTACGAGCTGCGGCTGGATATCGAGCCGATCAAGGGTTTGCTGCTGGGGCTGTTCTTCATCGCGGTCGGGATGTCGGTGGATGTCTCGCTGGTCGCTGATCGCCCGGGCACTATTATCGGTCTGGCATTGCTGATCGTCGTCGCCAAGGCTGTCATCCTGTTCGGCCTGGGCAAGCTCTTCAAGCTGCATCGGCGTGATGGATTTCTGATGGCTGTGGCGCTGTCGCAAATCGGCGAGTTCGCTTTCGTGATTTTCGGCGTAGCGCTATCGCAAAGCCTGCTGAATAAGGAAAGTTACGATCTGCTCAATGCGGTCGTCGCGATTTCCATGCTGGTCACGCCCCTGCTGCTGCTCGTCTACAACAGGTTCGTGACCCTGGATTGCGGCGAACGGCCGCCGCGTGAGGCCATCGAGGAATCCAACTCGGTGATCGTCGCCGGCTTCGGGCGCTTCGGGCAGATCGTCGGCCGCGTGCTCATGGCAAATGGCATTTCGGTCACCTTGATCGACAATGATCCGAACCAGGTCGAACTCACCCGCGAATTCGGCTGGAAATGCTATTACGGCGACGCTTCAAGGCTGGACCTGCTGGAAGAAGCCGGTATCGCCCAGGCGCGGCTGTTCGTCATCGCGGTCAACGACTCTTCTGCGGCCATGTCCATGGCGCGACTGGTGCAGGAGCGCTGGCCGGAAGTGCCCATCGTGGTCCGCGCCCGCAGCCGAACCGATGCGTACGAGCTGCGCGAACGCGGGCTGCACCCGATACGCGAAACCTTCTACTCATCCCTCGAGGCGGCGCGGCAGGCGCTGGTGGCGCTTGGAGAATCCTCGACAGCGGCCACCAAGATCATCAAGCATTTCGAACGCCACGACCTGGAGCAATTCGAAGCTGCCTACAAGATACGCCATGACCGGCAAGCCGTTCTCGATCTCTCGGAACAAGGCCGGCGCGACCTCAAGGCCCTGCTCGCTTCGGAGCGTAGCGAGGAAGTCAGGGATAACTGAAACGCTGACAAGAAAAAAGGGCTGCCGGGGCAGCCCTTTTCTTTGGCCGGATTCCCGGCACTTGCATTAGCCTTTCTTGTTCTCGCGCTCGGTGAGCTTGATCACGGCATAGATTGCTGCCGAGATAAACAACAGAAAAAGACATGCGATTCCAATTACTTGCAGTTGCAACATTTGAACAATTCCATGATGGTTGATAAACAGCGCAAGCCTATCGTCTTGCTCAACGACAATATCGCTACAAATCCGAAAAAATCTCCTGCTTCATGCAGAACATTCAAATCCCTCACAAAATCATAAGGGTCTGAAGTGAGCGAAGGGGTGTCATGATACCAGCCTATGCCTGCTTTGGTTGATCACGGCACATGCGCTTGGCCTTGCCACGCCTGATCGAATAGTCTGATTGTTTGCTTTTTCGCCTGACTTGGTAAAATCAGGATAAAAAGGTTGTGATATAAAATTAAATCTCTCTTCCAGCCTACTGCCCGCTTCACTCCCCTTGCCCACTCTTCGTCTCGGTTTCGTTGGGACGCGTACTGGGAGGTACAACAGAGGTTGCAGCAGGCGAATGCGACTCCGAGGCTTCAAGCGGTTTGGATTCCGCATCTGTCGTCGGATAACGATACGGACCCGGATCGCTGCAGGGGGCTGTTTCCGTTCGCGCCGGCACAGCCCGGCCCTGCGACTTCAGGGAGGTTCGGTATTTGTCTGCGATTCGATCCTGTGCGAGGCACAAGCGATAGGCACCGATCTTGTCCATCCAGGCATTATGAGCGGCGATTTCAGCCGCATCGGCCTTCTCTGCAGGCGTTGGCGGCGGTAATTGCGCCAGCGCAGGCAAGGCCTGAATGCCGAGGGAGAAAATGGCAAGCGACAGCAATCGTATTGGCATAAGCTTTCCTTTGTCCCCAAGTATGCTTATTCCCATCGGAAGCCGCTGTAGACCACGATCTCGAACCAGTGTCAGCGCCTTCTTACAACCGGTCGCGCAGACGGTAATACCACATCCCCAGCATCAGCGCCGGCGTACGCAGCAAATGGCTGCCGGGAAATGGCAGATGCCGTATGCGTGCAAACAGGTCGAAGCGCTCGGCCTGTCCCGCAATCGCCTCGGCCGCAAGCTTGCCCGCCATTCCCGTGAGCGCCAGACCATGCCCGGAAAATCCGTGCAGGTAATAGATGTTGTGTCCCAGCCGCCCGAAATTGGGCGCCTGGTTGAACGTGAGGTCGACGAACCCGCCCCAGGCATAGTCGATGTTGAGATCCTCGAGTGTAGGGAACACGTCCAGCATGCGCCGTCGTATGCGTTCGATCAGCCCGGCGGGCGTGACCGCGCTGTAGCTGTCTCCTCCTCCGAACAGCAGGCGGTGATCGCGGCTGAGCCGGAAATAATCGAGGACGAAATTGTTGTCGGAAACCGCCGCACGCTTGGGTATAAGCGCATCCGCTCGTGCCTGTCCCAAAGGCTGTGTCGCGATCATGTAAGTCCCGACCGGAATGATGCTATCGGTCAGTTCGGGAGCGATCTCGTCGCCATATTCGCCCAGATACACGTTGCCCGCGAGCACGACAAAACTGCATGCCACCTCTCCCTGCGCTGTCTTGACCACGGGCCGCTCGCCTCGCTCGACCACGAACACGGGCGAATTCTCGTGCATTACGACGCCGGCCTGCTTGGCGGCTGCGGCGAGCCCCAGGCAATACTTGAGCGGATGCAGGTGGCCGGAATTGGCATCATAGATACCTGCATGGAAACGCTCGCTGGCAACCCAGGAGGAAATTTCATCGGGGCCAACGACTTGCAAAGGATAGCGATAAATCTGCATCACATGCTGCGCCCACTTTTCCAGCTTGCGCGTCTTCTTTTCGCGCACGGACAGAGTCATGTAGCCCGGCTGGTAATCGCAGTCGATGCCATAGCGTGCAATGCGCTCCCGAAGCAGCGTCAGTCCCTCGACCGACACATCCCACGCGCGTTTTGCATCCTCGCGGGAAAACTGCTTTTCGATGGCGCATTCGCCCGCGCTGCCGAAGCCGACTATGGCCTGCCCGCCATTACGGCCAGAGGCGCCCCAGCCGATTCTTTGCGCTTCCAGCAGCACGACGGAATAGCCGCGCTCGGCCAGTTCGAGTGCCGCAGAAAGACCTGCGTAACCGCCGCCTACCACGCATACATCGCATGACACTTTTTCCGCGAGCGCAGGGGTAGGCGCCGGCCGGGAGACGGTCGCTTCGTAATAGGAGTTCTCGATAAGGCCAAGTTCTTTTTTAAGCAGCATCAGTATGTTGCGTAAACTTTTTCAGGCTTTATATCACCCTGAAATTGATGAATTGCCATGGGTCGTCACGATCCATGGCTTCCTCGAACAAGGGGCTGCGGTCGCGCAACGGCGTCCAGTCCCCATACTCGCCGACCAGCTCGCCCAGGTAAGGCCCGGCGATTTCCATGACCAAGGTGTGATCGACGTCATCCGGTTCGACCACACCCGCATCCGGATTGCGCAGCGCCCAGACCATGCCGCCGAGCACGCCGGCTACCACCTGCAGACTAGTGGCCGTGTTGTGCGGTGCGAGCTTGCGGGCCGATTCGATATCCAGCCGCGACCCGTACCAGTAGGCGCCCTTGTTGTTGCCCATGAGCAGCACGCCCAACTCGTCCACACCCGAAACGATCTCGTCGCGCATGATGCGTTTGTGCTTCTGCTCCTGCCAGTTTTTGCCGGCAAGTTCGTGCAGCGAGAGCACGGCATCGTCGCAAGGATGGTAGGCGTAATGGACGGTGGGCCGATAAATTACCTGCCCGTTCTCGCGCAGCGTCAGATGATCGGCAATCGAGATCGATTCCCCGTGGGTCACGAGAAAGCCGTGATAGGGCCCTTCCAGCGGTGTCCAGCTGCGCACGCGCGTCCCAACGCCCGGACGGTTCAGATAAATTGCCGCATCGGAACCGAAACCGTGGCGCGCACCATCCGCCGGGAAATGCCGCTCGTGCGTGCCCCACCCCAGCTCGGCCGGCTGCAACCCTTCGCTCAGGAATCCTGCCACCGACCAGGTATTCACGAATTCGTCGCGCTGCTTGCGCCGGTCGGCGATCTGCGTATCGCGCTCGGCAATATGGATCACATTGATATCAAGCGCCCGCGCCAGCGCCGCCCATTCCTCATAGCTTTGCGGCGGATCGAAGGCATGGTCATTGTCGCGGGCGATGTTTTGCAGCGCCTGCTTGACGAAGATCGACGCGAGGCCGGGATTCGCGCCATGGGTGACCACCGCGGTCGGCCCCGAGCGTTTATCCAGGCGATAGGCGAGCACCTCTTCGCGCAACGAGTAGTTGGAGCGCTGCGATACCGGCGAGGCAGGATCGTCGTAACGTCCCGGCCACGGTTCGATGCAGGTGTCGAGATAGAGCACGCCGTGCTGCCGGCAGAAGCGGATCAGAGCGAGACTGGCGACATCGACCGAAAGATTGAGCAGGAAATCGCCCTCCTTGAGCAGAGGCTCCAGCACGGTTTCGAAATTGCCTTCGTTGAGCGGTTGCGCCAGGAAGCGCACCCCGTATTTCCTGGCGATGCCGGTCTTGTCCTCACTGCGCGAAACCACGGTTACGCGTTCCGGGGCGATATCGATATGCCGGAACAGCAAGGGCAATACGCCCTGCGCAATGCTGCCGAAGCCCAATATCACGAGCGATCCGGGCAAAGCAGTGTGTAGCGATGGTTTGGCCATGGGAGTTCTCTCTTTTAGGCAGTCAGCCTTTCTTTCCGATCAGCAGCCCATAGGGAAAATGCAACAGAGCCTGGGCGAGCTCGACCGTTGAAGCGCGCGGCTCCAGCGTTTCATCGGTAAAGACGTTGCGCCAGCGCAAGCCGGTGAGGCTCTCCGGCAGCTCGATGCGAGTATCGCGCCAGATGCTTTGTCCGACTGGCGGCGCAGCGTCGCGCTTCACCAGGGCGTAGAACAGGCGCGGCACGATCACCAGCAAGGCCTCGCCACCCCACTGGCGCAGGAACACGCAGACATGCTCGGCGCGGCGCCCCTCCACCTTGAGCGGCTGGTAGTCGCCGTCGCGGAACAGGCGCTCATGCTCGCGGCGCAGAGTGAGCGTTTTCCAGACCAGGTAGAGCTTGATGCGCGCATCTTTCATGTGATCCAGCAGCGCGCGCACCTTATCGATCGAGCCATCATCGCCGAATTCCTGCCTAAGGTCGGCCAGCAGGTTATGTCGCCGCCCGTAGTCCACCTTGCGGCGGTTGTCCGGGTCCACCAGGCTGAAATCCCAGATTTCCGTTCCCTGGTAAATATCCGGCACGCCGGGGGCGGTGAGCTTGAGCAGAGTCTGCGACAGGCTGTTGAACATGCCGAGCCGCGCAATACGGCGCTGGAACGGCAGAAAACTCGCGAGAAAGCGCTTGTTGCTGCCCTCGCCTATCAGTCCGCGTACGAACGCGATCACCGCATCCTCGTACTCCGGATTCGGGTTGATCCAGGAGGTATGCGCCTTGGCTTCGCGGATCGCCTTGAGCATATAGGACTCGATACGCTCGCACAGGCTCTTGCGCCCGGACTCGTCGAGCTCTTCCAGCGGCCACGCGCCGACCAGCGTCTGGTACAGCAGGTACTGGTCGTTGCGGCTCGGCGCCGGGCGATCGTCCACGGTGCGCTCCAGCGATTGGTTGATACGGTTCCAGCGCGCCACCATTTCCTCCCACTCATCCGGCATCTCGGTGAGTGCATTGAGCCGTGCGCGTACGTCCTCGGAACGCTTGCTGTCATGAGTGGACGTGGCCAGCATGGCATGCGGGAAGCGCCTCATGCGATCCTGCGTCGCGCGATGAAAACCGTTGACCGGTACGCCGAAGCGGCGCGGGTCGCCGCCCACCTCATTGAGCGAAATCAGGCGGTTGTAGAGGTAGAACGCGGTATCTTCCATGCCCTTTGCCATCACCGGGCTGGTGTACTGCTGGAACTTCATCGCGAAGCTCGCAACCAGCTCCTGATATTCCTGACCCTGGCCCTCGGCACGCAGCTTGAGCAGCACTTCGCGGATGAAATCGAACACGCCGAGGTCGGCCGACTGGCTGCGCTTCTTCGCAAGGCCGATCGCCCAATCCACATGGCGCGTATCGTCCGGGGCCACTTCCCCGGCAGAGACATAGGTGCGATAGACGGGAAAGCAGGCCACGACATCGGCGAGCGCTTGGCGCAGGCTGTTGGTGGTGTAGTCGCAGGTACGGCGGTCATGACGCGCGATATTCGCGAGATGATGCGCGAGCACGCTCAATTCGCCCGTCATCGACATGCGCATCATCCTGCGCTTGCTCAGGTAGCGCAGTTCCTCGAAATCCAGGCGGTGCTCGATGAACTCGTGGTAGATGCGGTTCATTTTTTCCGCCGCATTGCCGTCCACGAACACGCCGTTGCACAAATTCATGAAGTCGTAGCCGGTGGTACCCGAAATTGGCCAGGTTTCGGGCAGATGCTCGTGCGCGGCCAGTATCTTCTCGACTACCACATAAAGCGGCGCACGCTCCGCCTCCTCAGGCCCCGGGAGCGGAGCCAGCAGGCCGGACGCCATCTGCTGCAACCGCTGGAAATATTGCACTGGATCGTACAGCCCGTCGGTATGGTCCAGCCGCAGGCCGTCTACCCGGCCCGTCGCCAGCAGCTCGGCAATGTAGCGATGCGTGGTCTCGAACACCGTCGGGTTTTCCATGCGCAGCGCGGCCAGGTCGTTGATATCGAAGAAGCGGCGATAGTTGATTTCGTCTGAAGCCACCCGCCAGTAGGCGAGCCGGTAGGCCTGCGCGCCCAGCAGTTCGTGCAGTGCGCGGTAGCGGTCGAGATCGTTGCCGCCGCCGTTGAACTCGGCCACGATCTCATCAATGAACTGCGCAACATCCGCGCTGGCCGCCACCATTCCCGCCAGGTGCTGCTTGTAGATTTCCTTGTCGCGGCTGCGCTCCGCGATCTTTTCCGGCGCGGTATCCATTTGCTCCGGCAAATGGCCGAACGCCGTGACCAGGCTCTCGTATTGCAGCACCTGCGGATGCTCCGCACCCAAACGCGCGCCCAGCCGTTCCAGGCCGTAGCCGAGTATGCGCGCATACTCGCGTGGATCCACGGGAAAACGGTGGTTGTAATAGCACACGCTGAATTCGCCGCGCTCCCGGTCGAAGGTGAGTTTCAGTTCACCGTTTTCCAGCACCGTGCCGTAATGGTCGCCCAGCACAGGCAGCACCACCTTGCCGTAATGCCGTTCATTGGCCGGAAACCAGTCGATGTCGAAGTACTGCGCATAGGTCGAGGACGGACCGTTTTCCAGCACGTCCAGCCACCACAGGTTGTCCGAGCCCATCACGCCCATGTGGTTAGGCACGATGTCCAGAATCTGCCCCATGCCGCGGGCCTTGAGTTCGGCCACGAAGTGCTCGAAATCGGCTTCGGTGCCGATCTCGGGGTTGAGCGCATTGTGGTCGATGATGTCGTAGCCGTGCGGGCTGCCAGCGCGTGCCTTGAGATAGGGAGACGCATAGCAGTGGCTGATGCCGAGTTGATCGAGGTACTCGACTATCTGTGCGGCCTCGGCAAACGTGAAACGGCTATTGAACTGCAAACGGTACGTGGCGCGCGGTATGCGCCAAAAAGGGATAGTGCCCTGCTCTCGGCTCGATGGCGGAGGTTGCGGTTCCACAGAGCTGCCGCGCTCGCGCCGCATGGTGTCGACCAGGCCCTGCACGCGGGGATGGCCGCGCCATTCCTCGATATTGAGCGGCAGCTTGCGGCGCCAGTTGGGGTATTGCGCTTCCGAGGTGCCGGGCAGGTTGACCTGGTCGAGCTGGCCGAGCAAATCCTCAAGCTGCACCAGCATGAGCCGGGACGGCGTGCGGGCAAGATAAGCGTGGATAGCCTGGGTGTATTCCGGCGTCATTTCCGGGACGGAAACGGGGTTGGGTACCGCGCCCTGCGGCAGCAGCCCTTCCTTCTCCAGCGCGACCAGCAGGCGTGCGCAATCCTGCGCCCGCGCCACGATCTGTGCCTCGCGGCTTTCCTCGGACGGGAACAGGCCGAGCGACTGGCGTACCTCGAGGTCGCGTGCCTGCCAGAAACCGGTCAGGGTGGCGAGATCGTGCGTGCTGACCGCGACCAGCGCCTGCGCCGGATATTCCTGCGGTGCCTTGAAGGAGCCCACGTTCCAGTCTTTCTCGAAATACTGCAGCCGGTAGGAATGCACGCCGAGCTGCTCCAACCCGTGCCGCACCTCGTTGGGCACCGTACCGAGATCCTCTCCCACCACCAGACATTTGTTACGCTGGCTTTCCAGCGCGAGGATGCCGAGCAGGTCGTGGAAGGGGTAGTAAACGTAGGCGCCCTCCGCCGCCGTCTTACCGGGCGGCACCCAGAACAGGCGGTAGAGTCCCATGACGTGGTCGATGCGCAAAGCGCCCGCGTCCTTCATGCCGGCACGCAGAGTATCGATGAAAGGCTGATAGCCCGCCTCCGCCAGGGCATGCGGAATGAACGGCGGCAAGCCCCAGTCCTGCCCGGTCAGGCTGAAATCGTCGGGCGGCGCGCCTATGCTCGCACCAGTGGCGTAGAGGTGCTGGTTGGCCCACCCTTCCCCGCCGCCGCGGCTGATGCTCACGGCGAGGTCGAGCAGCAGCCCGACGCCCAGCCCCAGTTCCATCGAACGGCGGCCGATGGCTGCAAGCTGCTCGCTCGCCTGCCATTGCAGCCACGCGTAGAACTCGACGCGTTCGCGATGCGCTTCCACGAACTGAGCAACTTCGGTCGATTCGGGATGGCGATAGGCTTCCGGCCAGGCTGGCCAGCCCCAGATATTGCTGTCCTGCGCCTTGAAGTGTTCCTGCAGCGCCTCGAACAGCGCCTGGCGATGCAGCGCTTCACCGCGCTTCGCCTGAAAACTCCTGAATGTCTGACCGCGCGGCGTATTGCGGGCGAGGTGATGTTCGCGGAAATGCGCGTACAGTTTTTCCAATACCGGCCACTTGAGCGCGGCAACGGCGGCGTATTGCACCATTTCTTCCGCGCGCAGTGCACGGAGCTGCGCCTGGAAGGCATCCGCGCGCACCTCTTTCAGCACCGGCTCGCATTCGGCAAACTCGGGGATGGACTCGACGTCCAGGTAGAGCGCGTTGAGGAACAAGCGGCTCGAAGGTCCATAGGGACTCGCATGCTCAGGATTGTCGGGAAACAGCGCATGGATCGGGCTCACACCGACGATGCCGGCACCCTGCTCCGCGCAGAATTCGACTACTGCCTTGAGGTCGCCATAATCGCCCACGCCCCAGTTGTGTCCGGAGCGCAGCGCATAAATCTGCACCGCCGTACCCCATACGCGCTTGTCTTGCTGGATGGCCGGCGGGCGATAACACTCTTTCGGCGCCACGATGAGCCGCATGGCTACGGGCTGCTCCAGTCCGTGGATTTCGAGACGGTGATAGCCTAGCCCCGGCTCACCCGGGAGCTGGAAGCTGTAACGCACCCAGAACTGCCCGTCGAAGTGGCGCTGCTCCTCGCGCTGCAACTCCGCGGGGCGGAAACGCCCTTCACGGCGCTCGCCGTTTTCCAGGGTCAGCACCCAGCTCAGTTCATCGTATCGGTCTTCCGGCAAGGTCAGCGGAATCGCATGCGGCGCTTCATGCGCGCGCACCACTCGTACCGGCGGCAAGGGCCGCAGCCAGATGCGCCGCTCGAAATCCTCCAGCGAGCGCCGGATGTCATCGAAGCTTTCCACGTTAAAGCCCATGGCCCACAGCAGCGCCTTCTGCGTTTCCTCCGAGGCAGGATGCGCGACTCCCCAGATATCGTGGTATTCGCGGCCGATGCCGCACAAATCGCTCAAGCGGTTGAGCATGGATTGCTGATCAGTCATGGCCGTTCTCCAGATACCAGGCCACCGACCAGGGCGGCAGCGTGCCTGCATTGAGGGATGGTACGACATCGCCTTCGCTCGCGAACAGCAGCGGCGACGCAGGCTGCTCCACACCCAGCACAGGAGTCGTGCCCAGATTGGCGAGCAGGGTCAGCTTCCTGCCGTCGCCCAGCCGCCACTCGATGGCCGCGCTTCGATCACCGAGCAGGCGTACGGCAGTATTGTTTCCCTGCAATCCTGGCAGGTGCGGCACCAGCCGTTCCTTGCGCAGCAGAAGCAGGTTCTGGTAATACGCCAGCCAGGCTTGGTGCTCGGGCTTTTCGAGGCGGCTCCAGTCCAGCTTCGAATTGACGAAGGTATCAGGATGGCAGGGATCGGGGATCTTCTTCTGCGCCTCGGGATCGTCGAATTCAGGGAACTTCGCGGCAAACTCAGCGCGTCGCCCGTCCCGCACCGCTTGCGCCAGGTCAGCACCCAGGTCGCAGAAAAAGGTGAAGCGCGTTAGTTCGCCGTACTCCTCTCCCATGAACAGCAGCGGGGTCGAAGGCGCCAGCAGCATGAGCGCCAGCGCCGCCCGCAAGGGTCGTGGTCGCACCAGTTCGGCGATACGCTCGCCAAAAGCGCGATTGCCCACCTGGTCATGGTTTTGCAGCAGCGAGACGAAAGCATTCACGGGAAGATGTGCGCTGGGTGTGCCGCGCCGTGCCCCCTTGCGGTGCTTGGACACTTCGCCCTGGTAGGCAAAGCCTTCCGTCAGGCAACGCACGAGATGCTGGAAAGGCTGGTCGCTGTAGTCCTCGTCATCCTCCCCGCTCACCAGCACGTGCAGCGCATGGTGAAAGTCGTCGTTCCACTGCGCCCTGTAGCGATCGGGCCGCTCCAGATGGCGCGCTTCGTTGAGATCGTTCTCCAGCACCAGATGCACGTGTCGGTCCTGGCCTATGGTCTCGTTCACCCGCTGCACGAGCTCGTCCAGGATATGCCGCTCGCCGTGGTCGAGTATGCTGTGCACCGCGTCCAGGCGCAGCCCGTCGAAACGGTATTCCTCCAGCCAGAAGAGCGCGTTGTTGATGAAAAACTCACGCACCGTCTTGCTGTGCTCACGGTCGTAGTTGATCGCCGCACCCCAGGGAGTGTGCTCGTCCTTGAAGAACTGCGGCGCATAGACATGCAGGTAATTGCCGTCTGGCCCGAAGTGGTTGTAGACCACATCGAGAAACACCATGATCCCTTTTTCATGTGCGGTCTGGATCAAGTCCTTGAGATCGTCCGGCCGCCCGTAGGTGCTGTCCGGCGCATACAGCAGCACGCCGTCGTAACCCCAATTGCGCGCGCCAGGAAAATCGGCGATTGGCATGAGTTCGATCGCAGTCACGCCCAGTTCGACGAAGTAATCGAGACGTTCCTTGAGCGCCCTGAAAGTGCCTTCCGGCGTAAACGAACCGACATGGAGCTCGTAGAGCACTACCTCTTCCCATGGACGCCCTGCCCAGTGCGTATCCACCCACGGAAAATTCTGCGGCGCGATGACCTCGCTCGGGCCGTGCACGTCCTGCGGATTGAAGCGCGAAGCCGGGTCCGGCACACGCATGTCGTCGCTCACCTTGAACAAATAGCGGCTGCCGGGATCGGCCGCATCGGTCGTGACTTCGAACCAGCCGTCGGGCTGGCTCTCCATCGGGATCAGAAGCTCGCTAGCGCCCGGTTCGATACAGAGCGATACCTTGTTGCAGCCGGGTGCCCACAGGCGAAAAGAAACCCGGCCGTCTTCGAGCACTTGCGTGCCGAAGGGCATGAGATGTTGATATTTCATAACGCAATGTCATTCCTTGCTTTTTTGTTGAGACTTTCTAGAGGGCCACCACTTGTCCAGCAATTCCGAAACGCGATATTGCGCCCCGAGGCCGAAGGCCAGCGCGAGCGCGAAGACCACGCCGGCGAGGATGATGAGGAAGCTCTGGCGCACCAGTTCGGAAGCCACATCCACCTGCTCCAGCGCGATCATCACCACGAACACGAGCACCGCATAACGCGCGAAACGCCCGAGAAATTCCGCGTCCTCCAGCCCGATGTTGCGGCTGTAGGCGAGGATGGTGTTTTCGATGAAACGCGCGAAATAAGCGCCTAGCGCGAGGATGAGAACGGCGACGATCACCTTGGGAATGAACAGCGCCACACGTCCGACCAGTTCGGTGACGTTGGTCAGGCCGAGGCTGTTGAAAGCGATCATTACCGAAGCCAGCACGACCAGCCAGTAGATCAGCGTGCCGAGGATGCCGATGGTATCCATGCGGATGCCGCCCTGGCTCAGGAAACGATCGATACCGGCACGGTCGGTCAGCACATAGAAATTGATCGCCCGCAGGGCTTTCACGACCAGCAGGCGGATCGCCTTGGCCAGCATCCACCCGACCAGAAGAATGAAGAGCGCGAGTATCAGCCGCGGCACGAAGGCGCCAAACTGCAGCAGCACGGCCCTCACAGGCTCCAGCATGATGTCGATCTGGTTCATTCCACTCCTCCTGACCCGGATTGCGCGAGTTGCAGCAAGTTCTCCGCCATCGCGGCGGCGCATTCAGGCCGGAGGTCGAGTTCTGTGCGCAGGTCGCGCAGCGCCTTTTCCAGGCGGAACAGCGCAAGCCATTCCTGCATGTCGCCTCGGGAAACCGCAAGGGCCGTATCGGCCACATACTCGCGATAGGTATCGAGGAACACGCGCTCGGCCTCGGCCAGCCACAACCCCATCAGTGATTCAAGCGAAGCGATGCTATCCGGACGCTCCTTGCCGGCCGAGGCCAAGGCCGTCAGCCCGGCAGTTTCGAGCGATTGCAGCAGATGCGCCGCGTCTCGCAGCGGCAGGTGCTTGCGTCGCCGCTCGGCAAACGATACGGCATCGTCTTCCAGGTCGATGAAGATGAAATCGTTCTGGTTGATCAATACCTGGCGCAGATGCAAATCGCCGTGAGTACGAATCTTTTTTCCGCTGACCGGCGTCTCGGCAAGCTGCCTGATCCGGTCTTCGATTTTCTTGCGATGCGCCCACAGCGCATCCACGTTCTTGCGTACTTCACCTGTCAGGTTAGAGCGGCGCACCGACAAAAGTTCCAGCGTTGACGCCGCTTCCGCGAGGATGAGCTCTTTCCAGTACCCCTGGTCTTCCGACCCCGCCGGTTCCGGAGCGAATTCAGGAAGTGTTTCATCCGCGAGAGCCAGGTGCAGCTCTGCCGTGCGCTGTGCCAGTGTCTTGAGGAGAACCCAGTAGGCGTGATGCGCAATGTCTGCCGCAACCGGTGGTGCATCGACGCCGCGCGATTCGTCGAGAAAGTGCGTCAGATAGTCGAGCGTGTAGCCCCAGAAATCCCCCTGGTTCTGCACATAAGTCTGAAGCAGGCACACGGTCGTTTGCATGCCATCCTGCGCACGATAATCGACCGTGCCCAGCGTGTGCGCCACGTTGGCAAACCCCTTGCGCGTCAGGAAACGTCCGAGTTCAATCGCCGGCCGCACACCGGCATGCAGTTGCCGATACCCCTTGAGGAACAGCGTCTGCCCGATGGCGACCGTACTGTGTCCGCCTAGAACCTTGGGCATCTTGACCGGGATCTCGGTCCAGTCGAGCTCACCGATATCTGGCGCATCCGATTCGGCTCGGAATACAAGGGCTCCCTGCTCGCATGCGAGCTGCAACCCGTTGCTTATTCCCTGAACCACGTCACGGCAGAAGGCAGCATCGGCGAAGGCATCCACGATGATGCCGATGCTCGCCTGCTGACGAACCTTGGCGAGCGTCGTATTCGGCAGCACCTGCAAGGTCTCGTCGCGCTTCTCCCAATTGAGCGCCAGCGGCAGAAAATATGGTGAACCGGAAGCGTTATCGTCGAGACGATACATTCCCAGCAGCCGCTGGTGCTCGCCGTTGCTCCACTCGGCATGATCCACGAGAACCGCTCGCTTGACCGGCGTGGAGCGCCAACGCTGCGAAATGATGAACTGCGGCAGCGTCTCGTTCTCGAAGCGCCGGCGCAATTGTTCGGACATGACGATACGCCACGGAACCACACGGTCGCGGAAGAAGCTACGCCAGCCGTCGAACAGGACCAGCAGCGGCAATTCTTCCTGCGCGACGCGCTCCAGCAGCCATTCCGGCGGCGCCTCGTCGGTTGCAAGCCGGAACCAGTAGAAGCCGTGCCCGGGCAGCGTCAGCAGATAGGGCAGCTCGCTGATGGGAGGGAATGGCGTACGTGCCAGCAGTTCAACCGGCACCCTGCCCTTGTAGGCGGAAAGATCCAGTTCTACCGGCTGGGAACCGCGCGACAGATTGGCTACGCACAGAATTGCCTCGTCGCCGTACAGGCGCAGATAAGCGATGATCTTGCGATTTCCCGGGCGCAGGAACTGCAGCGACCCGCGGCCGAAGGCCTGGGTATTCTTGCGCACTGTCAGCATGCGGCGCATCCAGTTGAGCAGCGACGACGGATTCTTCTCCTGCGCCTCGACATTGACCGCCTGATGGCCGTACACCGCATCCATGATGGGCGGCAGATAGAGCCGCTGCGGGTCGGTGCGCGAGAAGCCGGCATTGCGATCCGGGCTCCATTGCATCGGCGTTCTCACGCCATCGCGGTCGCCGAGAAAATAGTTATCGCCCATGCCGATCTCGTCACCGTAGTAGATGATCGGCGAACCAGGCATCGAGAACAGCAGGCTGTTCATGAGCCGGATCTTGTCATAGTCGTTGTCCATGAGCGGCGCGAGCCGACGACGTATGCCGACGTTGACGCGGGCACGGGTATCGGTGACATACATCTGGTACATGTAGTCGCGCTCCCTGTCGGTCACCATCTCCAGCGTGAGTTCGTCATGATTGCGCAGGAAGATCGCCCACTGGCAGTTGTCCGGGATGTCCGGCGTCTGCTGCATGATTTCGACGATGGGATGGCGGTCTTCCTGCGCGATCGCCATGTACATGCGCGGCATGAGCGGAAAGTGATAGGCCATGTGGCATTCGTCGCCTTCGCCGAAATAGTCGCGCACGTCCTCCGGCCACTGGTTGGCCTCGGCGAGGAACATGCGGTTCTTGTAGTGCTTGTCGAGCTCTGACCGCATGTATTTGATGACCTGATGCGTCTCGGGCAGGTTTTCGTTGCTGGTGCCCTCGCGCACGCACAGGTAGGGCACCGCATCCAGCCGTACGCCATCCACCCCGGCATCGAACCAGAAGCGCATCACGCGCATCACCGCCTTCACCACGTGCGGATTGTTGTGATTGAGGTCGGGCTGGTGCGAGAAGAAGCGGTGCCAGTAATAGGCTTGCGCTGTCTCGTCCCAGGCCCAGTTGGATTTCTCGCTGTCGGTGAAGATGATGCGTGTCTCGGGAAACTTGGTGTTGGTGTCGCTCCACACGTAGTAATTGCGCTTCATCGACTTCGGCGGCGCGTTGCGCGCGGCCTGGAACCACGGATGCTGGTCCGAGGTATGGTTGATGACGAGCTCGGTGATCACCTTGAGTCCGCGGTGGTGAGCTTCGCGCACGAACTGGCGGAAATCCGCCATGGAACCGTAATCGGGATGGATATTGCGATAGTCAGAAATATCGTAGCCATCGTCGCGCAGCGGCGAAGGATAGAACGGCAGCAGCCACAGCGTGTTGACGCCCAGGCTCTGCAAATAATCCAGCTTGTCGATGAGTCCGCGAAAGTCGCCTATGCCGTCGTTGTTGCTGTCGCTGAACGCCTTGACGTGCAGCTCGTAGATGATGGCATCCTTGAACCAGAGGGGATCGTCTTCAAACATGCATGCTCCCTGAAACCGTCGGTTGGATTGGATTGTTGGGTGCGACAGACAAGGATGAAGAGCGTGGCTCGTGAGGAGCCGAATCAGCTCTGCCTGTGTAATGCAGACCTGCCGGCAGGGAAAAAAGTTTTCGCGATTGCGGGAAGCGAAAAAAGAAAAAGGGGCCGAAGCCCCTTTGGTATTGCGCGGTCGTCGATCAACGATTGTTGAAGAACGCCATATTGCTGATGCGGCCGTTGACGAAGGTCAGCTCGGTTGTTTTGTAGGTACGCTTCGCGTCGTAACGCACGATGTCGTTGTAGTACCACATTTCGATGTTGACCGGCTTGGAGTTCTTGTCCAGCGGACGGCCAATCACGCCTTCGGCATTGGTCGGCTTGATGGAAAGTTGCTTGCGCGCAGGTTCGCCGATGATGTCGGTCACCTGCTTCTTGGTTTTGTTGCTGAACGTGCGGATAAAGGTATCCTCATCGTAGGTCTTGGTCTTGGCCGCCTTGGGAGCTGGCTTGCTTTCTGCCATTGCGGGCGCGGCCATCAGCAGGGTGGCGGTGAGACAGGCGGCAATCAGTTTGCTGAACATCGTGTGGTTCCTCTTCCTTTGCAATTTCAGGCGGGTTGAATTATCGCATTTATGCAGGCTGCGTGCAGCGGTCGGCAACGTCGAGTTGCAGGCCGTCATACCCGACATAAACGTTCGGTGGCAGCATTCGGCTGACTTCGTGGTACTCCAGCTCGTGCGTCATGTGGATCAGATAGGTACTCGCGGCACCGATGCGCGTAGCGTACTCCAGGCTCTGCTCCAGATTGATATGCGTGTGGTGCGGCTTGTAGCGCAGGCAGTCGAGCAACAGCACGTCCAGCCCCGACAGCAGTTCGAGCGAGGCATCCGGTATTTCCGAGACATCGGTGAGATACCCGATATTGCCGATGCGGTAGCCGTAGACAATGGCGCGGCCATGCTGCGCAGGAATCGGCACGATCTCCTGCCCGAACAGCGTAAATGCGCTGCTCACCTCGTTGGTACGCAGCACCGGCAAGTCCCAGTAGTCGCTGGGATCGCGCAAGGTATAGCCGAAACGCGCTCCGATGTGCGACATGTGATCCGGACTGCCGTAGAGCGGAATCTGGCGTCGGTTGAGCTGGCAAAAGCTGCGCAGGTCGTCGATACCGTTGAGATGGTCGGCATGCGTGTGGGTATAGAGCACGGCATCCACGCGGCGCAGCTTTTCGCGCAGCGCCTGCTGGCGCAGGTCGGGGCCGGTATCGATCAGCAGCACCTCGCCGGTGGACAGGGTCACCACCGAGGAACAGCGGGTGCGCTTGTTGCGCGGGTCGTCCGAGGTGCAGGTCTTGCACTCGCAACCAATGACGGGGGTGCCGGCGCTGGAGCCGACGCCCAACAGCGTCAGTTGCATGGTTGCGCCTGTTTGAACAAGCGGAAGAAATTGCGTGTGGTCGCCTCGGCCACTTCGCCCAGCGAAATACCGCGCAGATCGGCGATATGCTCGGCGACGTGCTTCACATAGGCCGGCTGATTAGTCTTGCCGCGAAACGGCACGGGCGCGAGGTATGGCGAATCGGTTTCGACCAGCATGCGATCCAGCGGAATGTTTTTAGCGACTTCTTTCAAGGCTTGGGCATTTTTAAAGGTGACGATGCCTGAGAGCGAAATGTAGAAGCCGAGTTCCATCGCCTGATCAGCGACTTCCTGCGATTCCGTGAAGCAGTGCATGACTCCGCCGCAGCGCTCGGCGCCCTCTTCGCGCATGATGCGCAGCGTATCCTCGGCCGCATTACGCGTATGGATCACCAAGGGCTTGTCGCAGGCAATCGCGGCACGAATGTGAGTGCGAAAGCGCTCGCGCTGCCATTCGAGATCGCCCGTGAGGCGAAAATAATCCAGCCCGGTTTCACCGATGCCAATCACCTTGGGATGGTCAGCCAGCGCCAGCAGCCGCTCCACATCGGCCTCTTCCACGTCCTCGTTGTCAGGGTGAATGCCGACGGTCGCCCAGATGTGCTCATTGGCCTCGGCAATCGCCAGCACCTGCGGAAACTTTTCCAGCGTCACGCCGATGCACAGCGCATGGTTGACGCCATTGTCCTGCATGGCCTGCAATACCGCAGGCATGTTTTGGGTGAACTCGGGAAAATTGAGATGACAGTGTGAATCCACCAACATGGCGTTACCAGGAGTGAGAGTTGAAAACGTCGAGAATTACATCGTGTGGGTCGGGCGCGCCGATTTCAGCACCCCGCCCAACAGGGCTTCGATCTTGTTGCGCGCTTCGATACCGCCATCCTGCTCGCTGAACTGCACGCCTATGCCTTGCGGACGGCCTCCCTGCGTGACCGGCGTGATCCAGGCTACGGTACCTACTACCTTGAGCTTGTTCGGGTCATCCAACAGGCTGAGCAGCATGAAAACCTCTTCGCCCAGCTTGTAAGTCTTGTTGGTGGGAATGAACAGGCCACCGCCCCTTATGAACGGCATGTAAGCCGAGTACAGGGCAGCCTTTTCCTTGATCGCCAGCGACAACACACCAGGCTTGGGTGCGGCAGCGACTTTCTGTTCTGCGATATCTTCGCTCACGGTGTTCTCGAAGCCGGAAATAATTGGGTGTACTGGATCATCAGGCTCTCCACTTGCAGTTCAGCGTTCAACGGGTGCTGCGCCGTTCGACGCGCCTCATGCAGCGAGCGCTGGAAATCCAGCAATCTGGGCAAGTCTACCCCTTTGGCCAAGGCTTGCAAAGATGCGCCCTGCTGCGCGTGATAGCGCGCCTCCCCAGCCAGAAGCACGCTCACGAGGTCATGCACCCATTTCTGCATGGCTTCGATGGTGTAGGGAATGCCTTCCCTGACGCACAGTGATGCGGTAAAGAAAGGGTCCATGCGTGCTCCGCGCGCCAGCTCCTTGTGCAGGTCGACAAGGCGCTTTTCCGCCCCCTCCTCCAGCCGCAGCGCAAGCAATGGCGCGCCACCGACATACGCGAGGCGTTCTGCAGGATTGGAAATACCTTGTGTCGCCAGCCAGGCTTCCGCTTCGGCCCGCTCCGGGAACGGCATGTCGATCTTGTTGCAGCGGCTGCGTATCGTGGGCAGCAGCCGCTGCGGCTGATGGGTCACCAGGATGAACAGCACGCCGGGCGGGGGCTCTTCCAGCATTTTCAGCAAGGCATTGGCAGAGGCGGCATTGAGCGCCTCCGCCGGGTGCAGCAGCACGATGCGCACATTGGCGCGATGGCTGGAAAGCCCGAGAAATTCGGCCAGCTCACGCACCTGATCCACCGAAATCACCTGCGATTTCCGGGCTGGTTTCGCCTCGCCACCCTCATCATCGCCGCCGGAACCATTTTCTTCCGGCTCCAATACCCGCAGGTCCGGATGATTGCCTTGCACGTACCAGTTGCAGCTATCGCATTGCCCGCAGGCATGCCCTTCGGTCGTCGGCTGCTCGCACAGCAACGCTCCCGCCAGCGCCCCTGCGAAATCCAGCTTGCCGATACCGGGACGCCCTTGCAGCAGCAGCGCGTGCGGCATGCGATGGCGCATGCTGGCCATCTGCCGCCAGAGATCGCGTTGCCAGGGATGGATCGCCATTTAGAGCGTCGAGAGTATGGCCTGCAGTTCGGCCTGGATTTCGGGAATGGTCTTGCCGGAATCGATTACGCGGAAGCGCTGCGGGAACTGCTCGGCCCGCGCAAGATAGGCATTGCGGATGCGATTGAAAAAATCCTCGCCTTCCTTCTCGAACCGGTCCGGATTACGCGCTCCAGCGAGCCTCTGGGTACTGACCGCTACCGGCAGATCGAACAGCAACGTCAGGTCCGGCTGAAAATCGCCCTGTACCCACTGCTCCAACTCGCCGACCTTGGCCGTAGAAACGCCTCGGCCTCCACATTGGTAAGCGAAACTGGCATCGGTGAAGCGATCCGAAATGACGTAAGTACCGCGCTCCAGCGCCGGACGAATGACCTGATCGAGATGCTCGCGCCGCGCGGCGAACATCAGCAGCGATTCGGTTTCCGGATGCATGTTTTCGTGCAGCAGCAGCTCGCGCAGCTTCTCGCCAAGCGGCGTCCCGCCTGGCTCGCGCGTCAGCAGGATTTCCTTGCCGCGCGCACGCAGCATGTCGGCGATGGCCGGAATATGCGTGCTCTTGCCTGCGCCGTCGACTCCTTCCAGCGTAATGAATTTTCCGGCCATACGATCAGTTTCTTCCCAGCTGGTAGCGCCTTACAGCGCGATTGTGGTCGTTGAGGTTGGACGAGAATGCATGGCTGCCATCCCCTTTGCCGACGAAATAAAGCGCCTTGCTCCTGGCAGGATGCAGTGCTGCCTCGATCGCCGCGATGCCCGGCATCGCAATCGGCGTAGGCGGCAGGCCTGCACGCGTATAAGTATTGTATTCATTGTCCTGCAGCAGGTCGCGCTTGCGCAGATTGCCGTCAAAACCCTCGCCCAAACCGTAAATGACGGTCGGATCCGTTTGCAGGCGCATCCCCAGCTTCAACCTGTTCAGGAACACGCTGGCGATCATTGGCCGCTCGCTGGCGAGACCCGTCTCTTTTTCCACGATGGAGGCCATGATGAGCGCTTCATACGGTGTGCGATAAGGCAGCCCTGCCTCACGGCCTTCCCAGGCGCGTGC
The DNA here is from genome assembly GCA_946478865.1 of uncultured Methylobacillus sp. The sequence continues at coordinate 25,057 of CAMLDO010000028.1, forward strand.
CAGCTTGCGTTGCATGGTCTCGTAAGCACGCTTCAGGATTTCGAGATCGCTCATGCCGCTGTCGAAATAATAACTGTCCGGGAAAAACAGCCCTTCCGCGACAACTTCTGTAGCCCCGATCTGACGCAGGATCTCCTGGTCAGTCATCGGCATACTCAGATGCCGCACGTCCTCGTGCCGGTTCAACGCTTCCCGCACCTGGCGGAACGACCAGCCCTCGATGAATGTGATGCTGCGCTGGGTCGTGATCCCATCCGTGACCATGAGGAAGAGATCATAATTGGTCATGCCCTCGCGCAGCTCGTAATTGCCGGCCTTGATATCCCCCGCCAAGCCTTGCACCCGAACCAGCAGAATAAACGTCCAGGGTTCCGACAGAACTCCTTCGCGTACCATCTGCTGCGCGATACCACGCAGGCTGGAGCCATGCTTGAGCACGAGATCGTAAGGTGTCGACGGCAGCTTGACCGGCTGCTTGGCAAAATAGACTACCCAGCCCACCACGGCAAAAATGACCAGTACGATCAGTACAAGAAATTTGTTCAGCAACCGCATATCACTCTCATCGGTCCAGCAATTGTTGTAGTTGTTGCGCCAGCGAACCGCTCTGCCAGCGATGCATGTCCAGCGAACGGACCTGCCATACACCGATCAGGCTATTGCAAATAATGACTTCATCCGCGTTCTTGAGCGTATCCAGCGTGATATCGCCGATTTCTCCTGCCAGTCCCAGTTCGGGAGCCAGTTCGAGAATACGATCGCGCGTCACCCCGGACACACCGCACCTTGTCAGGTCGGGCGTGCGTAAAAGCGCCCCTGTCCGCAGGAAAAGATTGCTCATCGTTCCCTCGATGACCCTCCCCTCCTGATCCATGAGCACGCCTTCTGCTATGTTGGGACTGGTCCATTCCATCCTGGCCAGCACATTTTCCAGACGGTTCAGATGCTTGATGCCTGCAAGCCGAGGCTGGGCGGCAAGACGCAGGTCGCACAAGTGCAAGTCCACGCCTTCGCTACGATAGGAAGCAGGATACTGAGGTCGAGCCGAACGCAATACGATACGGCTCGGCGCAATATCTGTCGGAATGGCATAACCGCGAGCGCTTTCGCCACGCGTGACTACGATCTTGGCAACACCATCTGCGCGGTCATGAAAGAGCTTTGCCAGATCCTCCAACAAGACCTCTTCGGTAGGACAGGCTATCCCGAGTGCCGTGCAGTCATCGCTCAGCTTGCGGTATTGCCTGGACCATTGCTCAGGCAACCCCTGATGCATGGGGAGCGTACGAAAAACACCATCTCCATACGAGAATCCGCGGTCGTAAGGCGAAATCGCTCCATCCGGTTTTCCATTGATGAGGAACAGGTTCTGCATGGTTACAGTATCGCCTGAGTTCGATCAAGCACTTGAACAGAGCTTGCGGAGCCCTCCACACAAGCTGTGGATAATTCTGTGGATCGGTCACGGATAGAGCAGCTAACTCTCCGGCCCGTTTGAGGTTTTTCTTGCTGAACATTTAATACGCACATATTAAATATCTATTTAATTCAATAGGTTGCGAATTAAGCAAGCGAGAGGCGGAAATATCGGACATGACTTGCGTCATGCACCGTTTTGGTGTGCATAAACAAGGCTATCTCGGGATAGCCTTGTCGCATTTACACCTTCCGGAAAACGATCGTTCCGTTCGTGCCGCCGAAGCCGAAGGAATTGGAAATCGCAACGTCGATCTTCATGTTGCGGGCGACATTCGGAACATAGTCAAGATCGCACTGGGGATCCTGATTGAAGATGTTGATCGTGGGGGGAGCAATCTGGTCACGTACGGCCAAGGCGGAAAATACCGCTTCGATCCCGCCAGCAGCCCCCAGCAGGTGACCGGTCATGGATTTGGTCGAGCTGACGGCAACCTTCTTGGCATAGTCGCCAAAGAAGCCCTTGACCGCCTGCGTTTCGGCCACGTCGCCAGCCGGCGTCGAAGTGCCATGCGCATTGACGTAATCGACCTGATCCGCGTTGATTCCCGCGTTACGCAGAGCATTGCGCATGCAGCGCGAAGCGCCCTCGCCGCTTTCGCTCGGGGAGGTCATATGATAGGCATCGGCACTCATGCCGAAACCTGCGAGTTCGCAATAAATCTTCGCGCCGCGTGCCTTGGCGTGTTCGTACTCTTCCAGCACCAGAACGCCGGCGCCCTCCCCGATCACAAACCCGTCGCGGTCCACGTCCCACGGGCGACTGGCCGTAGCCGGATCGTCGTTACGGGTGGATAACGCACGCGCCGCTGCAAAACCGCCAACGCCGAGCTGCGTGATTGCCGCCTCGGCACCGCCCGCAATCATCACGTCGGCATCGCCGTACTCGATGAAGCGTGCAGCATCGCCAATGGCATGTGTTGCCGTGGTGCAGGCGGTCACGATGGCGATATTGGGGCCTTTGAAGCCGTACATGATCGACAGGTTGCCGGAGATCATGTTGATAATGGTGCCGGGGATGAAGAACGGCGAAATCTTGCGCGGCCCCGACTCCTGATAGACCTTGTCGGTATCTTCGATCAATTGCAGACCGCCGATACCGGAACCAATGCTGACGCCGATGCGCTCGGCGTTCTCATCGGTCACCTCGATTCCCGCATCCCGGACCGCTTGAATAC
>CAMLDO010000029.1 GCA_946478865.1 uncultured Methylobacillus sp.
CGACCAAGGCCATGGCGGATATCTGCCGTGCACGATTCGAGGCCTTCGGCTCCGCCGGACAGGCCAGCAAAATCAAGGCGATTTCGTGCGATGCCATGGCAACCAGATACAAGAAGGGGGAACTCGCCCAGATCATCAAGTAAAGCGCACCCACCTCGGCAAACCGAGCTCAACGTTTTTTATACGCAGCAGGCAGGCGGCTCAGCCGCATGCCCAGTCAACTGGAGGTGAATGATGTCCAAGAAGCATCCGATTATTGCAGTGACCGGCTCGTCCGGCGCGGGTACCAGCACGGTGAAACGCGCATTCGAGCATATCTTCCGGCGCGAGAATATCGCGCCAGTAGTAATTGAAGGCGATAGTTTCCACGCCTACAACCGCCAGGAATTCCGCGAGGCGGTCAAGAAAGCGGAAGACGCCGGCAGTACGTCTTTTAGCCACTTCGGCCCTGACGCCAACCATTTCGATAAGCTGGAAGCGCTGTTCCACAGCTATGGCCGCAACGGCACGGGCCAACGCCGCTTTTACCTGCACAACTGCATCGAGGCAGGCGAAAAAAGCAAGGAGATGGGCGCCAAGTTCAAGTCGGGCGAATTCACGCCGTGGGAAGACATCCCGGCCAACAGCGACCTGCTGTTCTACGAGGGTTTGCACGGCCTGGTCAAGACCGAGAAGGTTTCATTGCCCGAGCACGTGGATCTCGGCATCGGCGTAGTGCCCATCGTCAACCTGGAATGGATCCAGAAAATCCATCGCGACAAGGCCGAGCGCGGCTACCCCGCCGAGGCCACGGTGGACACCATCGTGCGCCGCATGCACGACTATGTGAACTACATCACCCCGCAGTTCTCACATACGCACATCAACTTTCAGCGCGTGGCGACGGTGGACACCTCCAATCCCTTCATCGCACGCGATATTCCGACGCTGGACGAAAGCTTCGTCATCATCCGCTTCCGCGATCTGGATTTGGCGGATTTTCCCTACCTGCTGACGATGATCCAGGGCTCCTTCATGTCGCGCCCGAACACCATCGTCGTACCGGGCGGCAAGATGGGGCTCGCGATGGAAATCATTTTGACGCCGCTGATCCGCAACCTCATGGACAAGCGCGGCCATACCCACGCTTACAGTTTCATGGCGAAGCGACCCGAGCCGGCACTCCAGGCGTAAGGAAATTCAGGCAATAAAAAAGCCCCGCATCGCGGGGCTTTTTCCATTCTCGAGTATCTTTTAAAGATTACTCGGGGATGATGTTCGCAGCTTGCTTGCCCTTGGGGCCCATTGCTTCTTCGTAGCTGACGCGTTGGTTTTCGCGCAGGGTCTTGAAGCCGTCTGCCTTGATTGCGGAGAAGTGTGCGAAGAGGTCTTCACCACCGCCGTCCGGAGTAATGAAACCGAAGCCCTTTGCGTCGTTGAACCACTTAACAGTACCTGTTGCCATTTTGTGCTTTCCTAAAATAAAAATTAAATTCAGGCTATTTGCCCGGCATCTATTGGTATCAAGGGAAAATGATGAACAACTAAGTACCGCATTGACACAACTTGAAATCCTAACAGACGCGCACAGCATACTCGCCTTTTTCACGATTGCATAACGTTTTTTTGGCGCCCTGGCAGGCTTGCGGATGAATTCGTGTTGCATTAGCCTTTCCGGACTACCGCAGGGAGGCCTGAATAATGTCAGAACAAAGCCTGGAAACGCGACTGGCGCTCATCGAAGCGCGACTGGCAAGGCTGGAAGCCAAGATGGCGCTGCCGAAAATGACGCCGCAAGCGCCCGCGACACCAACGGCAACAGCACCAATGCCTACGGCGGCTGCGGAAAAGCCTGCCGCCCCTGCCCGCTCCACCTCGCCCGAAAGCTCCGGCAACTCCTCGATCACCACACTGCTGGGCTGGAGCGGCGCGGCTGCGCTGGTGATGGCAGCAGTCTATCTGATCCGCCTCGCGCTCGACTCCGGCTGGCTGACGCCGGAACGGCAGATCGGCCTCGCCATCGTCGGCGGACTCGCGCTGATCGGAACCGGCCTGGCCCTGCGCCACGCCGACCGCCAGTATGCATCACTGCTTCCTGCCGGCGGCATTGTGACCCTGTTCCTTGCGGTCTATAGCGCACATATGTTTTACGGCATGCTGAGCCCACAGGCTGCAACGGCTGGCGTCGCGCTTATCTGCGCCCTGTCGCTGTGGTTGTGCCGGGTGTTCGAAAGCGAGCTGTATGCGCTCTTCGCGGTGGTCGGTTCGTACGCAGCTCCGTTTCTCATTGAAAACGTGCTGGTCGATGTCGCCGATCTCGCCATCTATTTTTCCGCCTGGAGCGTGATTTTCAGCATTTACGCGATCTGGACCGGCCAGCGCCTGGTGTACCTGCTGGCGCTCTACTTCGCACTGATCGGCTTCGACTGGATACAGCGCGACGCGATGCATGAGGAGTGGATCGCCGTGCTGGTATTCCAGACCGTACAGTTCACGATCTTCGGCGTTGCCGCGGCATTGTTTTCAATACGCCGCAATGAGCCCATGAGCCGCGAAGTAGCCATAGCGCACCTACCGGCGCTGCTGATCTTCTATTTCCTGCAATACGCGCTGCTTTCCGCCCACCTGCCTGACTATGTCCCATGGATCGCCATCGCCACGGCGGCCGTGGTCGCATTGCTGTATCTCATCAGCAAAAACGCCATCGGCAAACCGCTGCCCGGCGGGCGCTTTCTGCTTTCTGCCTATGTCGCACTGGTATTGTTCCATGCGGGATATCTGGAATCGGTGCCGGATGCATGGGCACCGTGGGTGGCTTTCGTGCTGGTGCCTGCCGTCGCCTGGTTCAGTGCAACCCGAACCTCAGGCGCAGGCGTGGGGTGGCCGGTATGGCTGGGCGTCGGCATCGTCGCTGCGGCAAATTATCTGCGCATCATCACCGACACCGGCAATACCCAGGTGCCCGGTGCGGACTGGCTGCCCGTCCTCTATGCGCTGGAGTGCTACGTTGGCTACTGGTTCGTCCGCAGCCGTCACACCTTGCAGAATCTCTACATACCACTGCTGTATGCCGGGCATATCAGTGCAATGGCAGCCGCCGTGCATCTGCTGGACAGCCGTCTTGCCACCTCGCTTGCCTGGGGACTGCTCGCGACCGGCTGCCTGCTGCTGGCGATTCGCCATCGCGACCGCATTCTCGGCCAGTCTTCGCTGCTGATCTTCGGCGCCTCCGCCGGCAAGGTATTGCTGTACGACCTGCATCAATCCGCACCATTGGTACGCATCGGCATCCTGTTGGTGCTCGGCCTCACATTGTATGCCGGCGGATGGCTGTATCAGCGCGTACTATCTTTCCGCGAACAGTCCTGATTTTTCCTGCCAGTGCGCCGAAGTACCGGCAGGAAAAGCACACTGCCGTGCGCAATGGGCGCATCTTCCAGTAAAATTACTGGTTCACCCTGGCGTAATAGTTGCTACACACAATGGCATAACAACTCGGCAACCTTCGCCCAATCTTGAACATCAGGAATGCCATCTTGAATACCAGACCGTTTACCCAAAGCACCACCTCCAAGGATTTGATGGAACTGCCCGCGCTCAGCATGGAGGGCAAGGCCATCGTCGAGGATTTCCGCCGTTATTTCAGCCACACCCTGGGTCGCAGCGAGCTCAATGAAGCGGCTTATCACGTCTACACCTCCTTCGCACTGGCCTGGCGCGACCGCATCGTGGAACGCTGGAAAAAGACGCAGGCTTCCTACGACGCCGAAGACAGCAAGCGTACCTATTACCTGTCGCTCGAATTCCTCATGGGCCGCGCACTCGGCAATGCGATGCTGAATCTGGAAGAAAATTCCACCACTGTCGCCGCACTGAACAAGATCGGGCTGGAGCTGGAAGAGATCGCCGAGCAGGAGCATGACGCGGGTCTGGGCAATGGTGGCTTGGGCCGCTTGGCCGCCTGCTTTCTCGACAGCTGCGCGACGCTGCAATTGCCGGTGATGGGATACGGCCTGCGCTACGAATACGGCATGTTCCGCCAGAAAATCGAGAACGGCTATCAGCTGGAAGAGCCGGACCATTGGCTACGTATCGGCAACCCGTGGGAAATCGAGCGCCAGGAATTCGCGGTACGCGTGAAATTCGGCGGCTATACGGAACATGCGACCGATGAGAATGGCAAGAGCCATGTCCGCTGGGTGCATTCGCATGATGTACTGGCGATCCCGTTCGATATGCCGATTCCCGGCTATCGCAATGGCACGGTGAATACATTGCGCCTGTGGAAATCGACCGCGACCGACGAGTTCGACCTGGATGAATTCAACGCCGGCAGCTACGCGGAAGCCGTGGAAGCCAAGAACTCCGCCGAGCACATTACGATGGTGCTCTACCCCAATGACGCGAGCGAAAATGGCAAGGAACTGCGCCTGCGTCAGCAATATTTCCTCGCCTCCGCGAGCTTGCAGGATGTGCTGCGCAACTGGGTCGCGCAACATGGCAACGATTTCTCGCAATTCGCCGAGAAAAACTGTTTCCAGCTCAACGACACCCACCCAACCTGTGCAGTACCAGAGCTCATGCGACTACTCATGGACGAGCATGGACTAGGCTGGGACGAGGCCTGGAAGATTACTTCCCAAACAGTGGCCTACACCAACCATACCCTGCTGCCCGAAGCGCTGGAGCGCTGGCCGGTCAGCATGTTCGGCCGCCTGCTGCCACGCCTGCTGGAAATCGTCTACGAAATCAACGCGCGATTCCTCGCAGAAGTAGCACAACGCTGGCCCGGCGATAACGAGCGCCAGGCGCGCATGTCCATCATCGAGGAAGGCGCGGAAAAACAAGTACGCATGGCTTATCTCGCCGTCGTCGCCAGCATGTCGGTCAATGGTGTGGCGGAGTTGCACTCGCGCCTTCTGCAGCAGCACCTGTTCCACGATTTCTACGAATTGTGGCCGAGCAAGTTCAACAACAAGACCAATGGTGTCACCCCGCGCCGCTGGATGGCTTCGAGCAACCCGCTGCTCGCAAAACTGATTACCGACACCATCGGCCCGGACTGGGTCACGGATACGACCCAGCTGCGCAAGCTAGCCCCTTATGCGAAGGACGCAAAATTCCGCGAGAATTGGCGTGCGGTCAAGCAGGCCAACAAGGCTCGCCTTGCTGCGATGGTGCTGAAGGACTGCGGCGTCGAATTTCCTGCAAACGCGCTTTTCGACATCCAGGTGAAACGCATACACGAATACAAGCGCCAATTGCTCAACGTACTGCACGTGATCCATCTCTACGACCGCCTCAAACGCGGCGAGCGCGATGGCATTACCCCGCGTTGCGTTCTGATCGGCGGCAAGGCAGCCCCGGGCTATCAGATGGCCAAGCGCATCATCAAGCTGGTCAACGCTGTCGCCAAGGTAGTCAACGAGGACCCGGCATGCGACGGCCTGCTGAAACTGGTTTTCCTCCCGGATTATCGCGTCTCGGCCATGGAAATCATCTGTCCGGGCGCAGATCTGTCCGAACAGATTTCCACCGCCGGGAAAGAGGCTTCCGGCACCGGCAACATGAAATTCATGATGAACGGCGCGATGACGATAGGTACGCTGGACGGCGCCAATATCGAAATCCTCGAAGAGGTCGGCAGCGAGAGTTTCTTCCTGTTCGGCCTGAATGCCGAGGAAGTCGAAGCTGCGCGTGCACATTACGCGCCTGACGAGATCATCGCTCGTGACCATGACCTGTCCCGGGTGATGCACCTGCTGGAAAGCGGCCACTTCAACCTGTTCGAGCCCGGCATCTTCGACGCCATCATCGCGTCCATCCGCAGCCCGCATGATCCATGGCTCACAGCGGCCGACTTCCGGAGCTATGTGGATGCCCAGCATCGTGCCGCCCAGGCCTATCTGGACCGGGACAACTGGACCCGCATGAGCATTCTCAATACAGCGGCCAGCGGCAAATTCTCCAGCGACCGGACGATCAGCGACTACAACCGCGAAATCTGGCATTTACCGCAAATTGCCCAGTAATTCAGTTTGTCTGTGAGAACTTCAGCGGCATGCGATAAGCATGCCGTTTTTGTTTGAGCCTGCGCATTCCATCTGCTGCACAATAAGCAGATGGAAGTTCAAGATTGGTGCATTCTCCGCACTCGCCTGCTCAAGAGCAGAGAAATTTCGACTGAAACAAATATGCGTGGAGACCGCACCTTATCAGCGAGAACCGATTTCCTCCTTGTCACCGCAGTGTCACATGACTTCGCCAATATTCGGGTTTCATTCATGGCCCGTTTATTGCTCGAACTTAACTGTGGTGTTTTGACATGGAAAGGAAAAAAACATGAATCCGGAAATCGTCAAATCTCTGGCCCATTTTCTGGAAGCGATCCCTGATCAGGTAGCGACCTGGGACAGACGTGTAGTCGATCACCTCGCCGCGCACCCTGAAAAGATGAAGGATTTCCACCAAGGGTCCGCCTCCACGAAATGGCACATCTACTCGTCGATCAAATATCAGCCGCAACCGCGCTGAACGCGACTGTATAAGGCAACATCCTGATGATGCATGCCGGACGGGAGCATTTCCGGCAGCGCACTTCGTCTCGGATGTTGCTGCCTGCAGCCGAAGGTCATGACGACCTGAAAAGAATACGGAACGCTGGGAAGTAAAATGAAAAAGGCCTGAGCAATCAGGCCTTTTTTCGATCATCGACAAGGTATCGATGGCGGAGAGGGCGGGATTCGAACCCGCGACAGAGTTACCCCTGTGCCACCTTTCCAGGGTGGTGACTTAAACCACTCATCCACCTCTCCGGTAAGGGAGCGGCATTATAACGTAACTTATTCGCATGACCAAGCCGAATTTGTTTTCCCGTTTTACGGCTTCGTCCGGCCGCGAAATCAGGTAGAATGACGACCGGCGGGCCTCCCCGCATTGCAAGGTAGCCAACCTGGTCAGGTCCGGAAGGAAGCAGCCACAACTATTCAAGCAAGTGCCGGGGATCAGGCTCGCCCCCATTTAAATTCTGCTGCGGATGGGCTAAAGTCTGCGCTTTACCTTACCGGCCCGTACATATCCATGAGCTATCAGGTGCTGGCGCGCAAATGGCGCCCCAAGACATTCCAGGAACTGGTCGGCCAGGAGCACGTCGTCCGCGCCCTTTCCAATGCCCTCGAGCAGCAGCGCCTGCATCATGCCTACCTCTTCACAGGGACCCGCGGCGTAGGGAAAACCACGCTGGCGCGTATACTTGCCAAAGCGCTTAACTGCGAAACCGGAATTACTGCGCAACCCTGCGGCGTATGCTCCGCCTGTACCGAGATCGACAAGGGCCGTTTCGTCGATATGCTGGAAGTGGACGCGGCTTCCAATACCAAGGTCGACCAGATGCGCGACCTGCTGGAAAACGCGCAGTACGCTCCTACCGTAGCGCGCTTCAAAGTGTTCATCATCGACGAAGTGCACATGCTCTCCACCTCGTCCTTCAATGCGATGCTGAAGACGCTGGAAGAGCCTCCGGCACACGTCAAGTTCATTCTCGCGACCACCGATCCGCAGAAAATGCCGGTCACGGTGCTGTCGCGCTGCCTGCAGTTCAACCTGCGTCAAATGCCGGCGCCGGCTATTACCGAGCACCTGCAGGCTGTCCTGCAAAAGGAATCGATCACGGCCGAAACGGTCGCGCTGCAACTGATTGCGCGCGCAGCCTCCGGCAGTATGCGCGATGCGCTCTCGCTGCTCGACCAGGCCATCGCATACGGTCTAGGCGCGGTGCGCGAAGCCGATGTACGCGCCATGCTCGGCGCCATCGACCAGAGTTACCTTTTCACCCTGCTGCAGGCTCTTGCTCGTCGCGATGGAACCGGGCTGCTGGCTGTGGCACGCAATATGGAAGAGCGCAGCCTGTCCTTCGACGCGGCACTAGGCGAACTTGCCTTGCTGCTGCATCAGGTCGCGCTGGCTCAAACCGTGCCGGACGCTATTCCAGCCGATCTGCCGGAACGAGCTCAGATCCTCGAACTGGCAACGCTGTTCCGACCGGAAGATATCCAGCTTTACTATCAGATCGCCCTGCTCGCGCGGCGCGACCTGGGACTGGCGCCCGACGAATACGCCGGCTTCAGCATGTGCCTGCTGCGCATGCTGGCTTTCACACCGGGCGAGACGCCTGCTGTCAAGCCTGCAACGCTCCACCCAACTACAACTGCGGCACCACCGCCCGCCCCTGCTGCTGTTCCGCAACCGTCGAGACAATCGGCCCCAGTCGCCTTGGAGGAGCCGGTCCAGGACTACGCCCCTCCGCTCGAACAGAGGAGTGAACGAGCGCAGGAGATACCAGGACAGGATATCAACAACCCCGCCGAGGAGCCTTCCACAGCGATTACCACGCCGGTTTTCGACGGCAACTGGCGCGAATTGGTGGATAAGCTGAAATTATCTGGCATGGCACGCATGCTGGCTCAGAACTGCGCGCTGGAAGAGTTTGATGGCAATCGCATTCGCCTCTCCGTTCCGCCCGAGCATAAACATCTGCTCGACAACACGTATCAGGAAAAACTGCGGGCGACACTTCGCGACCATTTCGGCAAACATTTGCAGGTTGCCATCGACATTGGCAATGCGAGCATGAATACCCCGGCTCGCCAGATTAATCAGGAAAAGGCCGCACGCCAGGCCGAGGCAGAAGCCTCGATCCAGAACGATCCTTTCGTACGCGACCTCATGGAAAGCTTCGGCGCGACCATTATTCCGTCCACTATCAAACCGGCCCAGTAACGCTGGGCACCCATTTCAGGAGAATCATATGATCAAAGGCGGCTTGGGCAACCTGATGAAACAGGCCCAGCAAATGCAGGAAAACATGAAGCGCGCCCAGGAAGAACTGGGCAAGATCGAAGTCGAAGGTCAGTCGGGCGCAGGTTTGGTCAAGGTGACGATGACCTGTCGCCACGACGTCAAGCGCGTGCAGATCGACGATAGCCTGATCGGCGACGACAAGGACATGCTGGAGGATCTGGTTGCGGCAGCTATCAACGATGCCGTACGCAAGGTAGAAGCCACTTCTCAGGAGAAAATGAGCGGCCTCATGGGCGGTATGCCTCTGCCGCCTGGCATGAAGCTGCCGTTCTAACAGGCAAGCCTACCGGCATCCTGTTGCCGCATGAAAAACCCTACCTCCCTCGACAATCTGGTGGAAGCCCTGCGCTGCCTTCCCGGCGTGGGGCCGAAATCCGCCTTGCGGATGGCCTATCACCTCCTCCAGCGCGACCGTAGTGGCGCAAATAATCTTGCCCAAGCTTTGCAAGGGGCACTGGAACAGATCGGCCACTGCACCTCGTGCAACAACTTCAGCGAGCAGCCCGTATGCAGCCTCTGCGCTACCGGCAATCGCGATGCCCGACTGCTATGCGTGGTGGAGATGCCGACCGATCTCATGATGCTGGAGCAGACTCATACCTACCATGGCATGTACTTCGTGCTGATGGGCCGCCTGTCTCCGCTCGATGGCATCGGGCCGCGGGAAATTCATCTCGATCGCCTGTTGAAACGCGCACAGGACGGTATCGTGGAGGAAGTAATACTCGCGACCAACTACACGGTGGAAGGCGAAGCTACTGCGCACTATGTCAGCGAACTGCTGAAGGCGCGCGGCATCAAGGTGAGCCGTATTGCGAGAGGACTGCCGATGGGGGGAGAAATCGAGAACGTGGACAGCGGTACATTGGCACAGGCGCTCATGGAGCGCCGCGCCGTCAAATAACGAGCGTTTCGCGCAACCCTAGGCGCTGCAATAGCTCCTGCGGCGTATCGATCATGAAATCGGCGCGCCAGCTTTCGGGCACATCGTGCTCATCCAGATAACCCCAGCGCGCCACAACTGTTTGCATGCCCGCCGCCTTGCCAGCAATGATATCGCGCTCGGCATCGCCAACATAGAGGCATAGTTCCGGACGGCAAATCGAGAGTTCACATGCGAGCAGCAACGTATCGGGATAAGGTTTGGGGCGCTCGGCATCATCGCCGCTGACGATACAGGCAGAGCGGTCGGTAAGTTGCAGCGCATCCATGAGGCGCCCGGTGAAGCGACGTGGTTTGTTGGTCACCACACCCCACTGCATTCCGGCCGCCTCGATCACCTCCAGTACTTCGCCCATCCCATCGAACAGCTGCGGTGCACGAGTAAACACCTGATCGTACAGATCAAGGTACTCGTCGCGCATCGCAGGGAATTCGGAATCAGCAGGCGTCAGGTCAAAGCCGATACCCAGCAGTCCGCGCGAACCGTGCGAAGCGAAGGGACGTATCGTCTCCTGCGGCAGAGGCGACAACCCATGGCGCTCGCGCTGCAGATTGAGCGCAAGGCCGAGATCAGGAGCGGTATCAGCCAGCGTGCCGTCGAGGTCGAACAGGATGGTCTTGATCGTCATTTCGTCGCATGCAGAATATAGTTGACGGCAACATCGCTGCCGAGAGAGTAGTGCTTGGTCAGCGGGTTGTAACTCATTCCCGTCAGGCTAACAACATCTAACCCTGCCACTCGGCACCATGCCGACAATTCCGAAGGCTTGATGAATTTGCGGTAATCATGCGTCCCCTTAGGCAGCATGTTCAACACATATTCAGCACCGATCACGGCAAATAGATAAGACTTGGGGTTGCGATTGAGTGTCGAGAAAAACACGCGGCCACCCGGTTTGGCCAGGCGCGCGCATGCTGCAACAACCGCCTCAGGATCAGGCACATGCTCCAGCATTTCCATGCAGGTAACGACATCGAAACTTGCAGGCTGCTCTTCAGCCAGCGCCTCCACGGACACCAGACGATAATCGACAGCAGCCCCACTCTCCAGCTTGTGTAGCTGCGCCACCTTGAGTGCCTTTTCGCCCAGGTCGATTCCGGTAACTTCTGCGCCACGCCGGGCCATGGACTCGGAAAGAATACCGCCGCCGCAGCCCACATCGAGCACTCGCTTGCCATTCAATCCTGCGATGCTATCGATATAATTGAGCCGCAATGGATTGATATCGTGCAGCGGCTTGAATTCGCTGGAAGGATCCCACCAGCGATGCGCCAGCGCGGCGAATTTCTGCAGTTCCGCCGGATCGGCGTTCATTGGTGAAACGGTTTCAGTCTGCCCTGCCATTGTGTTGCAATCTCCTTGAGCTCGGCCTGATCGATGTGCGTATGAATACCGCGCTCGTAACATAGTTCGCCCGCGACCCAGGTGTGCGTTACATGCTCGCGTCCGGCTACATATACGAGGTGTGAAACCGGGTCGTAGCAGGGCTGCATTTCGACAGAGGAAAAATCGACGGCCACCATGTCCGCGAGCTTGCCCGGCTCGAGCGAACCGATATTATCGTCCATCCCCAGCGCGCGCGCACCATTGATCGTAGCCATTTCCAGCATCTGGTAGGCAGGCAGCACAGCGGCATTACCTGATGACTTGGCAATCAGGGCCGCCAGTCGCATTTCGGCAAAAATATCGAGACGATTGTTGCTGGCCGAACCATCCGTTCCCAGCGTCACGTTGACACCCGCTTCCACCATCTGGGCAATAGGAGCGATCCCGCTTCCCAGCTTGAGATTGGAGCTTGGGCAATGCGCCACATGGGCGCCCTGCACCGCCATGGTTTCAATTTCTATCTGCGTCATGTGAACGCAATGCGCCGCCAGTACATTCGGCCCCATCAAGCCGAGTTCGGTCAGCCGCTGATAGGGCCGCATACCGAACTGCGTCACGCTTTGCTCGATTTCGTCCACTGTTTCCTGCATGTGCAGGTGTATGTTAACGCCCAATTGGTCCGCGTACGTCAGCACCTTGGAGAACACCTTGTCATTCACGGTATACGGTGCATGAGGAGCAAGACAGGTCGAGATACGTTCATGACCACGCAGCGCATCCCGGACTGCAAATCCCTTGTTCAAATAATCATCGGCATCAGCGGCATAAGGCGAAGGAAAATCCAGCACCACCATGCCCAGCGAGGCCCGCATCCCTGACTGAAGCACGGCTTCTGCAGCAGCCTGCGGGAAGAAATACATGTCGTTGAAGCTGGTAACGCCGCCTTTCAGCATTTCAGCGCAGGCCAGCAAGGTTCCATCACGCACGAATCGTTCCGAAACCATCTGCCCTTCTGCCGGCCAGATATGCTGGCTTAACCAGGTCATCAGCGGCTGATCGTCCGCCATCCCGCGCATCAGCGCCATGGCGGCATGTGTATGCGTATTCACAAGCCCCGGGATCAGCGCATGCTGAGGAAGACTGATCGTTTCCACCGGCTGATAGCGCTGCCGTGCGTCTACACTCGCCAGTACGTCTAGAACACGGCCATCGTCCACAATCACGGTGGCATGCTCATGAACCTCGCCCCGTGGCGTCACGGGAATAATCCAGCGCGCCTCGATGGCAAGTTGCGGGCGAGAATTAAAATTGCTGGCTTCCATTGCGTTACCCATAAAAAAGCCCCGACAAGCGGGGCTTTTGAGTCTGGAGAATCAGACGCTTACTTTTCAGATTGGCGCTGAGCTTCCACTTCGACCACAACGCGGCGGTTCGGCTGCAGGCAATCGATTGCCTTCTTGCCATACACGCCCTTGCAATCGACGACAGGCTCCTTCTCGCCCTTGCCAACTGCATGCAGACGGCTTTCTTCGATGCCTTGGCTGGTCAGGTACTTCTTGACGCTGGCAGCACGGCGCTCGGAGAGCTTCTGGTTGTAGCTGTCGGTACCGATACGGTCGGTGTGACCAGTGATCAGAACGAGCTCAACTTCCGGATGTGCCTTCATCTTTTCGACAACTTCCTTGTCGAGGATGGTCTTGCCTTCATCGCGCAGGTTAGCCTTGTCGAAATCGAACAACACTTCGGCAGACAGAGTGATCTTCTCGAAAGCCGGCTTGTCCGGACCGACTTCCTGAGCCGGTTCGGCTTCCTGCATCGGAGGCAACGGCTCCTCGGCAGCCGGAGCAACTTCCTGCATTGCCGGTGCGGCCGGCTCGGCTACGGGTTCAGCTGCGGCAACCTTCTTGGGGGCGCCGAACTTGAACAGAACGCCGAAGTTCAGGTAGGTATTGCCGACAGTCTTGTCGTCGCTGAACAGCGTGTCGGTATCGTCCTTGGCACGGCTCCATACGTGACGGATATCAGCTTGCAGGCCCACGACTTCATTGAAGTGATATTGGAAACCGGCGCCCAAGTTAGCCATCCAGGAAGTCTTGCTGTCGCCAACATTGCCCGGATCGTAATCGATCTTGTTGCGTGCAACACCCAGACCGGCCAGCAGGAACGGACGGAAGCTGTCACGGCTCAGCATGTACAAAGCGTCAACGCCAAACAGGGTTTGCTTGTACTCGCCACCAGTGAAGGCGTGATCGTCTTCGTCCGGCTTGGTATAGCTGCCGCCAACTTGCACGTCCCAGTGTTCGCTCAGTTCCTTACCGACACGGAAAGAATATGCTGCGCTGTCATCGTCAGCACGAAGATCGCTATCGGTATGCACCAGGCCGATGCCAGGCATGACGTACCAGGCACCGCTATATGCTTCTTCTGCCGACACAGAGCCTGCAGCGAAGGTAAAAGCGCTGGCAAGAGCGAGATTGATGAGTTTAGTTTTCATGGGGCGCGTTCCTTCTTCTTGATAAACTTAGTGGGAAATATACCGGCCTGATCACGCATGCGCAACGCCGCATCGCTCATCCGACCGTTTCTGCGGGCATTCTGTTGCAAGAATGCAACACATTCCGCAAGTGCAACAAACGATCACGCTCTATCCGTGAGACGCGATTCGTTCCTCCGCATAATGCCCCGCGGAATCCTAAATAATCCGCTTGCAAAGGCAATAGTCCATATAGATCATCGACTGACAGCGAGCCTGCCAACCCTGTAAGCAAGCCAAGCTCCCGGGATTCCGTGACAAAACCCTCCAGAGCAGCGTCATCCATATGATGCCGCAGACGCTTTCCGTTCTTGAAAGCGGTATCCAGCATTACACCGTGAAAGCCTGCGCGGGCCAACCTAGGGATTAACCGCAAATCGGGCCTGTCATCGGCAAACAATACCGCAACAAGACTTATTCCCTGGGCCGCCAACGGCTGCAATGCTTCTATACACTCGGCATGCCCGGCACCACCGAAAAAACCGATCTTGACGATATCGACTCCTGTAGCAGCCATTTCACGCACCGCTGAAACAACCAGTTCAGGGTGCATCGGCAGATCACCGATGGTGGCGCTCACCGTCTTGCGAGAGGCAACCCTCTCCACGATGCCGCGCACAGTAGCGAGAGGCAACGCTCCCAACGCTCCGGCGGCAGGATTCTTGAGGTCAATGATATCGGCCTCGCATTCGATGGCAATCAGCGCTTCCTCGATATCGGTGACGCTGGCAAGAATACGGCTCATGCCTGATTGTCTCCCCGCAGTTCAGCGTTGTAGTTCTCTATTCGCTCCATCAGCCACGCCCAAGCCTGCAATTCGCGCTCGCCAGCAGTTTTTTCGATCGCAATCCTGAGATAAGCCGTTTCAGCGGCAATTTTTTCCGCCGGCAGCATATGCAGGCGACTCACCAGCACCGCAGCTTCGAGCACGGCAGCTTGCGCCCGATTGAAACCACGAAATGGCCGGTGCATGGCTTCATGAACCACGCGGAACGTCAATTCGGGACGTACCGGGTCATCCTGGAGAGAGATCATTTCCAGCTCGCGATGCGCCAGCGCGGCATCCAGTACATAGCCTTCGATCTGCGTCGCTTGCCGAGTCGGCCATTCACGCCTGCCGGTAAGCGCTCCGGCAAATATACGCACATCATCCGTCAAATTTATTACAGCGCGCTCGGTGCGCAGCAAATTGTCCAGGCTGGTCGATGGGCGAAACGGCGCAATGACCACATTGCCGTCACGCTCGCGAATACCGAAGGGGGCAATATGCGCACTACCATCTGGATTGACCGTGGTAATCACGGTTTCGTAAATCATGAACTGCCTTTCTTCGCGCGCTTTTCCTTGAGCGATGCCTCTCGATGTTCCACGCGGCCTCGTTCGTCCTTGCGCGTCACGTTACATCCCCAGCGAAGCTCTTCATCCTGGCTGTAACGCTTCCTCAATTGCCAGGCAATCTGCGCGCGTGCCAACTCGACGCCAAGATAAAAAGCATGAGAGGCATCGTCGTCTACCTTGAGATGGGGATATAGCCGGAATGGGTCGATATCGCGGAACAACCCGTCGCGATTGTAGATGCTGATTCCTTGCTCGCTGATCTGAATACGGAAGCTCGGGTCCTTGATCTGGGCTGCAATGCCGGCAATTTCTTCTTCTGTATAGGAGAAAGGACGCCGATCGTGCAGGCCCAGCAATCCATCGGAATAATCGCGTGGTAGCCGCTTTTCCTCATGCGCTGCATACATCATGCGCCGCGCCACATCCGCCTCGGCAATCGCACTCGCGGCATGAGGGCTCACTGATGTTGCAAGCACAGCATTGATGTCCAGTTCGGCGATGATACCGAACAGCATCGCGTTGATGCCGGTGGTATCTGCATCCGTCAGCTCTGTCAGATTACCAACGCCCATCATGATTTGAATATTAGGATAGCGCTTGCGCAGGCGCTGGTAACGGACAATGGATTCGGTAAAACCGAAAGGAATGGGATCGAGAATCGCATCTGCGATGAAGGGCTTGCCTTTGGCAAGCATCGCATCGATCGCCCTGTACAACGAGGGCAGACTACCGGACTTGGCAGGAATCAGGATAGGCGTTGCGGCCACTTCGTCCGCAATCCACAGGGATTTCTCGGTGAGACTAAGCAGATAGTCAGCCCCTGCCTTGTCCGCACGCAACAGATCATCCGGAACGAGGGAGTCAACGCTGACCTGATAACCTTCGGCCTTCAATGCGCGTACTGCATCCTCAAGATGCGGAAATGGAGTATTGGGTAGACAACCGAGATCGATGACATTGGCACCTTGCTCGCGATAAGCATCCGCCTTGGCCATGATGCCCTCCACCGTCAATTGAGGAGCTTCGACGATTTCGGCAAAGATGCTGGTCTCGTAACGAGACAAATCTGGCGCCTTGCCGCCGCGACCGAAAAACTTGGGCAGGTCCTTGAGGTCCTCGGGGCCGCGCTCGACCGGAACGCCATACTTCTCAACCAGGGGGTCAAGATCGCCGCGGCACAAGCCCGGAACGACGATCCGGTCGGCTCCGCGCGCATCGGTGAGGCGACGTGCGATAAATTCCGGCGTCATCAACGCCGCCACGGTAATTCCGAGCTGCGCAACCTGGAAATCGAAAGGCACTGGCTGCATATCGGCCAGCACCCGGTGCAGGCTTTTCTCGGCCAGCTTGCCTGTCAGGAAGAGGAGGTTTTCAGCCATTCCATGCGTTTCTGGATGGCGGCATCGAGTTCCGCCATATCGGCGACCACAGTGGTTTCCTCGAAGGTCTTGAGTTTTTCCATGTTTTCGAGATCGATGCGGCGCGGGTAGACCTTGACGACATGTTCCCGCGGCGCCTCGGACTCCAGCTCCGGCTCGGTATCGCAAGCGAAGACGATGCTGGGCACACGGCACTTTCCTGCCTGGGCGAAGATATTGGTAACGAGGTTGTCGGAGATACCATACACCATCTTGGCCACGGTATTGGAGCTGGTCGGCGCAATCACGACAGTATGATAGACACCGTGATAGAACAGCTCGACCGGCACGGAACTGGCCGTCTTGTCCTGGAACACGCGCCCTACATTATGCTTGTATCCATACTGCTGCAGAATCTCGGCGGCAGCCTTGCTAAGGAAGAGGTCGACATCCTCCAGCTTGCCGATAATGTCGATGCACTCCTTGAGGTAATGCCCGGAACCGGTCAGCGCCCACGCCAACCGCTTCTTTTCTTCCTTGACCGACACGCTCAGACTCCGAAAGGGTGACGCAAGACGATGGTTTCGTCGCGGTCCGGACCGGTGGAGATGATATCAATCGGCACGCCGCACACCTCCTCCATGCGCTTCAGATAGTTCTTGGCCGCAGTGGGCAGGTCCTCGTAGCGCTTAATACCGACCGTGCTTTCGCTCCAGCCCGGCATTTCCTCGTAAATCGGCTCGCAGTGCTCCAGCGCTTCAGCACCTACCGGGAAAATGTCATGCTCGACGCCACCGATACGATAGCCCACGCCGATCTGTACTGTTTCCATGCCATCCATCACGTCCAGCTTGGTGATGCACAGGCCGGACACACCATTGACCTGAATGGAACGCTTGAGAGCAGCCGCGTCGAACCAGCCGCAACGGCGAGCACGACCGGTCGTGGAGCCGAACTCGTGGCCGCGCGTAGCCAACTGCTTGCCGATCGGGTCCAGCTTGTCCACTGCATCGTACAGCTCGGTCGGGAACGGACCGGAACCTACGCGCGTGGTATATGCCTTGGTAATGCCCAGCACATAGTTGAGCATTTGCGGCGCCACACCGCTGCCTGTGGCTGCACCACCGGCAATGGTATTGGAGGATGTCACATAGGGATAAGTGCCATGATCCACATCCAACAGCGCGCCCTGCGCACCTTCAAACAGCAGGCGCTGGCCTTGCTGGTTGGCGAGATAAAGCATGTTGGAAACATCGGCCACCATAGGTTTGATCTGTTCCGCCAGTGCCAGCGTATCGTCCAGCGTACGCTGGAAATCCACAGTTTCGACCTGGAAGTAGTTTTTCAGCACGAAATTGTAGTAATCCAGCACTTCGCCCAGCTTGGCGGCGAAACGTTCGCGGTAGAACAAATCCTGCAGACGGATGGCGCGACGCGCCACCTTATCCTCATACGCAGGACCGATACCACGGCCGGTCGTACCGATCTTGGCACTGCCCTTGGCGGTTTCGCGCGCCTGGTCCATGGCAATGTGATACGGCAGAATCAGAGGACAGGCCTCACTGATCTTGATGCGGGAACGCACATTGACGCCCGCCTCTTCCAGCATTCGCAGTTCGGTCAGCAGCGCCTGCGGCGACAGCACGACGCCGTTGCCGATATAGCACTGCACGTTTTCGCGCAGGATGCCCGAGGGAATCAGATGCAACACGGTTTTCTTGTTGCCGATGACCAGCGTGTGACCAGCGTTATGGCCACCCTGAAAGCGCACCACGCCCTGCGCGTGATCCGTCAGCCAGTCGACGATCTTGCCCTTGCCTTCATCTCCCCATTGCGTGCCGATGACGACGACATTCTTGCTCATGATATTCCCGTATCTTTCAAAACTTTAATTCGTAATAACTGCCCAGTCAGCGCCCTGCTTCACCAGCATACGGTCGCAGCCGAGTTCGGCGCGATGCGCTTCATGCCCCGGCAAGTCGACGATGACCACTTCGCCTGACGCGCGCAACTCCGCGATCCTGACCTCCAAAGCTGCATCTTCAGCATAAGGGGCCAGAATGGCCTTGCCATTCTTCGCGGGTGGCAAGGCTGTCGCCAGGCCACGCAGGTCGAGGCTGAAACCGGTAGCCGGGCGCGCACGTCCGAAGGTAGAACCGATCTCGTCATAGCGTCCGCCCAAGGCGAGCGGGCCCGCATACCCTTGCGCATAAGCCGCAAACACCATGCCGCTGTGATAATGGTAGCCGCGCAGCTCAGCCAGATCGAACGACACCAGCACGTTCACGCTCTCCAGCTTTGCCGCAGCCGTGCGCAGCTCCTGCAAGGCCTGACGAATTTCGTCGTAAGCCGGCAACAGTTGTATAGCGCGGTCCAGGACTTCGATACCGCCATTGAGATCGGCCAACGCAAGCACCGCGCCCTGCATCTGCGGGTCGAGTCCCGCCATGAGCTCCGACATTGCCGACTTGTCCTTGCTCTGCAAGGCGGCCAGCAGGCTTTGCTCCTGGCCCTCCGGCATTTTTGATCGCTGCACCAGGCACCGGAAAATGCCAACATGGCTGAAATCCATCTGCAAGCCTTGAATGCCGACAGCCTGCAAACCCTGCACCAGCAGACGCTGGATTTCGATATCGCTTTCCACGCCCGCATGACCAAACAACTCGGCGCCCACCTGCAAGGGCTGGCGAGTTTGAGCAAGTCCGTCAGGCTTGGTACGCAGTACGCTGCCGGCATAGCACAGACGTGTAACCCCTTGCTGATTAAGCAAGTGGGCATCGATCCGTGCGGTTTGCGGCGTGATATCTGCCCGCACACCCATCAAGCGGCCAGTCAGCAAGTCCACGACCTTGAAAGTCGCGAGATCAAGGTCCTCGCCAGCACCTGTAATCAGGGATTCGAGGTATTCCAGCATGGGTGGAATAACCAGTTGATAGCCGTGCAGATGAAACAGGTCGAGCAGCGTGCGACGCATCTGCTCCATGCGTGCAGCCTCGGCAGGCAGAACGTCTTCAATGAATTCGGGAAGTAGCCAGTTACGCATAAATGTTTTTAGTGAAAGATGAACAACAGCAAAATCCCGCCTGCCATGGAAGACAGGCCGACGAAACGCAGTTGTCCATCCTTGAGTTCGATCATGCGCTGAAATGTCTGACGCCACGCACGTGGCGCCAGGAAAGGCAGCACGCCCTCTAGCACAAGCATCAGGCCAAAAGCCATGAGCAACGGATTATCCAAGGCTTATTTTCTGCCGGCAGGAT
The DNA here is from genome assembly GCA_946478865.1 of uncultured Methylobacillus sp. The sequence goes on from CAMLDO010000029.1 coordinate 19,597, forward strand.
CCCGCATGTACTTGAAAAATTCCGAGTCGGGCTGCATGACCAGAACGTCGCTCTTGCTCTTGAAGCTGTTGCGATACGCATCCAGGCTGCGATAGAAGGCATAGAACTCGGGATTCTTGCTGTAAGCGGAAGCATAAATTTCGGCAGCACGACCATCGCCCTCGCCTTTGATGCGCTGGGCATCGCGATAAGCTTCGGCAATAATCACTTCACGCTGCTTGTCGGCATCGGCGCGAATCTTTTCGGCTGCACCCGCACCTTGCGAACGCAGGTCATTGGCGACGCGCTTGCGCTCGGCCTCCATACGCTGATAGACCGACTCGCTAACCTCTTCCGGCAGATCGACACGCTTGAGGCGCACATCCAGCACTTCGATGCCCATCTGGCGTGCTTCCTTATCGGCCTTCTGACGCAGAATCTCCATGATCTTGTCGCGCTCGCCAGACACGACCTCGTGGATCGTACGCTTACCGAACTCGGCGCGCAGGCCGTCATTTACGGTTTGAGCGAGACGAGCCTGAGCCTGAGCCTCATCGCCACCGCGCACGGACACGTAGAACTTTGCCGGGTCGGCAATACGCCACTTGACGAAGGAATCGACCAGAACGTTCTTCTTCTCACTGGTAATGAAGCGGTCCGGCTCACCCCAGTCCAGCGTCAAGATCCGCTTGTCGAAGTAACGTACGTTTTCCACCAGCGGCATCTTGAAATACAGTCCCGGCGTTTTTTTCACCGAAACAATTTCGCCCAGGCGGAACACCATTGCATATTCGCGCTGATCGACCGTAAAGGCCGACATGCTGAGCAGCATCAGCGCGACAATCAAACCAATCAGTACGGCCCCGGTATTTCTCATGGCCGGCTCTCCCTTTCACGACTGCGGAACGCTTCACGCGAGCGTTGCGCATTGAGTTCATCCGCGGGCTGTGCAGCAGGAGTCGACGCTGCGGGCTGCACCGGCGTTGCTTCCGCAGTAGCCATCAGCTTGTCAAGCGGCAGATACAACAGATTTCCGCCGCCGCCCTTCTGGTCGACGACCACCTTGCTCACGCTGGAAAGAATCTTTTCCTGTGCATCCAGAAAGAGACGGCGGCGCGTGACTTCCGGCGCCTTTTCGTACTGGCTGAGAACCTGATTGAAGCGGCTGGCATCGCCCTGCGCCTCGTTGATCACGCGCACCTTGTAACCCGCTGCTTCTTCCAGCAAGCGGGCAGCCGTACCGCGGGCCTTCGGAATGATGTCGTTGGCGTAAGCCTGGCCTTCGTTTTTCTGACGTTCCAGATCCTGCCCGGCCTTGACCGCATCATCGAAGGCAGCCTGAACCTGCTCGGGCGGTTGGGCATTCTGCATGTTGACATTAACGATATTGATACCCGACTTGTAACGATCGAGAATCTGCTGCATCAGTCTATGCGCCAGCGCTGCGATTTCCTCGCGCCCCTCGTAGAGCACGAAGTCCATCTTGTTCTTGCCAACGATTTCACGGATCGCGGTTTCAGCAGTGCCGCGCACAGCCTGCTCCACATCACGGTTGTAGAAGAGGAAATCTTCAGGACTCTTGATGTTGTATTGCACTGCAAACTGCAGATCGATGATGTTTTCATCATCAGTCAGCATCAGCGACTCGCGCAACTCGCGGGTACGGGTAGAGGCACCTTCAGGAGTGCGATAACCGACCTCCAGCGTGCGGACCTGCTCCATCACGACGACGTGACGGCTTTCGATAGGATATGGCCAGTGCCAGCGCGGACCGGGCATCGTGGTTTCGACGTGCTTGCCGAAACGCAGAACGACGCCGCGCGACCCTTGGTCGACAATATAGAAACCCGTCGCCATCCAGATCAGCAGGATGAGAACGAGGATGGGAATAATGGCAACAGTACCGGGACCGTCCGACGGATTGCGGGATGGGCCTTTGCCGAACAGACCGTTCAGCTTGCGGCTGAACTGGCGCAACATTTCATCCAGATCGGGCGGACCATCGTTATTGCGTGAGCCCCAGCCCGGGTCATTTGATGCCATGAAAAACTCCGATTTATGTGTGCTTACGCGACTGCGTTGACAGTATACGAGGGGCCCATCAACGCGCGTTGATGCTCCGCCAGCGCCTGACGTACAAGCTCCATTCCTGCGCCGGACTGCGCAGAAACCCAAACCTTGTGGATTCTACCATATTCATCGCGCTCCATCCCGGGCTCCATGCCTGCGCGGTCTATCTTGTTGAGCACGAGCAATTGCGGCACCTGATCGGCACCGATTTCAGCCAGCACACGATCCACCTGCTCGATTTGCGCATCCCGACTGGAACTGGACACATCGATCACATGTAACAAGAGATCTGCCTGCACCGCTTCTTCGAGAGTAGCGCCAAAGGCGTCGACCAACGCATGCGGAAGATGCTTGATGAAACCGACGGTATCAGAGAGCACCACGGGACCGCCTTCGGGGATGAATACCTTGCGGGAGGTGGTATCCAGAGTAGCGAACAACTGGTCGGCGGCATATACGCCGGACTGGGTCAGACGATTGAACAGCGTCGACTTGCCGGCATTGGTATAGCCTACAAGCGAGACAGACATCACATTGGAGCGACGGCGCGCACGACGCTGAATGCCGCGCTGACGCTTCAGCTTGCCCAGTCGCTCCTTGAGACTCTTGACGCGCTCGCGGATCATGCGGCGGTCCAATTCGATCTGGGTTTCACCCGGACCGCCACGCATGCCGATACCGCCCTTTTGCCGTTCAAGGTGAGTCCAGCCGCGGACCAGTCGAGTAGACAAATGCTCCAATTGAGCCAGTTCGACCTGCAGCTTGCCCTCGAAACTCTGTGCTCGCTGCGCGAAAATTTCGAGAATCAGCCCGGTACGATCGACGACACGACACTCCAGCTTACGCTCGAGATTGCGCTGCTGGGAAGGCGTAAGATCATGATTGAAAACGACTACGCGCGATTCGGTAGCACTTAGAGTCGCTGCAACCTCGTCTGCCTTGCCGCTACCGACAAAATAGGTGGCATCCGGCTTGGGCCGCTTGCCTTCGACGGAAGCGCGTACACTCAACCCTGCCGTGGAGGCAAGTTGACGCAACTCTTCCAGACTTTCGGCATAGTCAGCCTCGCCAAAATCGAGGCTGACGAGTACAGCAGATTCTCCGCCCTGCGGACGATCAAACATTCCTTCCGCCCGGCATTAGTCCTCGCTGGAGGAAGAACCCGGCGGAATGCTCACGGCGCGCCCGGGGACGATGGTGGAGATCGCGTGCTTGTAGACCATTTGAGTGACTGTGTTCTTGAGCAGAACCACATATTGGTCGAAAGAATCGATCTGGCCTTGCAGCTTGATACCGTTGACCAGATAGATCGATACGGGGACGTGCTCCTTACGCAGCGCGTTCAGAAAGGGGTCTTGTAAAGTCTGCCCTTTGGTGCTCATTGTGCTCTCCTTTTCTGGAGCTTTAGTTGTTAGTGAAACTTTACGCGAAATAGCTATCGGAGGCTATATCCAATAGGACTATTCCGAGTAACATTAAATAAAGTCTAATTCACAAAAATCAAGTGATCTGATGCAATTAACATTTTGTGGCGGGGCCGGCGAAGTTACTGGCTCGTGCTTTCTTGTTCAAACTTCCGGGAAACGCTTTCTTGTCGATTGCGGCATGTTCCAGGGTGGACGCGAAGCGGAACTCAAAAACCAGCGTTTCCCGTCATTCGACCCGGCCTCCATCGATTTCGTTCTGCTGACTCATGCTCACATCGATCATTCCGGCATGCTTCCCCGGCTCGCAGCGCTTGGCTTCCGTGGCCCCATCTATACAACCGAAGCCACCGCCGAGTTGCTTGAAGTCATGCTGCGAGACAGCGCGCATATTCAGGCCAAGGAGGCGGAGTGGGCAGCGAAACATGCTTCGCATCGCGGCATATCCCATGACTCACAGCAGCCCCTCTACTCGCTCCAGGATGTCGAAGTCGCGCTCTCGCTGCTCCATCCGATAACGTATGACGCCCCGGTCGAACCTGCTCCAACCGTACGTGCAAAATTTCACGATGCGGGACATATTCTCGGTTCAGCCATCATAGAAGTATGGGCTGAAGGCAAAAAAATCGTGTTTTCTGGCGACCTGGGCCAACCGGGCCGCCCCATTCTGTGCACCCCCTCCCCCATCGAACAGGCAGACGTACTGCTCATCGAGTCGACTTACGGCAACCGGCTGCACAAAAATCTGGACGACACGCTCGACGAATTTGTAAACGTCATCGAAGACACACTTCATCGCAAGCACGGCAACGTCATCATGCCGGCCTTCACTGTCGGCCGCACACAGGAAATCCTCTACCTGCTGATCGATCTGACCCGGCAACGGCGACTGCACAACCTGACCGTATATGTCGATTCGCCGCTCGCGCTTTCCGCCACCGAAATCACGTTGCGTCATATCGAGCTCTTCAATCAGGAAGCGCAAGCCTTGTATGCCTGGGGGCAGGAGCGTCGCAAGGAAATGCCGGATATCCGCTTCATTCAGAACGTCGAGGAATCGATGGCGCTTAATGAAGTGCGCTCAGGCGCCATCATCATTTCCGCAAGCGGCATGTGCGATGCGGGACGCATCAAACACCATTTGCGGCACAACCTTCACCGGCCGGAATGCAGCATCGTCTTTACGGGATTCCAGGCACAAGGAACCTTGGGGCGCCGACTGGTGGACGGTGCCAGACTAGCTCGAATATTCGGCGAGGAAATCCCGGTAAGAGCAGGCATTCATACGATAGGCGGCCTTTCGGCACATGCCGATCAGGCTGCACTCCTCGGCTGGCTGAGCCACTTCAAACAGAGTCCCGCCCAGACCTTCGTCGTTCACGGCGAATCTGCTACTGCTATTCAGTTCGCAAACATCATCAACGAACGTTTGGGCTGGAAGGTACGCGCAGCCGAGCAAGGCGAAACCGTAGACTTCTGATCAGCCCAGATACTCAGCCAAGCGTCGCAGAGTCTCATCCTTGCCCAGCAATGCCATGACGGCATCAATGCTGGGAGATTGAGCGCCGCCGGTCACCATCACGCGCAAGGGCATCGCCACCCTGGGAAACTTGAGGCCATTGGAGGTAACCGCATGCTCGATTTCGGCATGGATGGCTTCCGTAGTCCACTCGACATTGCTCAATCTGCCAGCCAATGCCTGCATGATGGGTCGCGCTTCAGGCGTCAGATGTTTGTCGAGCACTTCCTGGGCAGGATGAATACGCTGGTAAAAATACTCGACCGCATCAGCCAACTCATTCAGCGTAGAGGCTCGCTCGCGATACAACTCGACCACCCCTTGCACGTCCGCCCCGCCTTCCGTCGAGATGCCGCGTTTGCCCAGCCTCTTGCTCACCTCGCCCGCAAGCATCGTCACATCGGCCAGCTTGATGTAATGGGCATTCAGCCAGTTGAGCTTCTCGGTATTGAATTGCGCTGCGGAAGGCGTGATGTGATCAAGCCCGAACCATTCGCAAAACTGCGTCATGCTGAAGATCTCGTCGTCTCCATGCGACCAGCCTAGACGCGCCAGATAGTTGAGCACGGCCTCGGGAAGATACCCGTCGTCATCGTACTGCGTCACGCTGACCGCGCCATGCCGTTTGGAAAGCTTCTGCCCGTCATCGCCCAGAATCATCGACAAGTGAGCGTACAGCGGCACCTGAGCTCCAAGCGCATGCAGCAGATTGATTTGCCGCGGAGTATTGTTGACGTGATCGTCGCCGCGAATCACATGGGTAATCCCCATGTCCCAATCGTCCACGACCACGCAGAAGTTATAGGTTGGGGTGCCGTCGGCACGCGCGATAATGAAATCGTCCAGCTCATCATTGGAAATCGCAATGCGTCCCTTGACCTGGTCGTCCCAGGCCACCATCCCGCTCAATGGATTGCGGAATCGCACCACTGGCTGCACGCCGCTCGGCGGAGTAGGCAGCACCTTGCCCTCCTCCGGCCGCCAAGTGCCGTCATAACGCGGCTTGAGTCCCGCAGCCATTTGCGCCTCGCGCATCTGCGCCAACTCTTCGGGCGAGGTATAGCAATAGTAGGCCTTGCCAGATTCCAACAGCTGGCCGATAACTTCCTTGTACCGGTCCATGCGTTGCATCTGGTAGAACGGACCCTCATCCCAGTTCAGCCCCAGCCAGTTCATCCCGTCCAGAATCGCCTGCACCGCTTCCGGCGTGGAACGTGCCACGTCGGTATCCTCGATGCGCAGGATGAACTTGCCACCGTGCTTGCGGGCATAGGCCCAGGAAAACAAAGCCGTGCGCGCGCCGCCGATATGCAGGAAACCGGTCGGGCTGGGAGCGAAACGAGTACGTACAGTCATGGGAAGAAGTGTAAATGGTGAGAAGGCGCGGATTTTATCATGCGCCGCCGCCAATTCCGATTTGACCCGCTGAGGCCACTATGATTTAATACGCGCCTTCCCCGATACGGGGCGGTTAGCTCAGCGGTAGAGCACTGCCTTCACACGGCAGGGGTCACTGGTTCGATCCCAGTACCGCCCACCATGCTTCAAA